>JABIZD010000074.1 GCA_018666555.1 Gammaproteobacteria bacterium
TAACGAAGAATAACAAACGCAGAGGACGTAGATGAAACCCACCCTTAGACGCACACAGATGCGCTGTAAGAGACGATAGTTATATACTGATATCTACAGCAATGCTGTTAAAAGAGAGTGCTGTGATAGGGTGTATTCCGCAAAAAGATAGACTATATTTTATACACATACTATACACACAACAAATTATCGGGGCATAAAAACGATAACTAGTTCTTTTAAATCAATGTGTTATAGTAATTACAAATATAAGAAACTGTCTTCGGGAGGCAGGGGTCGTGAGTTCAAATCTCGCCATCCCGACCAATAAAATCAATAGGTTGCAGAATGCAGGCCGTTCTTTAGCGTTCAGAATTTCAGGACGCTGATCTTGCTTGAAGACCGCACCACAAGAAACCCCGTCACCGCTATATGCCGTAACCACCATCAACCGCGATAAACTGGCCGGTAATGTAACTGGCTTGTTCTGATGCTAGAAAAACGGCTAAGTCTGCTACTTCTTCTGGTTTGCCAAAACGTTTAAGAGCCAGGTTTTTCAATACTGTGGCTTCCCATTCATCATCAAAAAAGGAGTTATCCTGGTTCTTCAGCCTTAAGAAAATCCCAGTTTCAATCACCCCTAAAGCGATACTATTGGCGCGTATATTGTTGACACCTTCCTCTTTTGCTATGCCCTTTATCAGAGACTCGATTGCAGCCTTTGGGGCAACAGAAAGAATATCTCCCGGCGGATACCTTAAAAGTCCTGCTGAACTGATGAAAATATAGCTCCCGCCACTTTTTCGCAGGTGTTTTAAAGAGCAAGAAACTAAATTAAAAAATCCGTTTAAATCAGAGTCTATTACTTGGTGCCAGGTTTCCTGATCCAGGTCAGCTATCATTTTCTGAGGAATATCAAACCCGGCTGCATTGATCACGCTGTGAATATTCGAGAATTCACCTACAAGCTCTTCTATTAATTTCGCTACTGCCTTGTCATCGCGTATATCTAACTCATAGGGAAAACATTGACCGCCTTTTTGATTAATCTCTGCACATAAGTCCTCAGCTGCACTTCTGTTTTTATAATAAGTTATTGCAACTTGGGTTCCAGCCATTGCAAGCCTGGACGCGATGACCGAGCCAATTCCGCCACTCCCTCCCACCACCAGGGCAATGCCTTCAGAAAAATTAAGCGTAAATGTCATTATGTTTTAGTCTCCTGACCAGCACCATGTAACCGCGGTGAAACATTTGCCCAAATAGCAATGTTCAGGCTGTTTACCGAGCAATACCGCCTCCTCAACGAAGGCGGAAGCCCGCTTCATTCAGCTTTTAAAGAGGTTATCGAGCGCTGCGCGTTGGCCTGAATAGTCTCAGTATCCCAAAGACTCGCAAACTTGAACGACCTGGGACAATGGAAATAAGCCTCATCAACCTCGATAAGGGTCGCCTGCACAAATCTCGAATTTTTATCAGTCCAGTACAATTCTGGTTCCTTCACCCTTTGCGAGAATTCTTCCTTTTCAACGACCGTAACACGGCCATTAACTCTAACGGTCACGTCCATACCCGGAATCATAAAGATCAGCCCGATCTTTGCATTTGATTCATAGTTTTCGAAACTCTGGAAAAGATTGTTACCTCCAATATCCGGCATCATCAGGGTTCGCTCATCCACTATCTTGACAAAACCTGGCTTGCCACCCTTGGGGGAGGCATCACAATCGCCGTCAGCATTGCTGCTGGCCACCACTACAAATGGTGAATTTTCAATAAATCCCTGCACATACGGCTCAAGAAAATCCTTTACCTTATTCTCGGCTAAGGGATGAACCCCACCACTTTCAGATCTGATGTTTGCCAGTCGGCCCATGGTTACCCTCCTTGTTAAAACGCCATCCTTAAGCATTCAAACATATACCTTCTTAATTATTGAAGTAAATGTAAACCTGCCATTGGCTGCCACACTTACAGGGCATATCTAACAACGAGCAAACTCAAGAATCCAATTTCGTACCCTCTATTCACACGTTATATCCCTTCTAGATAACCCAGGGTCAATCCATCGGCATGGTCTGCAGGTAGAAAATAAAATTTAAAGTTCTATTTTTCAATGATTTAAAAATAATTATCGAAACAGTCTTGCGTATTCATGAAATACTTGTACCATTAGTACGAGTGGAACAACTGGCACATCGTTGATGGAACTACAAATAGATATCGAAGCACCGACTCCGGTATTCACGCAATTGATTGAACAGATCAAACAGGCCGTGATGAAAAACAGGATTCATCCCGGCGACCCATTGCCGTCTATTCGGCAATTGGCTAATGACCTCGCACTCAACAATAAAACGGTCGCCAAGGCATACCGGCTTCTAGAGCGTGATAGCGTGATTCAGACCAAGGGTTATCGCGGCACCTTCATTCACCCTGATGCCAAAACCAACTGCGCTGTTGATCTTAACGGCTGGGTTATAGGCAACCTAACAGACACTATTAAATCGTTCAGAGACAGAGGGGTAACGGATTCAGAAATCCGCATCGCCTTTAGCAATGTCATGAACCAACGTGAGCTTTAAGGAGAATTCAATGACGGAATCAATCATTTTTTACGCACTCTTGACCAGCCAGCTTGTGCTGATGTCTTTTTATTTCCCGCGCCGGATTCACCAGCGCATGCAAACGGCTTTTTACACTTATACGCCAGACCAATACCCTAGGCTCTATCCAAAACCGGCCAGCTATTACGAACGGCTGCATCAAAACTATCGCCTGGCCAACCAGCTTTTACTTATCCTCGGCTGTAGTGTCATGATGGCCATGCTTGCTATCGATTTTGATCTCTCAGCAAAACATGCGCAAATGGTGCCCTGGGCGATCTTTATGATTCAAATGATGCCGCAGCTGGCCTTGGAGCTAGCGGAATTCAAACAACTGAAACTGATGCGACAATCCGATCAGCGTACAACCCGCAAGGCTGAACTAAGTCCGCGCCGCTTGTTTGATATCGTCCCCAGGCCACTATTTACAGTTACTATCATTATTTTAACGGTCTCGTTTGTTCTCGACGCTTTCATGAATGATTTTAATATTGGCTTTGACACCAGTACCTTTTATCGCTGGTTAATTCTGGGTCTTGGTAATATGGGATTTGCCTTGGGAGCGTGGTGGCTCATTTACGCTAGAAAAAAGAACCCCTACCAAAGTGGGACAGAACGCAAACTACAGGCTAGAGCGAATATTTCTTCAATGCTTTATGTCAGTATCGGTATGAGCCTGTTTGTTGTTATCTCCGAAACCATTGACACCTATGAACTGGTTCGTTTGAGTCCAGCTGCAATGAGTCTTTATTGCCAGCTAATAGCAATGGCCTCATTAAGCACCATGCTGAATACGCTGCGCTTGGATCGTTTGGACTTCGAGGTTTATCGGGAGGAACCACAGAGCGCCTAGTCAGTTTTAAGCCATACCTGCGCAGCTTGTTTGAGTCTTTCTCAACCCTAGTTGCCAAGGCATGGATTGAACTATAAAAGTGTTTGCATTTGGAATGGCAGGCATGTCCTTAGGGGCAACAGGTTTCATATAGGGAACTATGTGTTTAGGAAAAATGAAACAACTAACAGCAACTTTAAAAGAAAAAGGTATTCTTGGAGAGCACAGTGAATAAAAAAATTTTAATATCACAATCAATTATGTGGGCAGCAGCAATTCTTGTTGTTTCAATTGTCGAAGATAAAGAGTTTACTCTATTAATGCTTGTCATATTGGCAGCAGTTTCTGTGGGAAATTTAAGGAAGGTGAATTGAATTCATTAATCACTGTTAGAAATTAATCAGTCACTTCAAATTTCATTGTCTTGACGACAAAGTCCACTACTCCATCGACATAGTGCAACTTAACGTCAATAACTGGGTTGAGACCCCACAGATCAAAGACTGCACCATCTTTAAACTAAATTTCCTGAACAGAAGCCATAACGATTTCCTCTCCATTTTGAATTCAGGCGAAGCCCAAATACGCTCCGCAATCTTGCATGTCCTGCTTATCGGTAAATTCATAAGAAAGGTAAACTCTCTCATACGCGCCTGCTTCTCCTGAAGCGGTAACCTCATAGGTCTTGGCATCTCTTGTGTAGGTCAAGTCTATGCAACGCAAGGGGCTTAGAAATACTGAGCGACTCGCTTTTTATCAGGTTTATGACCCCTTCAATCGTTTTTTTCCGACCTCTCTACCACAAAGACACCGAAGTACTCTGTCAAATTAAAATCGAATTTGAGACATAAAACTTTAGAATTTCCGCAAAACCACGACACCCTGCAACGTGCTACAGTCAGGATAGTTATAATACAATGCAGTATCAGGGCCCGCTTGGGAAAAGGGTCCAAACAAGTAAACCGGAGGCTATGTCGTGAAGTCGGAAAAAAGGGCCAATCTTCATTTTAACAGCAAGGCGGTTTATCTGCCCCCAGATGACGCCAGTAAGTCAATCAGCCCACCTATTTTCATGTCTTCGAGCTTTCAGTATGACGCCGACATCTATCAACGAGTGATTGACGGCGAGCGTAAGGATGTCAATATTTACGGCCGCTGTGGTAATCCATCTGAGTACCAGTTCGAAGAACAAATGATGATGATCGAAGGAGCCGATGCATGCCTGGCTACTGCGTCGGGTATGGCTGCTATTTCAGTTACATTGCTCGGGCTGCTCAAAGCCGGGGACCACCTCGTCTGCGACTGGACAACCTACAGCTCAACCCATGAAATGCTGGATCACCGCTTCACCGACTACAACATAGAAACAACCTTTGTCGATACAGCCGACCCGAGCGCCGTGCAGGCGGCGCTACGCCCTAACACCAAAGTCATCTACTTCGAGACCATTGCCAACCCAACTATGAAGGTTTCAGCTATTCCGCCTTTGGTAGAGATAGCAAAAACCAGCGGCGCAATTCTGGTTTGTGACAATACCTTTGCCAGTCCCTATGTTGCCAGGCCTCTGGAATGGGGCGTGGATATTGTGCTTGAAAGCGCGACCAAGTTCATCGGTGGTCACAGCGATGCGCTCGGTGGCGCCATCTGCATGAAGTCACAGCGTTTGCCAGCCGATTTCCTCGAACAGATCAGGTGGAACACCATGGTTAAGCTGGGTTCACCACTGCCACCGTTCAATGCGTGGTTGCTAGTGCGGGGCATCCAGACGCTCGCAGTGCGGCTACAACGGCAATGCCAATCCTCGGCGCAACTGGCATCCTATTTTGAGTCCCATCCAGCTATAGGCAAGGTATGGTACCCAGGATTGCCATCACATCCCCAGCACGAGGTTGCCAAAGCACAATTGCCAGAGTTCGGGGCTATGCTGACCTTTGAAGTCGATGATGCTGACGCAGCGCTGAGGGTTCTGGACAATCTGGAACTCGCCTGTTTTGCGGCCAGTCTCGGCGGTGTTCGAACAACGACGCAGATACCCGCCTCGATGGCATTCCTCGATATACCAGAAGAGCAGCGCCTGGCAATGAACATTGCCGATGGCATGATTCGCGTTTCAACCGGCCTCGAGGACGTAGCCGACTTGATAGCCGATTTTGATACGGCGCTGGCAAAGATTTGATCAAACCAAACGATACAGGACGATGTCAGTGGAATTAAAGAAATCGCTCAGTTTCTGGGACGTCTTTGCTATTGCCCTCGGGCAGGTCATCGGTTCAGGTATTATGGTGCTTATCGGCATAGGTATTGAGTTCACCGCTTATGCGATTCCATTTGCGTTTGTTCTCTCGGCCTGCCTGTCCATCATCAAGCAACTTCCAGTCGCCTTCATGGGCTCGGCGATGCCGGCAACAGGCGGGCTCTACGTGTACTGTAAAAGGATTTTGGGACCACAGGTCGGGTTTTTCTACCTCGCCATTCTGTTGATTACCCATATCCTGATTGCGCTGTTTGCCCTCGGATTTGCCTCTTACGCGGTAGCACTACTGCCTGACCTGAATGTTCAAGCCATCGCCCTCGGTATCCTGATCGTGTTCTACTGCGTTAATCTATTTGGCGTCAAGCAGGCCGCAGCAGTACAGAAAGTGATGATTGTCTTTCTCCTTTGTGGCCTTTCGTCACTAATCTTCTTCGGCATTCTGGAAGTCGACTACACAAAGTTCTCTACCTCTGAAAGCCTGTTTCCAAACGGTTGGTACGGCTTTGGCCTGGCCTGCGTGGTGTTGTCCTTTTCTACCGGCGGCGCCCAGTATATATCCGAACTTGGTGGTGAGATGAAAAACCCACATCGAGACCTGCCGAGAGCAATCATTTACAGCACAGCACTCGCAGCGGTCTTTTTTGCTCTGGTATCCATCGTTGCAGTTGGAATTCTCCCAATCGAGCAGACAGCAGGTAAACCTTTGTCCGAGGTAGCAAAAGCTATCTTACCTCCCACCGTTTATACTGCTTTTATCGTTGGTGCTGGCTTGTTTGCTCTGGCAACCAGCATCAATTCCACCTTCTCATGGGCCACTAAATCAGTACTAATCGCCTGCGAAGACGGCTGGTTACCGAAACGCCTTGCCGTGGTCAACAAGCGTTTCAACACCCCGCATATCCTTCTGACGATACTGCTTGTGTTTGCCTCGGCACCCATCATTGCCGGTAAGGACCTGCGTTACATCATCATGCTGGGAGGAGGCTTAGTATTTATATGCGACCTTATTCCACTTATCGCAGCAATGAATTTTGAAAAGCGCTTACCCGAAGCCTTTACCAATGCACGTATGAATCTGTCTGCCAAGCACCTTAAATTAATCAGCGCCTTTGGCATTTGCGTTCTCATGGGGCAGGCAGCACTGTCATTCTCAGATATCGACATCACCGGTTGGGCATTGGTGGTGATTTACATCATCCTTGTACTGATTTACATCCGTCTGCGCTTGAGGTATCAAACTTCGGCTTCTAGTTCTCGATAACCTCAAGTGCATACCAGCGGGACCTGAACTGCCCGACCGTTCAACCAAAACCCGTCTTCCGCTTTAAAAAAGCGCTTGCAGGTCCGCCACTCTTTAATCAAAGTGCTAAAAGTTGATTCAACAACGGGCAGGTCAATGAATTCGAATAATAGCGATAATAGTAGTCGTCACGCACTCGCTGGCACCGTCGGCAATGTGCTGGAGTGGTACGACTTTGCCGTTTACGGTTTCCTAGCACCTATCATGAGCCCACTTTTCTTCCCGGCAGATAATGGTCTTACCGGGCTGATCAAAACCTACGGTATATTCGCAGCAGGTTATTTAATGAGACCGATAGGCGGCATCATTTTCGGTTATATAGGCGACCGCCTTGGGCGAAAAATTGCGCTGCAATGGTCTATCGCCATGATGGCGGTACCCACGGTGCTGGTCGGACTGCTACCCGTTCATGCCTCAATTGGTTCAACTGCGGCAGTTTTACTCATACTATTGCGCCTTATCCAGGGCATATCGGTCGGCGGCGAACTCATTGGATCCATGTCCTACCTTGTGGAGACAGCCCCTGCCAATCGCCGTGGCCTGGCTGGTAGCTGGTCGGTTTGCGGTGGTGTTGGCGGCATCCTGTTAGGCTCTTTAGTCGCCTCAACGCTGGGCAGCCTGCTGACCGAAGAAGCCATGAATGAATGGGGATGGCGGGTCCCCTTTTTAATGGGCATCGTTATCTTTGCTGTCGGTAGTTGGCTGCGCAGAACCTTGGTTGAGTCAGCTGATTTTGAAAAAGCCGATGCAGACGAAGCTAATGCTGGCTTGCCTATTATCGCCGTACTACGCGACATACCCGGACGAGTACTGCATCTTTCTGTCAGCATTTTACTGTTCGCTACCAGTTTTTATTTACTGTTCGTGTGGATGCCAACTTACCTGTCAAAAATAGTTACGCCACCGGTAGCCCATGCTTTGGGCGTTAATACAACGGCCATGGTATTGCTACTGATCATGATTCCGCTGGGTGGGCATCTCTCTGACAGCCTCGGCCGAAAACCCATCATGCTAACTGCCACTGTTCTGATGGGCCTATTCGTTTATCCTGCATTTCTAATCCTGGACCAGGGCGTCATGTTATATGCCCTGGTCATTCAACTGCTTTTTGCCGTGTTACTGGGCCTTATCCAGGGACCTCTGCCGGCATTTATGGTCGAGTGCTTCCCGGTCAAGGTCCGCTATACAGCCATTGGGCTGAGCTATAACATCACCCTGGCTATTTTCGGCGGGACCGCCCCGCTGGTTAGCACCTGGCTGATCCAGACAACGGGTGACCTTGCCTCACCGGCTATCTACCTAGTGGCACTAGCGGTTATCAGCACGATTTCTATGTATTTCCTAAAGCCATTAAGTGTACAGCGTTAGCAGGTTCGACAAGTACCCGCATGGATAGCTATCGTCAAATAGAACACCTGATCTACCGATATGCCGAGTTGATAGACGCTGGCGACCTGAGTCGCATGGCAGACCTTTTTAGCCATGCCCAGCTTCTCGGCCCAGACGGAAAATTGGTCGCCAGTGGTAGTGAAGAGTTTCTCAATGTCCAGAGTCGGGCAGTTAACATCAACCCCAATACCGGTAACCCGCAAACAAAACATATCACCACTAATGTGATTATTGAGGTCGATGACATTGCCAACCAGGCAACCGCCAGATCTTATTTTACGGTGTTACAGGCAAGCGACGGTTTCGCTCTACAACCGATCATAGCCGGACGTTACCTCGACAAGTTCGAGCGAGTTAATGGCCGGTGGCGCTTTCACCAAAGACAATCCATACCAGACCTGATTGGGGACCTATCACAACACCTATTATTCGATATCACTGACGCTAAAGCCTAGCCCTATCCATTTTCTTCTCACCATTTAAGTCACCTGAAACCAGATGCTCGCACTCGGCATGCGCCGCCGCAGCAGGTAATGTGGAAACGTTACACACCGCCTGAAGAGTAAAGCGGCCTCCTCATTATTTGATTCAAGGCCAGTTCAATGCGACTCATCCTCAGTCGGTGCCTTGGCAGCTTACTTGTTTTGAAAATACACCCCACAGACTGCGCCAATCACTCCACCTACCACACCACCAACCAGCCATTGCACCCCTTCTACCCCCATGTTGATTAGCAAAACACTGAGAAGGATACTCATACCAGCTGAACAGGCTATTATGACCAGAAGATACTTCTTCATTTCCCTCGCCCTCCTCACTCATTTAATACTACCGTGTAATAACAATCCTGATCGCTCATACGATCCGCGACCAACCCATCACCCAAGGGATAAGTATCAACCTCCGCATCAGTCTCAATGCGGGCAAATCAATCCAATGGGGCTACATCACTCGATAACCGCGTTGCGTATAATCAAAGTCATGTAATTCAGCATTACGAGTGGATGCAAGGTAAAAATTCGCATGGTAAGACCGAATCTCCTTGATTTTACCTCCTTCAAAAATATACCATTCGCTGCCCCGTAGCAGCTCCGCCTGGCCCGTCTGTTTGGGCACCCAACGCATACTCCACTCAATAACCGCTTCGGGTTCCTGAATCACCGTATGGTCAAGTATCCAGTTAGCCTGGGTTAAAGGCCCCACCCGGGCCCAGTATTCAGCAAGACCCCGGGCGCCCCTGACTTCACCATGATCGACAAAATAATGCACTACATCATCAGTAAAGGTGCTCATCATCAAGTCCACATCAGCGGTATTACAGCCCTCATAATAACGCAATATAGTATCAATATAGTAGTGACCTTTACGCCGTGGTTGCATTTTCCAGACTCCGATTATCTTAGTGTGTTCCTGTTAGCTTCAGCGCATTGGCATCGGCATGCCAGAAACACCTGTTGATGCTCGCGCACTTTATTTAATATAGAAGACAAATTCACCAACTTGGCTAGCGAACAAAATTCCTGCCGCGAGACGAATTCCCAGAACTCCCCGAGCTTCAAGCCTATTCGTGACTCTGTCATTAAGTCTCCTTTACAGGCTCCGAGGTGATTGCTCTAATGAACTGACCCTATCACAGTCCAACCGTTGTATAACGAATAATGACCAAAAGCCAAAATGAAACGATCAGTATCCAAGGAGACCCCTGATGCAATTCGAACACCTCATTTATGAACAGCAAAACGCTATCGCGACTATCACGCTTAACAGACCGGAAACACTCAATGCCCTGACCCCCTCAATGCGGCAGGGCCTTTTTGAGGCAGTCACGCTAGCCGACAGTGACGACAGTGTAAGAGTGATTGTGATAACCGGTGCCGGGCGAGGCTTCTGCTCCGGTGGCGATGTAAAAGCCATGAACGCTGCCAATAAAACAAAAACCATCAGCCCCATGGAAGAAAAGATTGCACCGATACGAGACAGGGCCGTACTAGCCATGCGCAATGCCAGTAAACCTGTGATTGCTGCTGTAAATGGCGCTGCCGCTGGAGCGGGCATGAATATTGCGCTTGCCTGTGATATTCGCATTGCGTCCGTTAAAGCAAGATTTGGACAAACGTTTTCTCGGCGCGGGCTGCATCCTGATTGGGGCGGCACTTACTTTCTACCCAGGCTGGTTGGCATGGCAAAAGCCTGCGAATTAACCTGGTCAGGGAAAATGATCGACGCGGAAGAAGCCCTGGCTCTCGGGATTGTTTCCGAATTAAGCACGCCAGAAGAACTAATGAAAACTACCCTCGAAATGGCTGCAACATTCGCCGAAGGCCCTCCGATTGCCATTCGAATGGCCAAACGAGCCATGTACAAGAGCATGGACAGTTCACTCAGGGAGGCCCTTGAGTATGAAACCTATGCCCAGAATATCTGCAGCAGTAGTCAGGATGCCAAAGAGGGTATTGCCGCTTTCGTTGAGAAGAGAGACCCCCAGTTCAAGGGTGCTTAATCAAGTTCGCGGCTGATGCCTGCTGCTAGCAGATCGTCTATTGCACTCTCATCCATACCCAATTCTGCCAATAGCAAACGGGTTTCACTGCCAAAAGGCGCGGTCGGTGATCGGGTTTTAAACCCATCTGTGTCCAGTTTCACGGGCGGAGATAGTACTCGAAGTCGGCCAGCGGTAGCGTGCTCAACAATGTCGAACATGTTATTTGCCTCGGCCTGGGCATCTTCAAACAGTTCAAGCGGGAATTTCACCATGGATACTGGCACGCCTGCCTGTTGTAATCGGCGACACCAGACCTCGCTGGAGGCAGCGCGCAGAGTAGCCTCCACCTCAGCCTTGAGTTCATCAATATAGACTTGATCGACTTTTTCCTGAAGCCCTCTATCAGTCAGTCCGAGGGCCTCCATAAACCTCACCTGCAAACCAGGGCTTACCGCTGCAACTGCAATGGTGTTATCGGCGGTTTCGAAAGTCCGAAAATAAACCGCCAGCAGAACAAATTCGCGAACTGATGGCAGGGCCTCCATCTGCGCCTGGAAACTGGCTCCGTCTTTGCGCTGCTGCCGTAATAACTCATTGGCAGCAAGATGGCTTTCACGATCGCGGTCCTCATGGCGAATCAGCTGATTATTAGCCAACGTCATGGCGGATTGCATCAAGCTGACATCAACGATCCCACCTTTGCCGGTACGTTCCCTGCGATAGAGAGCAGAACCGATACCAAAAGCCAGTGACATAGCTGCCATATAATCAGATATCACCGGGTCTCCCGGCGCTGGCCTACCCTCTATCAGCCTGCCCATGGAAGCCATAAGCCCACTGCGGGCCTGCACCACGATATCCATGCCAGCAAGGTCAGCATCGGGACCGCGCTTTCCAAACGGTGTTATTTCACCAATGATCAACCTTGGATATTTTTCACCGAGTTGCACCGGGTCCAGACCAAGGTCCTCAGCCAGACCCGGACGAAAATTCATCAACACTACATCAGCACTGGCGACCAGCGCATCAATCACCTTGCCCGCGCCTGGGTCACTGAGCTTTAAAGGTAACGATCGTTTGCCCCTGTTTCGAGAAATGAAAATAGTTGACTCCATCGGAGCAATCGATCCCATGTGGCGATTAGGATCGCCTGCCGGGGACTCCACTTTGATGACGTCTGCTCCCCCTTCTGCAAGTAACTGCCCACAGAAAGGCACCGCTACGAACTGACCGAATTCAATCACTCGAATCCCTGTATAAGGTTCAGATGGTTCGGACATGACTAAATTCTCCTTGATGGCCAAAAGTCTGTGCTGCCTGACTTAGATTCGTTATCGAGATGCTAGGCCGATTCCGAGAAAGACAAACTGCCAAGCCTTGGATTATCACTCTGTTGTTACACCATTTACCACCCAGTAATGTCTCCTGACTACCAAATTTCCGATCCCACTGTTATCGAACCCTTCAATCTTTCCAAAATTCACAGACTGCTGCGAATTATCAAGCAGGCTTACTTAGGTGAAACTCCAGGGGCAAGCCTGAGTATTAGGGATACCAAAAGAAGATCCTGCCAGGTCCCGCCTTTCTGCATAACTAAGATACTGGTAGTCTTCTATGCATGGAAAAATGGAGTGATCAAAATGGCTTTTAAAGTAACTGAATCGGCAGGCCCCTGCGGCGCAACGATCTCAGGCCTGGACTTGTCTAAGCCTCTTTCAGAAGAAGTCATTTCCCAACTTCGCAAAGCCTGGTTGAAGTACAAAGTGATCGCCTTTCCGGAGCAATCCCTCACCAATACCGACTTGGAAAATTTCACGCTCTATTTCGGCGATTATGGCGATGACCCCTATTTTGAGGCTATAGAGGGCCATGACCACATCGCTGCAATCTGTCGAGATGCCAATGAAGCCTCACCCATTTTCGCACAGGTCTGGCATACCGACTGGAGCTTTCAAAAGCTTCCACCAGCAGCCACCTGCCTTTATGGGATAACCGTCCCACCGGTGGGTGGCGACACCCTGTTCATTAACCAGCAGAAAGCCCTTGATGAAATGCCTGATGATCTGCGAGCAAGAATCGACGGCAAACTGGCTATACACAGTGCTCGTGGCGGATACGCGCCAGATGGTGCTTATGGAGAGCGCGAAAAAAACTCTGACCGAAGCATGAAAATAATCTATTCCGAGCAAGCCTATGCGACTCAGACGCATGCCTTTATACGTCGACACCCGGAAACCGGAGACGAAATGCTATATGGCGCTTTAGGTTACATCATTGGTGTCCAGGACATGTCGCAAAAACAGGGTCACCAGCTGCTGGTTGATCTGTATGAGTGGCAGACCCAAAAACAGTTTCAATACGCTCAAAAATGGTCTTCCAATATGCTACTGATGTGGGACAACCGTTCGGTATTGCATTCAGCAAGCGGCGGTTACCAGGGCTACGATCGACTCCTGCATCGCACCACCATTGCAGACCGAATCTATTCCTGACCTGAAACCTTTGCCAGCATCAGTCTCTGGTGCCTTAACAGGTGCTCCATGGACTGCCGTTCGATCCATCACTAGCTCCCGCGAATCAGCAGCCCTTTCAGCCAATGATTCAAGCCTGCAGTTATTGCAATTGAATTAACCAGACAGTATCTTCAGATAGTGACTAAACTCGACCACATCATCATTGCCGCACCTGATCTCGAGGCAGTTAAAGACCAGTTTTTTAATCAAACCGGTATCATGCCGGTGGATGGCGGGTCGCACGCCAACGCCGGCACCTGCAATGCCCTAGTTGCATTTACTGAGGGACAATATCTTGAATTTATTGCTCCAGATCCACTTCAGGATATTGCTGGCACTCGGGCCGAGCGATTTGCAGCACTTGCTGAGCCAATAGTCCTGCATTGGGCAGTCAGTTGCACAGGACTGACTGAAACTGCTGCCGCTGCCAAATCCTGTGGTCTGGTTACCAGCGGCATCCTGCCAATGCAGAGAACCACTCCAGCTGGCACCCTGCTTGAATGGGAACTGTGTTTTGTTAGCGGCCATAACCAGGCTGGTGCTATGCCATTTTTCATAGACTGGCTGGACAGCCAGCATCCTTCACAGACCTCACCCATTGCCGGCTCCTTATGCAACTTTGTGGTTAGCGCTCCGAAAGATAGCGCCATTACCCACTTCCCCAGACCCTTTCCAGAATATGCTGTACAGGCAGACGGACCACTGGCGATACGTTTCGAAATCAATAGTCCGAAGGGATTAATCAAGTATGAGCAGTCAAATCCTATCGGTTTTGGCTAATCGGAAGTACTAATCCAGCCAGGTATGAATAACAATAGTCCCCTGTATAACACCACTGGCGTCGAGCCTTGCATGACCTACTCTTTTCAATCAGCGAATTGCAGCCCTCAACCCTTAGCACCCCTTACATTCGCTATGGTGGCTATGGTGGCTATGGTGGCTATGGTGGCTATGGTGGCTGTCAACGAAACCAAAGATCATGAATCATTACAATAAAGCTGAAAACAGTGATCATAATCTGGCCAGAGTAAAAACAAAGATAACGAATAGACCCAAGTCATTTAGCGGCCGTAATAATTGTTCTAACAGGCGCTGAAGGCGGTGTCTTAAAGCAACACGAAGACGATTGATTCCACTTAATTATCGGAGATCGATCACAACGCAAGAAATTTGATCAAATCTGATTCAAAAGATACTACACTGCACCTATGTTGGCAGTCACTCCCGCTCAGAAAACACCCCATGAGAAACAGTTTCTGAGACTATCTTTATGGGCTGCCGGATTATTAAGCATAACAACAGGTCTTTGGTTCGCGACAAGCACTGCGGCAGAAATTGACCCCAGCATCTGGCCAACTAGTTGGCTCACACGAGCGCAAACAGCATCTGAATTGCAAATAAAAGTGTTCCATGAGCCCCCGTTTCTGCAGCAACAGGTTAAAAATGGCGAATTACCGCCCGTGATGGATCGGCTACCTCTTGACCCTATGGTGCTTGAACCCACTACCACAAATGGCACTTATGGCGGCACCGCTAGAATATTCGAAAGCGACTGGAACATGTTCAATCCGGTCGAGAATCCCCTGACTATCGATCCTACCGTCGCCCATATATTCCCCAACACCATTAAAGAATGGGAGATCAGCAATGAAGGTCGAACCATTACCTTCAAGCTCAGAACAGGGATCAAATGGTCAAATGGTGAGCCCCTGGATGCCGATGACTTCATTTTTTTTCATCGGCACCAAATCCTCAATCCGGAGCTGACCCCTGTACCGGACCCGCGCTGGATCGGCTCAAAGTCTGAAAAAATTGATGACCTCACGTTCCGCTATCACTTCAACGAACCTTTCCCGCTGTTAATCAATTTAATGGCCCAACTGGGAGACTACTACGTCACCCCAAGCGATTATATGCGCCAATTTCACCCTGATTTCGTCAACCGTGAGGCGCTGATAAAAAAAATCAGGCAAGAGGGATATATCAGTTGGATGGCCTATTATAACGCCATCCGTCTATGGACCAGGAATCAACCACCCCTGATGCCTACACTGCGCCCCTTTCAGCTCATTAAGAGGACAGCAACCCACAAGCTTTATGATAGGAATGCCTATTACGCCAAAATTGATTCACTGGGACAACAACTACCATACATTGATCAAATCAGCGCAGAAATAATCGAAAATCAGGATGTACTGGCTGCCAAGGCGGCAACTGGACAAGTAGATTTTGCCGCATTCGAGCTCAAAACACAGGATTTCCCGTTGTTCAAGCTCGGTGAAAAAACAGCTGGAATTCAGGTACTGGTCTGGAATCGGCTGCATGGTAGCGATGTCATCATAGAACCCAACCTGAACATCAAGGATAAACTCCTCAGAGCGGTATTCAACGACATCAGATTTCGCAAAGCGCTCTCCGTTGCCATCAACAGAGACGAGATGAACAGCATCATCTATTTTAACAAGGGTGTTCCGAGACAACCCACCGTGATACCAACCTCTCGCTTTTTTGAGCCTGAATTTGCATCGGCTTATACCCAATACGACCCGACCCAAGCCGGCACCTGGTTGAATGAGATGAATCTCATTGACCGGGATGAAGATGGCTTCAGAGACTATGCCAATGGCGACAAGCTGACCATTACACTTGAATTCCTTGACTTTGAAACGCCAAAAAACATTACCCTTGAACTGGTTACCTCATATTGGCGAGAGGTGGGTCTGGATATACGCCTTAAAGAAGTCGACCCAGCCCTGCAAACCAGCCGCGCCACCGCAGGCCTGATGCAAATGACGGTATGGCACGCAGACAGAACTACCGATATCCTATTTCCATTTCAGCCCATGTGGTATGTGCCCATGCACATCGGCTGGGAGGAGTCACACTGGAACGACTGGGCCACCTATTATCTCAGTCAGGGGTTAAGGGGAGAAAAGCCCCCTGCAGACATAATCCAACTGCAGACCTGGTGGCACGAACTGGCACGCTCGACCGATCCCGAGAGAGTAACCGAACTAGGGAAAAAAATTCTTCGTTCTACCGCTGAAAACCTATGGACTATTGGCATGATCGGCTTGGCACCCCAGCCAGTGATTGTGAGTAAGCGCCTGAAAAACGTCACCCTGCAAGGCTACTGGGGCTGGGACAACAGATGGACCATGCCCTATCATCCAGCAACCTGGTATCTGGAGAAATAATTCATGGGCACTTATATCCTGAAACGCCTGCTGGCCATGATACCCACCCTCATCATCATCTCGGTGGTGGTATTCATCCTGATCCAGCTACCGCCCGGGGATATCATTTCAGCCAGTCTTGCCTCTCTGCAACAGCAGGGTATGGAAGTTTCAACCGAACAGATTGCCGCCCTTCGAGCTCAGTATAACCTGGACTTGCCAATGCCGATGCAATACCTGCACTGGATACTGAACTTTGTCCAGGGCGATATGGGCTACTCCATCAAGTATGAACAACCCGTCAATACTCTGATATGGGAACGGCTCGGTTACACCATCATTATCGCGGTAGCCAGTCTATTATTTACCTGGGTACTGGCAATCCCGATCGGTGTCTACTCGGCGGTAAAGCAATACAGCGTTGGTGACTACCTGTTCACCGTGATTGGTTTATTGGGCCTGGCCACTCCCAGCTTCATGCTGGCTCTTATCCTTATGTACTGTGCCTACACCTGGTTTGGGATTAGCGTCGGCGGGCTGTTTTCACCTGAATACGCCGATTCTGATTGGTCATTCGCCCGGTTTGTTGATCTACTCAATCATATCTGGATACCCATGATCGTCCTGGGAACCGCCGGTACCGCCAGCATCATGAGAGTCATGCGAGCGAACCTCCTGGACGAACTCGGCAAACCCTATGTAGTCACCGCCAGAGCAAAAGGCGTCAGACCCCTTAAACTGATCTTCAAGTATCCAGTTCGAATTGCTATCAACCCGTTTATCAGCACCATCGGCTGGCTTTTGCCGACGCTGATTTCAGGCGAAGCGATTGTTTCCATTGTTCTCAACCTGCCAACTACCGGCCCACTATTGCTACAGGCATTACTGAGCCAGGACATGTTTCTGGCAGGCAGCTTCCTGATGTTGCTGAGCATACTTACCGTGTTCGGTATGCTGCTCTCAGATATCCTGTTAGCCGCAGTGGATCCGAGAATTCGTTATGAATGATTCTACTTGCAGGTTAAACCATGTCTGATCACCCGCTTTATGAGGATCTGTCTACCAGGCGCCTGACCTGGCTGCGTTTTAAGCGCCATAAGCTGGCACTCATGTCCGGTGGTTTCCTGATATTCATCTATTTAATCGCCATTTTCTGTGAATTTTTTGCCCCCTATGAACCAAATTGGCGAAACCCCAAGGCTATTTTTGCGCCACCGCAGGAATTCCACTTCTTTGAAGCCAACGGTAACTTCCAATTCAGGCCATTCGTCTACGGCTACACCCTGAGGATAAATCCGGAAACCTGGGTGCGCGAATACACAGAGGATACAAGCCAGAAACACCCGATTTATTTTTTTTCTAAGGGCCAGAAATACCAATTCTGGAACCTATTTACAGCTCGCCACCACTTCATAACCACGGCTAAAGGACAATACCTGCATATCTTCGGCACCGACAAACTGGGTAGAGACATCTTCAGCCGCATCGTTTACGGAGCACGCATCTCCCTCAGCCTCGGGTTGATCGGCGTTGTCCTGACGCTGGTATTAGGCGTTCTGATCGGCGGCTTAGCGGGCTACCTCGGTGGTCGGACAGACAATCTCATCCAACGCTTAATCGAAGTACTGCAAAGCATACCCACTTTACCCCTGTGGATGGCACTCTCGGCGGCAGTACCGGTGCACTGGTCACCCCTGGGCGTGTACTTTAGTATCATCGTTATCCTGTCATTCATTCAATGGACCGGTTTAGCCCGAGTGGTCCGGGGTCGATTCCTGGCCCTGCGGGAGGAAGACTTCGTAATAGCTGCTCGCCTGCTAGGGGCCAGCCAGCTAAGGATTATTACCCGGCATCTGTTACCTTCATTTATGAGCCACATCATCACCACCGCGACACTGGCAATCCCAGGCATGATCCTGGCTGAAACCGCCTTATCCTTCCTCGGCGTCGGGCTCAGAGCGCCTGTGGTTAGCTGGGGGGTCCTGCTCCAGCAAGCCCAGAACTTTCAAGTCATCGTACTGACACCCTGGCTATTGATACCCGGTATTTTCGTTATTCTGGTGGTGATTGCGTTCAACCTTCTGGGAGACGGTCTAAGAGATGCAGCAGACCCTTACGGAGGGCATCAGCTATGAGCACCTCTACCATTTTATCCATACGCAATCTGAGTATTAGTTTTAAAAACGAAATTAGTGAGCAACTGGCCGTCAATAACATCAATCTTGACATGAAGCGTTCACAAACCACTGCCATCGTTGGCGAATCCGGTTCCGGCAAATCTGTTACTGCCTATGCAATGATGCAGCTGATCCAGCCACCGGGAAAAATCACCTCAGGGGAGATCATATTCTCGCCTGCCCAACAGGACAGCTTTGATATCCTGCAACTGAACGATAACAGCCCGGCTCTGTATGACTTGCGAGGTGGTCTGATGTCGATGATATTCCAGGAACCGATGACAGCGCTATCTCCCGTCCACACAATTGGTAACCAGATAATGGAAGCCATCCTGACTCATCAAGCCATCCCAAAACAAGCTGCATTTGACCTGGCCGCGGCAATGCTGGAACGGGTTGGCATACAGAACTCCCGTGAACGGATGCATCAATACCCTTTTGAATTTTCAGGTGGAATGCGGCAACGGGTGATGATTGCCATGGCATTGGTGTGCCAACCTCAAATCCTTATTTGTGATGAGCCCACCACCGCACTTGATGTCACCATCCAGGCTGAGATCCTGGCTCTCCTTAAAGAGCTCAAGGCTACTATCGATATCAGTGTCCTGTTCATCACCCACGATCTGGCCGTGGTAGCTCAAATAGCAGACCAAGTCATCGTCATGAACCAAGGGCGTATTCTGGAAACTGGCAGTGTCCGACAAATCCTCAACGATCCTATTCATCCCTATAGCCAGGGCCTCATCGCCGCGGTACCTGGAATGAAGCGTCAGCCTCGCCTCGACGCCATCAGCAACGACTCGACCCGCCATAACTATGGAGTACACCCACTGATCGCGATTAAAGGTGATAGAGAGGTCGCTCTGCCGATGCCATTAATTCCCGCAGAATATCAGCTATGACGACCCGCAACCTTCTTGAAGTAACCAACCTATCAGTGAAATTCCCTTTGCTGAAACGAGGCCTGCTCAGTAAGCAGGTGGGCGAATTCACCGCCGTTGATCAAGTCTCATTTGAGGTACAGCGTGGTTCAGTGCTCGGCATCGTAGGCGAATCCGGTTCAGGTAAAACCACCCTGGTTCGAGCAATATTGAGAGCCATTGAGCCGTCTTCGGGGTCAGTACTATTTCAAGGTAACGATGGGGCGGTTGACCTGTGCCAACTCACGCACAAGCAATTAATGCCACTTAGGACCCAAATGCAAATGATTTTCCAGGATCCATTTGCGTCCCTGAACCCACGTATGAAAGTAGCTGACATTATTGCTGAGCCGCTGGTTATCCATCATCCAGAGCAACACTTACAGCACCGTCAGCAAGTCATCAAAATGCTCGAACGGGTTGGCCTTGAGGCAGATTCCCTGCATCGGTTCCCGCATGCCTTTTCCGGCGGACAGCGACAACGAATTGGTATTGCACGAGCACTCATACTCAACCCTAGCCTGGTCATTTGTGATGAAGCAGTCTCAGCATTGGATGTCTCCGTGCAGGCGCAGGTGCTCAATTTACTCGCCGATTTACAGGAGGAAATGAATCTCACCTATATTTTTGTAGCCCACGATCTAAACGTTGTCCACCACTTCTGTGAACGCGCCCTGGTCATGTACCGCGGCGCAGTCGTTGAATCAGGTCCGGTTGATCAGATATTCACCTCACCCCAACACGACTACACCAAACTGCTATTATCCGCCATACCATCGCTTGATCCCGACATAAAGCTTGCTCCCCTGGATAGAAACTCACTGGACCTCGGATAAGCTTTCCTGTGAGGCTGCTGCAGGCAAAGAAAATAATTGACTTTCAGCTCGCCACAAAGCAGATTGAATGGCGGTTAAACAAAACAACCCCAATCTGCATCCAAAACTAAATCCGTAATAAAGAGGTATCTATGTTTGAAGTACTGTGGCCAATGATTCGCTGGCAGGATGATCACGAGCCTGAGCTACACGGGCTTGGTGGCGATGATATGAATGCTCACTTTATCAAACACCCCAGTGAGGTCAGCGATGAACTGTGGGCTCGGTGCGATGCACTGGTCGGCCCACAGATCCCTGCAGAATATATGCAACGCCTGGAAAACTGCCGCATTTATGTGAAACCCGCCGTTGGTTTTGACGAAGTCGACTTAAAGGCCTGGGCTGATTTGGGTATTCCGGTCTGTAATACACCCAACTACGGTACCAGAGAGGTTGCTGATCATGCTATGGCCTTGATGCTGACCCTGACAAAAAGTATCGCCTTCCATAACGAACAACTCAGGGCATCACCGGTGCAGAACTGGCGACCTGCTCTGAATCCGTTTGGCCAGCGAATGTCGAACTGCACAGCAGGCATCGTCGGCCTGGGACGAATCGGCACCGCTGCCGCGCTTCGACTAAAAGCATTCGATATGGACGTTGTTTTCTTCGATCCCTATAAACCCAATGGTGCTGATATCGCATTGGGCATCAGGCGTGCCGATAGCCTGGAAGAATTATTTGCGCAAAGCGATATCGTTACCCTGCACACTCCTCTGAACTCGGAAACACAAAACCTGATCAGTACGGATGCGCTTGCAGCAGCCAAACAGGGCTTGATCCTGATTAATACAGCAAGAGGTCCTGTGGTTGATATTGATGCGCTCTATGATGCTTTAAAAAGAGATCAAGTGCTGGCTGCCGGACTCGACGTACTTCCAGAAGAACCAGCCAATACTAATAAGAAACTAATTAAAGCCTGGCATGAAGATGAGGCCTGGCTTCAACACCGGTTAATCATCACTCCTCATTCGGCGTTTTTTACACCCCAGAGTATGCATGACATCAGAAGTTTTTCTGCCGCCACAGCGGCTAAGTATCTGCGTACGAACAGATTGGATAATTGTGTCAACGAAGCTTTTTTGAAGTTCCGTCGCTAACAGAGCATATCTGCACCTGAACTGACCCTGCCTGTCTTGACCTGATGCCAAAAAAAAGGCCGCATCAGCGGCCTTTTACACTCACTAACCGACTAGCCTTTGGCTTGACGGCGCTCTATAGCCTCTTTAATAACAGCATCAGCCACATTACGTGGTGTAGGATCATAGTGACTGAATTCCATTGAAAACTGGCCACGGCCTGATGTCATGGTCCTGAGATCACCAATGTAACCAAACATTTCTGATAAAGGCGCAGATGCCTTAACGCGCACCCCAGTTGACTGTGGCTCCTGGCCTTGGATCATCGCTCGTCGACGGTTCAGGTCACCGATGACATCACCAACATGATCTTCAGGTGTAAACACATCAATCTTCATGATGGGCTCCATGATCTGTGGACCAGCCTTACCCATGGACTGCCTATAAGCCGCCCTTGAAGCTAGTTCAAAGGCAATGGCAGATGAATCAACCGCATGGAATGCACCATCCACCAGTGTCATCTTCACATCCAGACAGGGATAACCAGCAAGTGGGCCCTCTTCCAGACAGACCTTGAAACCTTTTTCTACCGCCGGCCAGAATTCCCGGGGAACATTACCACCCGTTACTTTCGATTCAAACAAGAAACCGGTCCCTGATTCAGCAGGCTCAATGACATAATCAATCTTGGCAAACTGACCCGATCCACCGGTCTGCTTTTTATGGGTGTAGCTGTCTTCGATGGTCTGCGTAATGGATTCTCGATAGGCAACCAGTGGTTTACCTACCTCGACTTCAACACCATGGGTTCGCTTCAGGATGTCGACTTTGATATCCAAGTGCAGTTCGCCCATTCCTTTAATAATGGTTTCGCCTGATTCCTGATCCGTTTCCATCTGAAAGGAGGGATCCTCCTGGATCATCTTCGATAAAGCTAAGCCCATCTTCTCAGCGCCACCCTTATCTTTGGGTGCAATAGCGATATAAATAACTGGATCAGGAAATACCATTGGTTCAAGCGTAGCCGGCGCCTTCTGATCGCACAGCGTATGTCCTGTCTGCGTGTTCTTAAGCCCAATTAACGCAACGATATCGCCTGCCTGGGCTTTATCTAGCTCAATACGTTCGTCGGCATGCATCTCAACAATACGCCCTATTCTCTCCGTCTTACCGGTAAAGGTGTTAAGCACGGTGTCACCCTTTCTAATCGAACCTGTATAGATACGGGTAAAGGTAAGCGCGCCAAAACGGTCATCCATGATCTTAAAGGCCAGCGCCCGAAGCGGCTTTGTCGGATCAACGATTGCAAAATCACCCGTAGGGGTGCCATCCAGGTCAACTTCCGGCTGGGGCTCGACTTCAGTCGGATTAGGCAGATAATCGACAATAGCATCCAGCACCAGTTGCACACCCTTGTTCTTGAAGGCAGATCCACAGAAGGTAGGGAAGAAATCAAGCGCGATGGTACCAGATCTAATACAACGCTTAAGATCAGCAACACTGGGTTCCTCTCCATCATCAAGATAAGCCATCATTAAATCTTCATCTTGGTCGATCACTGACTCAATCAGCTTTTCTCTATATTCCTCTGCCAAATCAACCAGCTCTTCCGGGATTTCCTTAACATCATAATTCATCGGATCACCAGACTCATCCCACACCAGCGCCTCTCGCTTCAATACATCGACAACGCCGATAAAATTTTCTTCAGTGCCAATCGGTAAGGTCAGTACCAACGAATTAGCGCCAAGTACAGTCTTGACCTGATCAACTACTCTATAGAAATCAGCACCCAGGCGATCCAGCTTGTTAACGAAAATAATTCTGGCAACCTCAGACTCATTGGCATACCGCCAATTAGTTTCTGACTGGGGTTCGACCCCACCGGAGCCGCAAAACACACCCACGCCACCGTCCAGTACTTTCAGCGATCGATAAACTTCAATAGTAAAATCGACATGTCCAGGGGTATCAATTATGTTCAGCCGGTGATCTTTCCAGAAGGTCGTGGTCGCGGCCGATTGAATGGTGATTCCGCGCTCCTGCTCCTGATCCATAAAATCTGTGGTTGCTGCACCATCGTGCACTTCACCAATTTTGTGAATCTTACCGGTAATATTCAAGATGCGTTCTGTGGTGGTCGTCTTGCCAGCATCTACATGGGCGAAGATACCGATATTCCGATAGCGATCCAGATCAGTCATAACAATTGCTCGTTGTTGGTATTTTAAAGTGAAATCAATAAAAAACGCCGCATCTTATACCCCCTTGCCTCCAGAATCCAGTTGAGTTTTCGGTGATTGCCACCTGAGTATTAAAAAAACACCTTCCGGACCCGATCACGGGGTTCTCTGAGCAAGGGGATACCGGTCTTGCTATCGCCAATCGCACAACAAAAGTACTCGCCCGTTAGTCATTCAGAATACTCAAAAAGCTAACTCAACAAGCGCAAAACTGGGTCCTTATCAACCTAAACAACCGTACAAAAAGCCAATCAAAGCGCTGACTCTGCATCTTATTTTGCTGTAGACACTGTCATCAGCGATCAGGGCCAATCAGCTCTATCACCACTGCGGCCCGGAGCACACATCCGCTAAGCAGATTTTTAGCATAGCAAGGCTTTCATCCCAGCCCCGCGCAAGGCATCATGTGCTGAACTCCGCAATGACTCGCAAAAACTTATGGCTGATTCTTTTTCTGGCGTTCTGGTATTCGCCCTGCTGGCCACATTCATCCTGGCAGGAACAATCATCAGAGCTAAAATTCCCTTCCTGGCTAAAACACTGATCCCAGCGAGTCTAATTGGCGGCCTGATCGGCTTTGTCCTGGTCAATACTAATCTTGCACTTGGCTACACTTCGGAAGATTTCATCGTATTCACTTTTCATTTCTTCACCTTGAGTTTTATGTCACTGGTCCTAACAGGTGCCGATCCAAAACAAACCAAGACCCCTATATTCCTCGGCGGCTCATGGCTGGCTTTAATCTGGGTCATCAGTCTGGCCATGCAGGCCGTGCTGGGTCTTGGCGTAATCCAGGCATACAATTTGGCAGCCGATGTGCCGCTATCGGAATTTCTAGGGATGCTCGTGACGCATGGATTTACCCAGGGTCCTGGCCAGGCCCTCGCCCTGGGTGACCTCTGGCAACACCAATATGGTATCGAAAATGCAGTAGATTTTGGCCTAATCTATGCCTCGATGGGTTTTTTGTCAGCTTTTCTGTTTGGCATTCCTGTGGCCAGGTGGGCAATTCGTAATCAGTTTCAAACCAGCACATTGGCTGAATTAGACCCAGTATTCGAAAAGGGTATTTACCCTAAGGGAGAAGGGCCTATCAGCGGTAAGCAGATCACCCACTCGGCAAATGTTGATAGCCTGGTTTTCCATCTAGGCATATTGGGTTTTGCCTATCTGCTAACTGACCAGTGGCTACTGCACACCCAGGTCCTGGTTGTTGACACACTGTTTGCAAATGTATTCAGTCACAACCTGTTCTTCATCCATGGTCTGATCATCTGCGTCATTATAAGGTTCATCCTGGATAAACTCGGTTACGGCCATTACATCGACAATGAAACCCAAAAGAGAATTACCGGGTCCTCCGTTGACCTCATGGTCGCAGCAACATTGATCAGCATTCAATTCGGTATCTTGATCGAATTCTTTGTCCCTATTCTCCTGGTGTGTGTGGTTGTAACTCTGGCAACTGCATTGCTCTGCTTCGGTTGTGCCTCGCGTCTAAAATCCCTGGGCGTAGAAAGAGGTTTGACTACTTTTGGTTGTTGCTGCGGATCAACCGGCAGCGGTCTACTCTTGCTGAGAATTCTTGACCCTGATTTATCCACACCCATCGCCAAGGAACTGGCTTTCTTCAATATAGCTATATTGTTCCTGAGCTTCCATATCCTCACTTTAATGGCGCCCATTCTTCCCGCCATCAGCCTGATCACGGTCGCGTCTGTTTACATGGTTACCATTGTCATTGCTGCTAGCCTACTGATTGTCATTAATCGAAGAATTGGTACGGATTGATTTGCCCGGAACTATACCTGCGGATCAAATGATTTACTTCAATAATTGCTAAGACTGAACAGTGAAATCAGCATCGGATCTGGCCAAGATCGATGGCGGGCTATGACCATTTCCCATTAGCCTATTCGCTTGCACTCTGCCGGGTCTGTTATATTCAAAATAACAAAACTGGATGACCTACACCACCAGCAAACCGGATATACAATGAATACGATTTTAAACTATGGCTCTTGTTGCATTGATCACGTCTACCAGGTGCAACACTTTGTCGCAGCAGGCGAAACCCTTCCGGGCACCGACTATGCGGTATTTCCTGGAGGTAAGGGCCTGAATCAGTCAATTGCAATCGCCAGAGCTAATGGCTGTGTTATTCATGCCGGCAAAATCGGCCAAGACGGTACCTGGTTAAAAGACCAGATGCACAATGCAGGGGTCGGGCTTGATCATCTCCTGGTCAGCGATTCCAACACGGGCCATGCCATCATTCAAATATCTCGCAGCGGAGATAATGCCATCATCATTTACGGTGGCACCAACAGGGAAATTCTTGCCAGCGAAACAACTACATTCTTTGCTGATTGTGCCAAAGGTGACTTGCTGCTGTTACAAAATGAAGTGAGTTGTAACGAAACAGCCATTCTTAACGCTAAAGATCGAGGCATGCAGGTCGGCTTCAATGTTGCACCCATGACCGCGGATGTATTTGACCTGCCTCTTGATTTAGTTGATTACTTTGTCATCAATGAAAATGAGGGCCGAGCTTTAGCCGCTACAGAAGACCTGGAAACAGTACCTGACCGTCTTCTCGAACAATATCCGAATTGTAAGGTGTTACTGACCCTTGGCGAACAAGGCTCATGGTACAAAGATGCCACAATAGAAATAAGGCAGGCTGCCTTCGACGTTAATATGGTTGACTCTACAGGTGCTGGAGATACCTTTACCGGCTATTTCTTCGCAGCCCTCCAATCCGGCACATCAACTCAGCAGGCCTTAACTAGAGCCAGTGCTGCAGCGGCCTTAAGCGTTACCAAGGCCGGCGCGGCAACATCCATTCCCAGTGCCGACGCCGTTGACGATTTTCTTCAATCTAACCCGATCTAGGCAGCACCGAAACTAGCGCTAAGCCTTTCACAGGCTGTCGTGTAGTCTGTCTTTTCAAGCCAGTTCAGTGGTTTCCTGGATTGCTTCGAAGCCACCGAGTGTTCCAGGTAGTCTGGATGGAAAGGCACGAACTGGCCTTTTAACTCGCTAGAGTTCAAACTTGATTCATTGGGCACTGGAACAAATACTTTCATAACCTATTTCCAATTTAACTATTAGCTTTTTTACAGGACAATAGGGGAATCACTACACAGGAATGATGAAGATTCACGGGATAATTGTGGAAAACTAGTGAAAGAACAAATTTTTTCTGTTTTTATCCATGATTGGCTTCAAATGCAGGTGCCTTTAGACCTGTAATTAAGTGAAAAGAAGCCTAAAGTAAGCAAGTTGCAGTTCCAGTACCTGCAATCAAATTTTATGAGGAACCCGGTATGGCTAAGCGAATCGTCATCGTTGAGGACGACCCAGATCAGCGTGATAACTACATCGATGCTATTTCTAAAAAAGGTTATGAGGTCAGGGCATTTGCATCTAGAACCGAAGCCTTGGCCGGTTTCGATTTAGAGCTACCCGATTTAGTTATCCTGGACATTATTCTCGGCGATGAAGTCGATGCAGGTTTCGAACTCTGCCGAGACCTGCTAGCCAGGTCACCTAACCTGCCGGTTATTTTTCTCACCGAACGAATAGCTGAAATCGATAAAATAAGCGGGTTACGGTTGGGCGCCTGGGACTATTTACCAAAGCCAATCTCACTTGATTACCTGTCAGAGAAAATCAGCTCACTGATTCGAATTCACAAAGTCCGAAGTCTGACCTTCCAAGGCTCAAGTCAAGCCAAGCTGGTTGGTGATATGTCAATTGACCAGGAGGCACTACTGGTATCCTGGAAATCCCAATCAATTAATCTATCAGGAACTGAATTTAGAATGCTGGCGAAACTGGTGCGGGTACCCGGTCATGCGGTATCTTACGATACCCTGATGAACGCAACCATGCAGTCCCTGGTCACCAACAATACCATCAATACCCATATGAGAAATATCAGGAAGAAGTTCGAAGCGGTCGATTCAGAATTTAACTGCATAAAAAGCGAATACGGTTTTGGTTATCGCTGGTCCACCCAAGCGTGAAAGAGCCAACAGCATAAGTAGATGCAAGCGACCACCTTCAAGGGGCCTAACCTCGGTACCAAATTATTCATTCTGATGAGTTTTATACTTGTCGTCATACCCTGGTTCAGTTACCTCTACCTGAGCGAAATGGAAGATTTCCTGGTAGAAAGCCAGGCCAACGCACAACTATTAACCGCAGAAGGCATTTCGACACTACTTAACGGAAGATCCGACCTGTTCAATGAGTTACCGCTGAGCCCTGACGGTTACGAACAATTGTATGCCCACCCCCTGGAGAAACCCATTCGTATCGATGGTATACGCTCTGACTGGGAAGATGTGCTGGACTATAACGTCGGCTTTGGCACCAGGACTGTCCCTGATGATCAAGGCCAACTGGTTAACCAGTTCTATCTGGTACTCGGCGAACACAACGGCCAGGTCTATGCATTCGTTCAAGTGCTCGATGACAGCGTCATATTCAGAAACCGTAATATCCTTCGCCTTGATCTATCTGACCATATTCGCGTCACTTTTACCGGCAAGGATGACAAAGTCCAGAAGCTGGTCATTACCGCCACTGAAGAAGGTGTCACTACCGCCTATGCTGTCGATGAGAACTGGCGATATGCCCTGCAAGGGGAAGCTGAAAACAAGGTTCCTGGCGTGCTTACGCAGACAGCCAACGGCTATTCAGTCGAATTTCGCATTCCTCTGCAGCTATTAGGCTCAACCAAGAATTTTGGTTTAGCGGTTGTCGATGTTGATAGCATGGAGACTCGGTCAATCGAGTCAATAACGGGCACCCTGCCTTCAGCGGGTCGAGAAGCTTTTGGGCTGGTATTACTTAAATCACCGGAGGTACTGCGCATCATTGAGGGCCTGGGCTATTCCGGCGCAAATATTCAGGTTATAGATGCCCAGCAAAGAGTTCGAGCTGAAGTTGGCAGCTATCGTGATGCCAGCAAGACCCAGCAAGGTCCTGAAGCAGGTGATTCGCTCCCGTTCCTCGAGCGACTGGTTAACTGGCTCCTGAATCCAGTCTATCAACTAGTTGATCTGAGTCTTCGAGACCAGGAATACGCCCGGGAAGATAACATCATAATTGAAGCACTCAAGGGCAACCCTGGTTTTGATCACCTTTTATCCGATGACCAAGGGGAGATGATCATCGCAGCCCATCCTATTATCGACCAGAATGCTGTCATCGGAACTGTGATTCTTAAGCAGAACACAAATAGAATCCTTGAGGTCAGGCGCGATGCCCTGAAACGGATTGTCAATTTTTCAATTGTTTCCGTGATCCTGTTTGCCAGCATTATCCTGGCTTTCTCTGTCAGGTTAGCCGGAAGGATCAGGCGTTTGGGCACAGAAGCCAATAATGCTATCGATATCTACGGACGCCTAAAAACCAATAAAATTTCGTCAGAAACCGATTCCGGCGATGAGATAGGTGACTTGGCCAGGAGCATATCCGGGATGCTAGCCCGACTACACCAACACAACCAGTTTCTTGAAAACATGCCCAGGACATTGCGACATGAGATAAACAACCCGCTGAATGCGCTATCAACCTCCCTGCAAAATCTAGAAAGCCAGCCAGGTGAAGAAGCTAAAAGCAAATATATTGAAAGTGCAAAGAGAGGCGTTAACCGGATTGGGATGATAGTGCAGAATCTGGCTGATGCGGCCAGCCTCGAGGAATCACTGATTGGGGAAGAGATGGAGGTTATCAATCTACATGACCTGATCAAAAACTATCTTACCAACTGTAAAATCGTGCATGCCAATATGGAATTCGATTACCGAGGTTCAGATGAGCCTTTATATGCGAAAATCTGCGATTTCCGTATTGAGCAGTTACTCGACAAACTGATAGATAATGCCATCGATTTTGCAACACCCGGCACAGCAGTCGTTCTCGGCCTGACAGCGGGCGACCGAGAAATCAGCTTTTCAGTTGAGAATACCGGCGAACCCATCCCGGAATTAATCAAACATAGCCTGTTTGACTCTATGGTTACAGCTAGAGACAAAAACCCGGACAATCGGCTTCACTTTGGTATCGGACTTTATGTGGTTAGGGTCATAGCGGACCATCATCAGGGAAGCGTTGAAGCGATAAACCTTACCAACGACAGTGGCGTGCGGGTTGAGGTGACCTTACCTCGTTATGCTGAACTTGAGCGCGCCTCTGCCGCCACAGTAGTAGATGCGCTCAGTTGATCTGAATCCGGCCATGATCTGCCTGGGGAGCCCGGAAAGCAGCCAACTGCCATTGACCTTGTTCAGCAGCCTTGACCAGTATTTCAATAACGGAAATACTGATCTGACTGGTCAGTACAAAATCCAGCCCCTCTCCCTGCTTGGGCAGTAACTGCAGCCGCATCAACCCATCCTTCATTAGCGAATAGTTGAGTTTGAAGGCAACAGCAATAGGCCCTTCATCTGTCTCCTCCTCATCCAGGTCTGCAAACGGTTGGCCAAAATCGGCCTGTTCCAACGCCTGCTGGCGCTTGAAAGCCTTGACCTCTTGCTTACCAGAATCAGACATCTGTGAACTTACATCCGGGTCTATTTCTGCGTGTTGATTAAGGGCCTTTAGAATCAGCTGCAAGAATCGCCTGGTCAGCCAAACCCTGAACTCTTTTTGATCATCTCGATTGACGCGAAACAAAACACGATCCTGTTCAGCATCATAGCGAGCCTGGATTTGCCGTATTTTTGTCATACCTGACAGCATCCTCTTAAAACCTAACAACTGCATTATGATGGCATCAGTCCGCCTGGGAAAGCGCTACTGAGAAAGCACACTCAGGCGACTACCACCGATACAAACCCGTATCCTGCCACTACTTTACCCCAGGGCTCTCGCAGGCAAAATTATTTACACCAGCAAGCGCATCGCTTAACCGTGATTTATACCAAAAAATGAGAATAGAGCTTGCTATCCGGGCAACAATGATTACTATATCAAAAAATTTTGATATACCAACCCCATGCCTGCTGAAAGTATCTCTTTAGATCTACCCTCGGAAGTGCTGTTAACTTTCTGCAAAGCCTCTGCCGATAGCCTCAGACTCAACATCCTTAGGCTCCTTAAGGATGATTCCTTTGGCGTTCTGGAGCTCTGCCATATTCTTGATACAGCGCAATCTGGCATGAGCCATCACTTAAAAATACTGAGCTCTGCTGAGCTGCTGGAAACCAGGAAAGAAGGCACCTCGGTGTTTTATCGAAGGGCGATCCTGTCTGCCAGCGGACCGCTGGCAGATTTTAAGCAAAGTTTTTTTCGGTCAATCGATCGTGTCCAGCTTGATTCTGACATTGTTAAGCGTAAAGCCAAGGTATGTAGTGATCGAGGTCGCCAGTCACAGGATTTCTTCTCTCGCAATGCAGAGAAGCTCCAGCAAAATCAGGATTTAATCACTTCTTACTCAAATTATTCAGGCTGCCTCGAAAACCTGATCGATAACGAGCAGATACCTGCCAATAGTCAGGTCATGGAAATAGGTCCAGGGGGATGTTCTCTCCTGGCCAAGCTAAGCACCTCGTTCCAATCTGTTGTCGCAGTTGATAATTCATCCCTCATGCTCGACAAAACACGTGCTTTGGCAACAACTAGAAAGCTGACCAATATTAAATACCTGGAATCCAGCATAGACCAGCTCTCTCCTGAAACGAAAACTGATCTCCTGGTCATGAATATGGTCCTGCACCACCTGCCATCTCCAGCTGCATCATTAGAGATTGCCGGCACCTTACTGAAAGACCAGGGTCGTCTATTACTGATCGACTTATGTCCACATCACCAGGACTGGGCAAGAACCACTTGTGGCGATCTCTGGCTAGGCTTTGAACCCGAGGATTTGGATAACTGGGCTGAAAATGCTGGATTGTACCGGGGCCAATCTGCATTCCTGGGGTTAAGAAACGGCTTTCAAGTCCAGCTCCGACTATTTAACAAGGCATAAATCATGCTGATTCCAGACTATATAGAATTCACTAACCAGGCCTCAGAGGGGCCAACAAACGAGAGATAAACTCATGACCGACTATAAAGTAGCAGATATCAACCTGGCCGAATTCGGGCGAGCAGAAATTGAACTGGCACAGGCTGAAATGCCTGCCCTCATCGCTCTACAGGAAAAATACCGTGATGCTCAACCCCTGGCAGGCGCAAAAGTTCTTGGCTGTATACACATGACTATTCAAACTGCAGTGTTAATCGAGACCCTGGTCGAACTCGGTGCCGATGTTCGATGGTCATCTTGTAATATCTTTTCGACCCAGGACCATGCCGCAGCCGCTATCGCCGCCAAGGGTATCCCGGTCTATGCCTGGAAGGGTGAGACCGAAGAGGAATTCTTCTGGTGCATAGAACAAACCATCCTCAAAGATGGCCAACCCTGGCAGGCCAATATGATCCTTGATGATGGTGGCGATCTGACCGAAATGGTTCACAACCGTTTTCCTGAAATGCTCGAAACTATCCACGGCATCACGGAAGAGACCACCACAGGTGTGCACCGCCTACAGGAAATGCTTGATAACGGCGAGCTGAAAGTACCGGCGATTAACGTCAATGATTCCGTTACCAAGTCCAAGAACGACAATAAATATGGCTGTCGGCATAGCCTCAATGATGCCATTAAACGTGCAACTGACATGCTCATGGCCGGAAAGAAAGCCCTGGTTATCGGCTACGGTGATGTCGGTAAGGGGTCAGCCCAGAGTCTCCGCCAGGAAGGCATGGTAGTCAGGGTCGTTGAAATCGACCCGATCTGTGCCATGCAGGCCTGCATGGATGGTTATGAGGTAGTTTCACCCTACTCGGGGGGGAAAAACACCGGTAACCTAGAAGACATTGATATGCGTCTCATGAAAAACACGGACCTCATCGTTACCTGCACTGGAAACGTCAATGTCTGTGATCAAAATCTCCTTACAACCGTTGCCAGTAATGCCGTCGTATGCAATATCGGCCATTTTGACACAGAAATAGATACAAAATTCATGCGAGACAACTGGCGCTGGCAGGAAGTAAAACCTCAGGTAGACAAAATCTTTCGCAGCGATGACCCCAATGATTACATTATTCTTCTGTCTGAAGGCAGGCTGGTGAACCTGGGTAATGCGACCGGTCACCCGTCAAGAATCATGGATGGCTCTTTTGCCAACCAGGTTTTAGCACAGATGTACCTTTTTGAGCGCGCCTGGGCAGACCATGACCTCCAGCAACGGCAACCTGTTACGCTTGAAGTGCTACCCAAAGCACTCGATGAAGAAGTGGCCACCTACATGGTTCAAGGCTTCGGTGGTACGCTCACCCAATTAACCAAGGACCAAGCAAGCTATATCAACGTCCCAGAGACGGGTCCCTTCAAATCAGAGACCTATAAATACTGATATCCAGGGCCGCTATCGTGCTTATAACAGTGGGATCGCGGCCGCATATCAGTAACATCAGCGTGACGGACTTGCCTCACCTGCGTTTACAAGAGAACCCACAGCTATGAAACCTGAACTCGAAGCATTACTTGAATTACTGGATTTAGAGCAGATCGAGGTGAATCTGTTCCGCGGAGTCAGTCCGGATGAAGGCTGGCAGCGAGTCTATGGTGGCCAGGTCATAGGCCAGGCCCTGGTGGCCGCTTCTCGAACCGTCGAGGATATCAATAGAGTCGCTCATTCTTTGCACGGCTACTTCCTCAGACCAGGGGATACAACAATTCCGATTCTATACCAGGTAGACCGCATAAGGGACGGTAGAAGTTTCACCACGCGGCGGGTCGTCGCTATCCAGAATGGCCATGCCATCTTCAGTATGTCAGCTTCTTTTCAGATATCAGAACAAGGCCTTGAACACCAGGCGACCATGCCCAGCGCTCCAGAACCACTCAGCTGCCCAAGCGAGACTGATCTGATGCAGCCTTATCTGAACGATATGCCAGAAGAACAAAGAACACTAGCCAACCGGCCCAAGCCAATTGAAATGCGCTATGTAGATGACAGTGTTGAATTCAGCAAGGCAGCCAAAGAGCCCATCCAGCGAGTCTGGATAAAAACAGTAGACACCATGCCGGCAGATATCCGGCTAAATCAATGCCTGTTAGCCTATGCCTCTGATATGACACTCATCGATACCAGTTATCGTCCCCACGGCATCAGCTGGCACGATGACAACTTTCAGGTGGCCAGTCTTGATCATGCCATGTGGTTCCACAAACCTTTCACCATCGATGACTGGTTGCTATATTATCAGGACAGTCCATTTTCCGGTGGAGCACGTGGCTTCAGTCGAGGCACTTTCTACAACCGGCAGGGCGAGCTGATCGCTTCCTGCGCGCAGGAAGGACTAATAAGGTTATACAATGAAAATTGAATATATCAAGCGTACTCGAGACTACTATCGGGCTCAGGGGTTCAAGCAGGACTATCAGTGGGCCAGCAACAACCAAACGCCTTTCCAGCCTTTGCTGAAACCACTTACCGATAGTGTCGTCACACTGGTGACCACCGCCGTAACCGAACCGGACATACCCAAGCCCATCCGCGCGGCGAAAAGTTATTCCTTTGCTTCCGTACCAAAGGCCTTTGAGACCAGCGAGCTCTCCTGGGATAAGCAGACCACCCATACTCGAGACCGTAGCTCTTACTTCCCTATGGAAATACTCCAGGACCTGGCTGCTGAAGGCACGATAGGCGCGTTAGCTGAGCGGTATCATTTCGTTCCAACCGAATACAGCCAGAGTAATACCATCGAAAAAGATGCCCCTGCGACAGTAAATGCTTGCCTGCAGGATGCCGTCGATGTGGCGATTCTCATTCCACTGTGACCAGTCTGCCATCAGACCGTCAGTTTGACGGCCAGAGCACTTGAACAAAACGGTATCAGCACAGTGGTAATTGGTTCAGCATGGGATATATTAAAAAGCTGTGGCACACCTCGAGTTCTCTACAATGACCTGCCCTTAGGCAACCCGGTGGGTAAACCGTTTGACCGCTCCATGCAGAGCACCACGCTGCGCTCCGCTCTGCAGCTACTGACAGAGGCAAGCCAGGCACCCACCTATCAGGTATCGCCATTTCAATGGGCAGAAGACCCGGAATGGAAACAGCAGTTCATGGAAATTAAACCCGAAATGCATGCTACGTTAAGAAAGATGGGCGATGAAAACCGCCTGGAAAGAAAAACCAACAAAGCCCAGGGTTTATTTCGATAAGCAACTGATTTATTTCGCTTACGACAAAACCAGTCTTTGATTCAAGACAGCGTGAGTTATTCCACAGGCATTAGCTCACGCAAGGCGCTCACCGTTGCCATGATCCCTGAGACAACAGCCGGTTCAGGCTTGATTTCAAATAATGGTGAATGATGCGAGGGAACCGGTGCACCACCCTCTGCTTCACGAAGAAAATTCTCCTTTGGGGTACCGCCTACACTGAAGTAAACGCTGGGAATATAGGGCGCCTGTGTAAAAAAAGGAAAATCCTCGCCGCCCATGCCCTGGCGTTCATACTGGGCAAGTTTGTCTCGGCCAAACTCCTGGCCCCAACGAGAAGTAAGCCGATCAACAAGCGCTTCATTGTTAGCGGTAACCGGAACGCCTCCCTTCATTTCGACAAAAGGCAACCGGTCTTCAGGTAAACCAGCCACTCGGCCTATATTAACGGCTATTCTCTCAATACCAGTGAGCAATGTCTCGCGGGTTTCCTCATTGTCTGAACGAACCGTTAATTCCAGCCTCGCCTCCTCACCAATAACATTTCGTTTATTACCGGCCTTGAATACCCCGACGGTGACTACACCCGGCTCCCTGGGCGATAATTCCCTGGAAACCAGCGTCTGCAAAGCCATGACAATCTGGGATGCAATTACGATGGGATCTCGACCTCGATGCGGGCTAGCTCCATGGGCGCCAATACCTGGGACGATAATATCCACAGAATCAACCGCAGAATAAGCCGCATTACGAGGCGCAAATAGCTTGCCTGCTTCTATATCTGCTGCCACATGAAACGCCAGGGCATAATCCGGGGTTCCAAATCGTTCCCAGATCTTATCCTCTCGCATAGCCTTGGCACCGGAAATCTTCCATTCTTCTGCTGGCTGGGCAACCAACATCAACGTTCCTGACCAGGTATCCTTGCTGGCAACCATCCGCCTGGCTGAACCGATTAGAGAGGTCATATGTACATCATGACCACAGGCATGCATCACCGGAAAAACCTGACCTTCTGAGTTTTCCTGGAATACCTTCGAGGCATAGGGCAGGCTGGAACGTTCCTGCACAGGTAAGCCGTCCATATCTGCCCTCATCATGACCAAAGGGCCCTTGCCATTCCTCATGATTGCGACGACTCCCGTCGTGCCGACGCCAGCAGTCACGTCGAAACCGAGGGATTCGAGTTCCCGGGCAATTCTTGCAGCTGTTTTAAATTCAACGAAAGACAATTCCGGATTGGCATGAAAATACCGGAATAACTCTCCCAGGTAATTTTCGTAATCCGACCGCGCCTCGTCTTCAAGCTGGCCTGCATTACTGAGACTGAAACTCAGTAATAGCACCGCCAGGAAAATCTTGGATTTTAGACTTTCAAGCATGCCACTTCTCCTGTCATAAATTTATCTGGTTAACTCCGCCGGGATCTCCAGAGGTCATTTCTTTCGCAGCGCAGTGCTACTGCTATCGACTGCACCACCCTTTGATATCGAGAGATAACGCCTGGCTAGCAGAGACTGCCGCGTACTGAATTCAACCCAGTTCCCATTAATCATCGTCTTAACCGGCGCCGACATTAATTCCAGGGGGTCACCATCCCAAATCACAAGATCAGCAATAGCTCCGGGTTCGATCATACCGAGAGATTCAAGGCCCCAAATTTCCGCTGGATTGGATGTTATCGCCTGTAGCGCATGTTTGAATGACAAGCCGTTTGCAACTGCCACCCCAGCCGCCTGGGTCAATGACCGGAACTCTGAAAAAGGTTCGCTGGACATGAAAGCAACTCGCACACCCGCTTCAGTCAGCAGCGCCGCATTGTCCAGACGGGCACCTAATTTATCAAAATTACTCGGCGTATTATCAAGCACATTAATGACCACAGGAATGTTTCCAGCGGCCAAATCATCGGCGACCTTCCATGCTTCAGTAGCACCCATAAGCACCGGCCTGATACTTTTAAATTCAACTAATGCTGCCAATGCTGACCTGATATCAGCCGCCCGGTCAACATGAATTGCCAGAACGAGCTCTCCTGAAACCACTTTGTCCAGTGCTTTTAGATCAGCTTCTTTAAGACTGAATGGCCGCAATTTATTGGTCTTAAAAGCCCGACGATTATTACGATAGCGCTGACTTTCCTGTAGCCCCAGCACCGCGGAGTAAAGCACAGCTGCCCTGGACCCGCCAGCAAACCGTCGGTCCCTTTCCCGCAGGTAAAGGTGAACGGCGTTGTCAGCATAAACGACAAAATCGGTCTTACCAGAAAACTCGACCACCGAGCTTTGGCCAGCATAATTGCTATTCCCCGGCACCGGTATAATGACTCCGCGGGTAATACCATCAGTCGGTGCCATCCTTATCAGCGACGATTCAGGGTTTAAGGCAAGCGCCACAGATAAACCCGCACTGAGAGGAAAATCCTCAACCCGGTTATCACTACTGATACCTAAACCAGGAACATCGACCAGACCGATGGTTGTTCCGGAGTCAATTAGACCCGGTGTCACCCATTGACCCTGCGCATCGATTATCTCCAGCGTATTGGAAACGGTATCGGCTAGCCGCAGATTTGTCTCTACTGACTGGAATCTTCCGTCCTGCACCAGGATATCAACCAGCACATTACTGTCCAGTCCCGCCTGCGCCAGTTTTGCATTCTTGATCAGTACCGGTGCAGCCTGCGCAGTATTGATAACCAGACATATTAGAATCAATATTCGTTTCATGACTTCGCATCCTCTGTTCGTAGCCCTAATTCAAAATCACTGACGGGCCTTAAGCCCTGCTCTAAATCCAATCGAACAACTCCATCGATGAAAACTATCTCAGCTCGAGCATAAACACTGAAAGGATTATGGCTCCAGATAACGACATCAGCCATCTTACCGAGCTCCAAGGTGCCGGTCTTATGATCGATTCCGAGCGCTTTTGCAGCATTGCCGGTAATCCAGGTCATAGCTTCCGCTTGAGATATCGTCAGTCCGAGGCGACGACCTGCCGCCAGCGCTTTAGCCGCTTCCTGATTTAAGCGTTGTATTCCTAAAGCAGAATCCGAATGTACGATAGCGCAGGCGCCTGCGCTATGGACCAGGGGTATGTTTTCCTGAATACCATCAAACGATTCCAATTTGAATTGCCACCAGTCTGCCCACATGGCAGAACAAATATTATTCTCCGCCAAAAGATCAGTAATCTTGTAGGCCTCAACTGCATGATGAAACGCAGTTACCTGATAGCCAAACTCTTTAGAAAGATCAATTATCTGGGCCATTTCATCAGCTCGATAGCAATGATTATGGACCAGGATATCCCCGTCCAGTACTCCCACTAAAGTTTCCATCTTAAGATTTCGTTTTGGCTCACTGGGCTCTTTTCTATCCTTTTTATCACTGCCAGGTTCATCCGACTGCGACTGCTCACTGTCAAACTGGTTCAGTTCACGCTGATATACAGCCCAACTTTCCTGGTATTCAAGCGCATCAATCCAGGCTTTCCTGTACCCGGCAAAATTACCCATTCTGGTTGACGGCGCTGAACCTTTACGCCCATATACTCTCTTTGGATTTTCACCACAGGCCATTTTTAACCCATAAGGCGCGCCCGGAAATTTCATACCCTGGACCGTCCTCGACCATACATTCTTGACTGTGACGCTCCTGCCGCCAAATAAATTAGCTGAGCCAGGCAAGATCTGTAAGGTAGTAACACCACCTGCTAGTGCTAAAGGGAACTGTGGGTCCTGAGGCCAGACACTGTGCTCTGCCCAGACCTCGGGCGTGACAGGCGAGGTTGCCTCGTTACCATCGCTGCTCCCTTGGTAACCTGGCGAGGGATAGTTGCCTAAATGACTATGTACATCAATGATTCCAGGCGTTACCCATTTACCCTTGGCATCTATCACTGACATATCTTCAACATCAACCGGGCTACCGGTACCGACATCCAAAATCTTACCCTGCCGGAGATGCAAGTAACCGTTTTCAATCTCATTGCCATCACCGATGTACAGGCTGGCATTAACGATTAATATATCAGGGGCCGAAGGCGCTTTATAAGTAGATGGGTATACGTCAGCACCGGCTTTGCCGATGAAACCAATGACACCCAGTATGATAAGTAATTTAACCATCTCTTTGATTCCCATTGTCCGTTGACTGCTTACTGCTTTTACTACAATTAACCCATACCGCATTACTTTAAGGTTTTATCAGACATGTTCATTGCCGGCAATATCCTTTTGACTTTCGGGTAAATACACTCATCATTAACTGTTATTCAACTCAATAGAAAACAATGATAGATACATTGGTCCTGTACAAGCCCCAGATTGCTTTACATAATGGCTTGCCGCTGTCTCCCAGAGCAGTTGGTATTAATTTTTAAGAGGAATTGTGGGTGACCATTCAAAACGACGAAAAGTTGCAAAGTATCGAAAAAATTCGAGAAGGCCTCGAAGAGCTGAATTATATTCCAAACGACCAGATCGCGACTGCGGTTTTTCTAGCCTACCACCTGGATAAACCAATTCTGATCGAGGGCCCGCCCGGTGTTGGTAAAACCGAACTGGCTAAATCAGTGGCACAGATGCTTGAACTGGAATGTATTCGTTTGCAGTGTTATGAAGGCCTCGATGAGTCAAAAGCTATCTATGAATGGAAGTACGGAAAACAATTACTCTATACACAGGTGCTCAAAGAGACACTCAGCGAAATTCTTGATGGCGCAAAAGGACTCAATGATTCGGTTGCAAAGCTTCACGATTTTGGCGATATTTTCTTTTCCGAACAGTTCCTTGAACCTCGACCGCTCCTTAAGGCCATCAAAAAAACACAAGGCTGTGTTCTATTAATTGATGAGGTCGATAAATCTGACCACGAATTCGAATCTTTGCTGCTCGAACTACTCTCAGACTATCAATTATCCATTCCGGAGATTGGTACAATCCAAGCTAATCCGGAAAGAAAACCTCTGGTATTCCTGACCAGTAACAATACTCGGGAAATCAGCGACGCCCTTAAACGCCGCTGCCTGCATCTGTATATACCGTTTCCAGATGCTGACCTGGAAGGGCAAATAGTCAACGCCAGGGTACCGGATATTCCCGTTTACCTGCGCAAGCAACTGGTTGCGTTCATCCAGGAACTCCGCGAGATGGACCTTAAAAAAGTACCGGCCATCAGCGAAACCATCGACTGGGCTAAAACTTTGATTCTGTTGCATACCGAATCACTCGATGCTGATCTCGTGCGCCAGACCCTCAACGTCATACTGAAATTTCAGGAAGACATCGAAACCGTACAAGCCGAAGTACAAATGCTGACAAACAAGGCGGTCAAGGAAGCTTAATGGAAACCACGCTGGTTGATTTTGTCAAAGTCCTGCGTACTGCTGAGGTCAAGGTATCGCCAGCGGAAACACTCGATGCTATGGCAGCGCTGGAACTGGTGGGTTATCGAGACCGAAACCTACTGAAAGACTCACTGTCCATGATCCTCTCTAAAACACCTGAGGAAAAAGAATTATTCGAGACAAGCTTCGAAAAGTTTTTTACCTTCGAGAACATTAGAGACCAGGCAGCTTCAACTGACGACGACCATCTCGACGACGATAACCAAGCCAGTGATAAAGACCCATCCAATCCAGGCAACAACCAGGCCGGTGGAAAAGGATCCGGCGAAGGTGGTGGCCAGGGCGCTGCAGAAGATGACCTGGAAGATGAGGACGACTCCACCCACCTTCAACCGTCGTCGCCTTTAGGAAAGCTTTTAATGTCCGGGAATCGCAGTGAACTGATGATCTCCCTGTCTGAAGCCGGTCGCAGGGTCGAGGTCAATCAGATTGTAGTCTTTACCCAGAAAGGCCTGTACACCCGTAAGATCATGGATGCGATGGGCTTAAAACCCCTCCAGGATGAAATAAGTGAACTGCAAGGTGATGGTGGCCGACCAGAACGAAACCTGGCAAAAAAACTCAAATTAGGCCGCGACCGACTTCGTGACCAAGTCAGGGATTATGTTGAAAAGCAGTTCTTTCTGCATGCCGATGAATCTGGCAAGCAACTCCGCGAAGAACTTCTCAAGAAAGTAAAACTGAGCAATCTGGAAAAGCGCAACTTCAAAGACGTCCAGGAAATAGTATTCAAAATGGCTAAAAAGCTCGTCGCCATACACTCCAAACGCAGGAAAACCTTTAAAAGAGGCCAGCTTGACGTGCGCAAGACCCTGCGCAAGAACATGCAGTACGATGGGATGTTTTTTGACCTGCAATGGAAGGCAAGCAAAGTCGACCGGCCTAAAGTTATGTGCATTTGCGATGTGAGCGGTTCAGTCAGTAACTATTCACGATTTCTACTCATGTTCCTATACAGCCTATCCGAGGTCATCCCCAAGGTGCGCTCATTTGCATTTTCTTCGGATCTGGGTGAGGTGACCCAATTATTCGAAAACAGCAAGCTTGAAGACGCGATGGCAAAAACAATGCGTGATTATGGCAATGGCTCGACCGACTACGGCCAGATGTTTATGGATTTCAAGCGTAACTGTATGGATGACGTTAACAACAAAACCACCATCATCATTCTTGGAGATGCCAGGAACAATTACGGTAATCCACAGGCAGAGATTCTTCACGAAATGTACGAAAAGTCACGGCGTGTCATATGGCTAAACCCGGAACCCAGGTCTAACTGGATTGTCGGTGATGCTGAAATGAAAAAATATGCTCCAAACTGCCATCAGACTGACGTATGCAATTCGCTCACCCATCTCGAACGGGTAGTCGCTAATCTGCTGCGATTCGCCAGCTGATTTAACAACGCTTGAAGCATTAGCATAATCAATCACCGGTCATGTTAGAATTTCCCTTTGCTAACTGACGTCTCTGCTGATGAACACTATTTTACCTTTTTTATTCACTGTAATCCTCTTACTGCACAGCCATCATTGCCTGGCTGAAGCTGCTGACTTTGAAACACAAACGGTCAAACTCGCCCTGAACCAGGAACCACCTCAACTTAACGGCATGAAAGCGACTGACCAGGTCTCCGTAATGGTCCTGGGACATATTATGGAAGGCCTTACCCGCTATGATCGTCGAGGGCGAATCATCCCCGGGGTTGCCGAAAGATGGGAGGTCAATGATGAGGAAGCCACCTTCTGGCTAAGACCTAACGCCAAATGGAGTAACGGCGAAACCGTCACTGCTCACGATTTCGTTTTTGCCTGGAGGACCACGCTAACCCCCTCTACGGCGTCGGAATATGCCTTCATCCTGTATGCCATAAAAAATGCCGAGGCCATTAATCAGGGGAAACTGGCACCCGAAGAACTGGGCGTGGAAGCCCTCGATGATTTTACCCTGAAAGTTGAGCTTGAGCGGCCCACAGCCTACTTCAGCAAATTAACCGCGTTTGTAAGCTATTTCCCTATCCAGGAAAAATTTTACAAATCCCGACTGGATCGTTATGCAGCAGACGCCAGTGACCTTATCTTCAATGGCGCATTTGCCATGACTGACTGGGTGCACAGCGCATCTATTAAACTGAAAAAAAACCCTCATTACTGGAATAGAGATAAGATTAAGCTGAATGCGATCGAAGCGGATTACATCACCGCCGATACCCGCGCAAGACTGAATTTATTCATTGATAACAAGATAATATTTACCCGTTTAGATGGTGAAACTTACCAGGATGCGCTGACCCGAAAATTCCGTATTCGCAGTTTCTCCACCGGCTCAGTGTTTTTTATTGAGTATAATCACCGCCCAGATCGGATCACAGCAAACCTGTTACTGAGGCAGGCTATCCAGGCAGTTTATAATGCAGATGAATTTGTCAATAAAGTGCTCGCAACACCCGGCAACCTAAGAGGAGAAAGCTTGTTCCCTGTCTGGCTGGATGGTACTGAAGAAAAGTTCCGTACGGAGTACCCGGCACCGCGGCTAGAACCGGATACGGATCTGGGCAGACGTTTACTTAACCAGGCAAAGTCACAACTCGGTGTAACCCAGTTACCACCGCTAGTGCTTCTGGTTGGCGATAGTCCGACCGCAGCAAAGCAGGCCGAGTACCTGCAGGGACTGCTGAAAAGCAAACTGAATCTGGATATTAAGATTGATATACAGACCTTTAAGCAGAGACTGGCGAAAATGACATCGGGAGATTTTGATCTCGTTGGCGCAGGTTGGGGGCCTGATTTCGACGATATAATGACCTTTGGTGATCTGTTCGCATCCTGGAACCTAAACAATCGAGGCCGCTATAACAACCCCGATTACGATCGTTTCGTGAGAACTGCCATGAACAGTTCTATACCGAAGGTCCGCATGGATGCCATGGCTGAATTGCAGCGCATCGTTCACGAAGATGCCGTTATATTGCCGTTGTACGAGCAGGGCGTTATCTATCTACTTCATCCGAAAGTAAAAGGGGTTGTCCGAAATGTGGTTGGCTCTGACCCGGATTTTACCTATGCTCGAGTTGTCCAGTAACCCAGCATGCTGAGCTACATCGCTAAAAGACTCATCGCAGGGTTGATTACCATCTGGTTCATCGCCACAGCGACCTTCATTGCCATGCACCTGGTCCCGGGTGATCCCTTAATGAATCAAAAAGCGGTATCAGCTGAGATCAGACTCAATCTTGAGCGAAAATATGGTCTCAACAAACCGGTCGTGGAGCAGTATTTTATATTCATGGGTAATATGCTTAGAGGCGACTTTGGGATTTCCTATACCCAACAGAATCGCAAAGTTAATGACATTATAAAAGACCATTTCCCGGTATCAGCAACGCTAGGCATCCTTGCAGTCTTCTTTGCCGCCCTGGGAGGGATTCTATGGGGCGCGATAACCGCTATATACAGAAACCGGTTACCCGATATCGTCATTATGTTCCTGGTGATACTCGGTATCTCCGTACCCAGCTTTGTGTTCGCTGCACTGGGACAGTTGCTATTAGTGAATATTAATCAGTTTGCCGGCCAGTCCATCATTCCCGTTGCTGGTTGGGGTAGCCTGTCGCATATGTTAATGCCTTCTATGGTATTAGGGCTGGGCACCATGGCTTTGCTGACCCGGCTGATGCGTTCATCAATGCTGGATGTAGTCAACGAGGATTACATCAAAACGGCCAAAGCGAAGGGTTTATCCCCTCTCAGAATTTTCTTCAAGCACCAGCTCAGAAATGCAATTCTTCCGGTTATTACTGTCCTGGGCCCCCAAATAGCGGCTATCACCACGGGCGGTTTTGTTGTTGAACTCGTCTTTGCCATCCCTGGCCTGGGTCGGTATTTTGTACAGGCAGTGCAACAGCTGGATTACACTGTCATTATGGGTACGACGGTTTTTTACGGCGCGTTCCTGGTCCTGATGGTCATCGTGGTAGACATTCTTTACGGTTTCATCGATCCAAGGGTACGCTTGCAATGACCCATAGCAACGAACTAAGCGCAACAGACTTCCTGCCGATCCACCAGGAAACAGAGCCGGAACTGATCCCTCGGCCTTCTCTTTCTTACTGGCAAGACGCCTGGCGCCGCCTTAAGAAAAACGTCAGGGCAATTATCTCACTTTACCTGATTGCCGCTTTAGCGTTTTTTACCCTGGCAGGGCCTATAATCTGGAATGTCGACCCAACCCTGCAGGACCTGAATCAAATCTCTCAGGCACCGTCGCTACCTAAAAAGGCAACCCTAGTCGCAAATTACAGCCCCTGGTCAGCACCAGTCGACCCTGGTTTTCCTGCCGAACCTGATGAGATAGTTGATGAAATTGACCCAGTGGTAGCCTTCAGGCTCGCCGAAGTGGCCTCAACCCAGGCCGTACGGTTACTCTGGGAACCGTTAACCGATGCCAGTGGTTACAACATCTATCGCAACGAGTCGAAGCCAGAGGGTTTCAATGATCTTGGACTACCACTTGCATCCATTAACGCGGGCAACCAAATCGGTTATGAGGATCGCCTCAATCTCAAAGCTATAACCTACTACTATTCTATCGTGCCAACCGATGGTTTCGATGAGTACAATCAATATACTAGCCTCAAAGTTGAGCCCATGCTGACCATCACGGTCAGGGAAGCCCTGGAGCGAAATATCCTGGAAACATCGCAAGACGCCGTTACAGGCTCGGTCATTACATTGGAGTTTCATCCCTTTGGAACTGATTATTTAGGCAGAGACATGCTCGCTCGCTTGATGCAGGGAGCCAGGGTGTCCCTTTTTATTGGCATAGTGGCACCTCTCCTTTATGTATCTATCGGCATAATCTATGGCGGCTTTGCGGGCTATTTCGGCGATCGTATTGATCAATTCCTCATGCGCTTTGCTGATTTTGTGGTCGCACTGCCGTTCCTGCTTTTCATGATACTGTTTAAAATTTCCTTCGGCATTGGACCGGGTGAAAGCGGCATTCTGCCGATGCTCCTGGCATTGGTACTGCTATTATGGCCGGCTACGGCGCGGTTAGTGCGCGGCCAGGTTCTGCAAATCCGCGAACAGGGGTATATCGAAGCCGCCCGGATACTTGGTGGCAAGCCTGGTTACTTAATTTTACGCCACATTATTCCCAATACCATGGGTGTGATATTGGTCACGCTCACCTTTGCCGTTCCTTCTGCGATTTTCACAGAAGCATTCCTTTCCTTCATTGGTATGGGCGTCGCGCCGCCTACCCCTTCCTGGGGCTCAATGTGCAATGAAGGGGTTAAAACCATGTTAAGCCACCCTCACGAGTTATTTTTCCCGGCTCTATTCATCAGCATTACTGTGCTCGCGTTCAATCTCTTGGGAGACGGTCTCACCGAAGCCCTGGATGCAAGAATGCGCTCAAGGGAATAACAATGGCTAAAAATATTCTCGAAGTTACCGACCTCGCCGTTGAATTTGAAACCTTCGGGGGTACCGTTCAGGCCGTCAGGGGGGTCAGCTTCGAAGTTGAAGTGGGTAAAACACTGGCTATTGTCGGCGAATCAGGTTGCGGGAAATCGGTTACTGTGCAGTCAATAATGGGCATCATTCCCATGCCCCCAGGAAAGATCACCGGTGGCTCAGCTAAGTTAAAAGGACAAGAAATTCTCGGGCTTCCTGCGGCTGAAGCTAATCGCTACCGGGGCGTAGAAATCGGTATGATATTTCAGGACCCGATGACATCTTTGAATCCCAGCATGAAAATTGGTCATCAAATTGCTGAGACCTTAATGGTGCATCGAGGCAAAAGTCATGCAGATGCAATGGTTACAGCATTACAATTGTTAGAAAAAACGCATATCCCAGAGGCTGCTAAAAGAGCGCTCCAGTATCCTTTTGAATTCTCAGGGGGCATGCTGCAAAGAGCCATGATCGCACAAAGCCTGGCCTGCAACCCCTCTTTACTGATTGCTGATGAACCTACCACAGCTTTGGACGTCACTATCCAAGCCCAGATTCTTGAATTATTGACCGAACTGCAGCGAACCGAAGGCATGTCAATTCTCCTGATCACTCACGATCTAGCCGTGGTTGCCAGGATGGCTGACCAAGTCGCTGTAATGTACGCAGGACAAATAATCGAGCGCGGTTCCCTGGATGACATTTTCTACCGTAGTGCTCATCCCTACACGCTGGGCTTGAAATCTGCCATGCCATCTAATTCCGGCGCTGAAGAGAAGAACCTTCAGCCTATTCCCGGCAGTCCTCCTGATCTATTTTCGCCACCTCTGGGTTGCGGATATACGGCCCGATGTCCGCAAGCAATGCAGATCTGTGGCAACCAATTACCACAGCTAATACAAGACCCACAGGATCCCAGGCACCTATCTCGATGCTGGCTACAACACAAGGATGCACCCAATATTGAAGCGCTGTACCAACCCCTGAAAATAATGGATACAGCCGGTGCTGATTAGAGCTCACAACCTCAAAAAGCATTTCTCAATAGGCAAGGGCGATATCTTACATGCGGTGGATGGTGTGTCATTGGAAATTGCTGAAAATGAAATTCTTGGGCTGGTTGGTGAGAGTGGATCTGGCAAGTCAACATTCGGCAAAGCCCTCATTGGCCTACATCAAAGAACCAGCGGTGAGGCCTACTTTAACAATACCCTATTACCTGAACGCTTTTCGGCAAGTGATCATCTGCACTACTCAAAGCTAATGCAGATGATCTTTCAAGATCCCTACTCCTCACTGAACCCGCGCATGACCATCCTTGACATCATTGGTGAGGGCCTGGCCATCCAGGGCAATCTGAGTAAAGCCGATATCAAGGAACAAGTCAGTTACTGGTTGCGTCGGGTGGGTCTGCACAGCGATCACATGTCCCGCTATCCTCACGAATTTTCCGGTGGTCAGCGGCAACGCATAGGCATAGCACGAGCAATGATAATTGGACCCAAGTTCGTGGTCTGCGACGAACCGATTTCCGCACTGGACGTATCGGTGCAAGCCCAGGTCGTTAATCTTCTTGAGGAATTGAAGCAAACCCTGGGGTTAACGCTGCTTTTTATTGCCCACGACTTATCCATGGTCCGATATGTCTCCGATCGCATGGTGGTAATGTACCTGGGTACCATAGTCGAGTCAGGGCCTTCTAATGAGGTTTTCTACCAGCCAAAGCATCCCTACACTCGACTGCTGATTGAATCAAACCCGGAACCCGACCCCAATATTGAGCGTCAGCGAACCCATACCCCTATCCGAGGCGAGGTAACATCACCGCTCAACATCGGGCCAGGCTGTCGTTTTGCTGATCGTTGCCCGCAAGCCATGGAAGAATGCAAGACCGTCACCCCAGAGGTAACCCAGGTAGCTGACGACCATAGCGTAAGCTGCCATCTCTACCCGGGTTAGACAGGCTTCAAGCTGTTTTCTGGACCATCCTTAGTACAGAATCTTCCGATGAGTAATCTAAAACCCTGACCAACGGTACCCAGGCCAAATCATGCGACTCGTCACTGATGACATAATGTTCATCGCAACCACATTCGAGCAGAAACCTGACGTCGTAATGAAAGTGTTCTGGCTCAGCTTTGCGCGCAGGAATCGAGTGAATATCAATATCAAATATTTCTGAGCTAACCAATTTCAAACTAGTCAATCCAGACTCTTCAAAAGCTTCTCTTAAAGCCACACCGGCAACATCACCATCACCATCACAGTGTCCACCCGGCTGAAGCCACCGATTCAGCTTCTTATGATTCGTCAACAAACAACGTTCATGACGACCATCAATGATCCAGGCTGAGCCAGTGACGTGACCCACTAGAGAAGACCTTTCAAAGCAGTGCGGGTTAGCGCTGACAAAATCAGAAAAATGCTCAACCTGAGTCCGTTCAGCCGGATAACGTAACGCATATTCATCCAGTGCGGTGAGTAACAACTGTCGATACAATGTCAGCGGCCTACGGGTTTCTGGGCTGATTTCAGATTGGCCTTTTCATCAAATAAATCAACTAACTGATCGGTAATGGCATCACCAAGCTGCTCAGCATCTGTAATCGTCACGGCCCTGCGGTAGTGATGGGTAACATCATGACCAATCCCAATGGCCACCAGTTCCACATCCGAGAAGTTCTCGATCTGGTCGATGGCGTACTTCAAATGCTGTTCAAGATAATTACTCGCATTAACCAGCAAAGTACTGTTGTCCACTGGCAGACCATCTGAAATCACCATCATGATACGTCGGTCTTCTGGTCTGCCAACAATTCGGTTGTGGGCCCAAAGTAAAGCCTCACCATCGATATTCTCCTTGAGCAGTTCTTCTCTCATCATCAGACCAAGGTTACGCCTGGCTCTACGCCAGGGTGTATCAGCGGCCTTATAAATGATGTGACGCAAATCATTGAGCCGTCCCGGTTGTTGCGGTTTACCTTGCTGAAGCCAAGTTTCGCGTGCTTGTCCGCCACGCCAGGCGCGAGTAGTAAACCCCAGAATCTCTACCTTTACAGTACATCTTTCAAGGGTTCGCCCAAGAATATCGGCACACATGGCAGCGATTGAAATAGATCGGCCTCGCATCGAACCAGAACTGTCAATGAGCAGGGAAACCACCGTATCTCGGAACTTGGTATCCTTTTCCTGTTTAAAGGCAAGTGAGCTAAAAGGATCCATGATAATTCCGGGTAACCTTGACGTATCCAGAGTTCCCTCTTCTAAATCAAATTCCCAGGTCCGGTTCTGCTGAGCCATCAACTTGCGCTGTAATCGGTTGGCAAGTTTACTGATAATAATCTGTGAATTTTGTAAGTGTTTGTCCAAAACACCTCGGAGACGATCCAGTTCTTCAGCGTCACAGAGTTCATCGGCGGACACCACTTCATCAAAAGCCGTGGTATAGGGCTTGTAGTCCGTCGTCTTGGGCCGCAACCAACTCTTATCCGGAAGCATATCAGGAGGAGCGCCGCTCTCGTCATCACTCCCATCTGCCTCGACCATATCCATGGCATCCATATCGACAGGAACCTCACCCTCGATGGCGTCCGTTAAATCTCCATCCTGGCCAGATTCCTGATCAACGGTGTCATCACCGCCCTCCGGTTCCATCTCTTCTGTGTCGCTTTCGGCGTTATCCGCGTCTTCGCTATTACCGTCCTCTCCCCAATCATCTGTTAACCCCAGGTCTTTTATCAACGCTCTGGTCTTATCCACAAAAGCAGCCTGATCTAAAATGAGTTCCGAAAAATCATCCAGGCTATCACCAATACAGGACTCAATGTGCTCGCGCCATGGATCTAGAATAGCTTGCGCACTAGCGGGCACGGGTTCACCAATGAGTTTTTCGCGCACCAGCAACCCAACCGCTGCGCCTAGTGGGGCATCTTCGGCTATTTCAATTTCTGCATAACCTTGATCTTTACAGTACTGCTCCAACTGCGCGCTAAGGTTGTCCTGAACACCCCGCATAAGGTGAGACCCAATGGCAGCAACTCGCGATTCTTCTACCCAGTCAAAAACATCCTGGGCTATACCTGAAGCCGGCCTATTCTGAATATGCAGGGTTTCATCGTGGAAACGGCTTCGCAAAGCAAAGCGATCTGCGGTACCTCTAAGAGAAGCAAGTGCTTCTTCACTGATGGCAGTTTCAGGCAAGGGAATGCGGGCTTTATTGCCCTGAAGATAGGCCTTACCCCGGCCAAAACTGACGCTGAGTTCCTCATCACCAGAGATCGCTCTCATGGTAGAGGTTATTGCCTGCTTAAAGACTTCGGTCGAATCGTCCATTCAGTCATTCTCTGGCATTTTAAGCCAGGACAATCGTGGCACTGGACTCAGGAAGCTCTTCTCCAAGACAGCGCTGGTAATATTCAGCAACGATAGATCGTTCAGTTTCGTCACACTTGTTCAAAAAAGTCAGCCTGAAAGAGAAACCCAGATCACCAAACAAATCTGCATTCTCAGCCCACATAATGACAGTCCTAGGTGACATGACGATGGAAATATCTCCATTAATAAAGCCTTGCCGGGTAAGAGCAGCCACCGAGACCATATTAGATAATGTTTTCTTATCCAAATTATGTTGTTTAGCCGCGACGATCTCTACTTCCTTATCATGCTGCAGATAATTCAATGTGGTCACAATATTCCAGCGATCCATCTGTCCCTGGTTTATCTGCTGGGTCCCATGGTACAAACCACTGGAATCTCCTAGTCCTATGGTATTAGTCGTCGCGAACAACCTAAAACCAGAATGCGGGCTAATGACTCTGCTTTGATCCAGCAAAGTCAGCTTGCCTTCTACCTCCAGTACCCGTTGAATGACGAACATCACATCCGGACGACCGGCATCATATTCATCAAAGACTATTGCACAAGCGCGTTGTAACGCCCAGGGTAACAAACCCTCTTTAAACTCAGTTATCTGTTTGCCATCTTGCAGTACAATTGCGTCTTTTCCGACCAGGTCCATTCGGCTGACATGGGAGTCCAGGTTAATTCGTATGCAGGGCCAATTAAGACGCGCAGCAACTTGTTCGATATGGGTAGACTTACCGGTTCCATGATAACCCTGGATCATACAGCGTCTGTTATGCGCAAAGCTTGCCAGGATGGCTATGGTCGTTTCATGGTTAAAAAGATAATTTTTATCCACTAACGGCACGTGTTCTGACGGATTCGTAAATGCCGGTACCAGCATATCTGTATCGAGTCCAAATACATCCCGTACCTTAACTTCTGTGTCGGGGATTCCATCGCCCGCCAATGCTCCAAGTTGCTCACCCATACTCTCATTACCTTTTAGTCTTTTGCACACGCTTTAATCTCTGCTATTGGCGATCGATCAAACGTGCTGTTTCTGCACCAGATTTATACCCTGACGTACGCACTGAATTTTATACCTGAACACCGCTGCTTCCAGCTCTCCACCGGGTTCGCGAGTCCCTGTAGAGCTGCGCTATACTTGCATTTGATAAAACTTTCGACTCACCAAAAAACCTACCACCAGAGTTGCTTTATAGTCGCAATGCACCGCCCCGCTAAGAATAGCGATTTGTTAAACAAATTGCCATGTCCGGAACTAGGCCCTAGCGTAAAAAACGCTATACTAATTGCATACCTTCATCTCAGGAATGAATATTAATGGCTAGAATTTATGGGGTCCGCCACGGTAGAGCAGCGGCCGGATTTTCCCAGGGCCCCGATCCAGGCCTTGACACCCTCGGCCACCAACAGGCTATTGGTGCAGCCGGGAAACTAATCGCTAAACTGCCTTTGGTTATTATCTCCAGCCCGCTTAAGAGGGCACTGGAGACAGCCCAGCCTCTGGTCGATATGAGCCACATTGATGTGATCATTGAACCGCGTGTTGCTGAAGTTCCCTCGACCGGACTCAACCTGTCTGAGCGAGGACCCCGGTTACAGCAGGTAATGCGGGGGAACTGATCGACACAATCAAAGGAACTACAAAATTAGCAGTCTGATATGTGCGACTGCCTGCTCCAACTTCGCTCTGATACAGCGATCTTTTCTCACTTCATTGCAATCAATGCATTAACCGTTGTGGCGCAGGAAACCGATCAAGTATCTGTCTGCCAGCCTGATAACGGCAGTATCACGGTTTTTGATAACAGCAACGGTAGGTTGGTCCTGATTGCTGCCGGTTCGATGGCTGAAACTAAAGTAAACTAGCACCCGGCTTACTGGCATCAGGTAATGACAGGGCGACACCGGCAAGATGTAATATGGCGCTGGTTAACTCATCCCACGGGTCTCCAGCCTGAACGCCCTTGACTATCGCATCTATCCTGTTAACCCTTGACTGCAACTGTAGAAGCGCCGGTAAACCATGTCGTTTCAAAGTAGCTGCAATGAGCGGCTGACGTTTCTGCCAGACTCTGGCCTGTTGCATGGCTGCATCCACTGAACTGGATTGCATGGCCTCCGACATACCAATCAGGTTTCGAACTTCCCTGGCCAACATAGTGCTCAAGTAGAGTACTTCTGTACCTTCAATGCGCATGCTGTCGGTAATTTTCAGGCAACGGCTGGCTTTACCCATGAGGGCTGCGTCTAACAACTGGAACACGTCAAATCGAGCACTGTCTGCGACCCCTTCCTCGACGATTGCAGCTTCTATTGCTGAGCCTGGGGAAATCAATTTGATTCGATCAATTTCCTGAGCGGCGGCCAGAAGGTTACCTTCAACTCTCGCCGCCATCGACATGACGGCTTCTCGCGTAGCCTTAAGACCGACTTTCTTGAACCTGGCATCAATCCATCGCGGTAAATCTTTACCTGCCACCGGCCAAATCTGAATAAATACGCCGGCTTTTTCGAGCACTTTAAACCACTGAGCGTTTTGGGTTCCCTTATCGAGACGAGGCAGGCTCACTAGCAGCAAATTTGAAGAAGACGGCATTGCAGCGTATTCCTTTAGGCTACTAGCACCTTCATTCCCCGGTTTCGCACTCGACATCCGCAATTCCAAAAGCTTCTGATCAGCAAACAAAGAAAGGCTACTGGCACTATAGATAAACTCTTTCCAGTCAAAGCCAGCCTCGACATGGAAGACCTCTCTTTCGGCATAATTAGCCTTTCGGGCTGCGGCTCGAATGCTATCGCAACATTCCTGCACTAGCAGTGGTTCATCACCACTGACAATATAAATAGGCGCCAACCCGGCCGAAAGCGCCTGGCTCAATTTTTCAGGATAAACTTTCAATTCGCCTGCTTCATTGTTACGCCTGCTTTACTGGGGTTTCCCATCAGACCCCTACCCCTCAATTATTTGGATCCGGAAGCCGAAAAACGGACTCTTTCAGTCAGTCTCTGGGCCACCTCCATCCTTGTTTCTGCAAGAATTACCGCTTCTTCGCGACGACTCGCCAGCAAATTCGATCTATCCGACTCAAAGTGTGCTGACGCCCTGACCGAACTGACCACCAAAGCCTCACCTGTGGCCATGTTTTCCAGACGAAAATGAAGCTCCACTACCAGTTCATAATCGCTACTATTCAGCGTCAGGGAGTTAGCAATAGGCCATTTATGTATTTGTTCACTGCTGACAACCAGTGCAAGGCGAGCTTCTGCCGGCGCAACTAGTTCTACGCCGGCAGTTGTTAGCGCTTCTATAATCACTGTTCTGGTCACAGCAGTAACCGCCCCTGCCTGCAGATGTACGGGCAAGTCAACGGCGGGACCCGGACTATTACCTCGCAACTGAAAACCACACGCAGATACCATCAAACAAAGCATCATAGTGGCTAAGCGCAGCGCCATTTAACTATCCCCTAACCACTAAAATCATTGGCTAACAACAAAGTTGATCAGTTTATCTGGCACATGGATCACCTTACGAATGTCTACCCCTTCGAGCAGCTTGGCAATAGTTTCGTGCTGTTCTGCTGCCGACTGAGCCGAAGCTCCGTCGAGGCCGGCAGGCACAGCCAGCCTGGCTCTTAACTTACCATTGACCTGAACAACCAGCTCAATAGTCGATTTTTCCAATGCACCTTCATCTGTTTCAATCCAGTCTGCCGATTCAATCTGCTGCGAAGTCAGCTTTTGCCATAAAACATGGCAGATATGCGGGGTAATCGGTGACATCACCAAAACAGCAACCCGCAGCGCTTCATGTTTGACCGCAAGCCCCTGATCAGATCTATCAGAAAATTTAATAACGCTATTCATCAAGGTCATGACCGCCGCAATGACGGTATTAAAGGCCAGCCTGCGGTCATAGTCGTCTCTAGCTTTAGCCAGGGTCTCATGGGTTAACCGACGTAATTCCCGTTGGCTATCATTTAGCCCCTCGACATCAAGTTCAGCAATTTCAGCTATCTGGCAATGTTGTTGAACCGTTAACCAGAAACGGGCCCTGAGCCATCGATGGGCCGCTTCAACCCCGTTTTCCGCCCATTCAAAACTTTGTTCTGGTGGCGCAGCAAACATCATTGCCATACGGACTGCATCAGCGCCAAATCGCTCCAGTAAAATTTTCGGGTCTCCAGCATCTCCAGACGACTTAGACATTTTGCTACCGTCCTTGAGAACCATACCCAGTGCCAGCAGCTTTTCAAAGGGTTCATTGGAATCCAGCATGCCTTCATCACGCATTACTTTGTGGAAAAACCGCGCATATAAAAGATGCAGAATGGCATGCTCCTCACCACCAACATAGTGATCCACCTGGCGCCAGTACTTTGCCCTGTCATCGACCATGGCAGTTTCGGAATCGCTGGACATAAACCTTGCGTGGTACCAGGAAGACTCCATAAAAGTGTCAAACGTGTCAGTTTCCCGTAATGCTTCAGCACCACATTCCGGGCAAGCCACCTGGTACCATTCCGGCATTTTCTTTATAGGTGAACCCACTCCTTCAAAAACAATATCCGTCGGTAACTCAACCGGTAATTGATCTTCTGGTACCGGCACAGCACCACACTTGTCACAATGAATAATGGGTATGGGACAACCCCAGTACCGCTGCCTGGAAACTCCCCAGTCACGCAACCTGAAATTAACCTGTTTTGTTCCGAGACTCTTTTCTTCCAACGCAGTGGCGATAGCAGAAAACGCATCACTAAATTCCAGCCCATCAAACTCCCCTGAGTTAATCAGCCGTCCTTTTACCGTGTAGGCTTCTGCCGTCAGGTCTGCCTCTTCACCACTGACCGCTTCTATCACCTGTTGAATTGGCAAATCATACTGTTTGGCAAACTCCCAGTCGCGCTGGTCATGGCCAGGGACTGACATTACCGCTCCTGAACCGTACTCCATTAACACAAAGTTCCCAACCCAAATGGGAATCGCTTCTCCGGTGAGCGGGTGCCTGGCGAACGAACCCGTATTCATGCCTTTCTTTTCCAGCTTGGCCATATCGGCTTCGGCTACTTTAACTCGATTACACTCTTCCAGAAAAGCCTGCAGGTCGGGTTGCTTCAAGGCAGCTTCCCGGGCAAGGGAATGTTGCGCTGCAACGGCCAGATAAGTCACTCCGAGCAAAGTATCCGGCCGAGTAGTATAGACTGATAGCGAATCACCGCCATCAAGAGGGAAACTTATTTCAACCCCTTCAGATCGACCTAACCAGTTTCTCTGCATGGTCTTAATTTTATCAGGCCAGCCAGGAAGATGATCCAATTCGGACAATAGTTCTTCCGCATAGTCCGTTATTTTTACGAACCACTGGGAAAGCTCACGTCGCTCGACCACCGCACCAGAGCGCCAGCCCTTGCCATCGACCACCTGTTCATTAGCTAGTACGGTCTGGTCCACCGGATCCCAATTTACCCAGGCCGCTTTTTTATAAACCAGGCCTTTGGCGAACATTTTTGTAAAGAACCACTGCTCCCAGCGATAATATTCAGGGGTACAGGTAGCAAACTCTCGAGACCAGTCATAGGAAAACCCCAGACTCTGCATCTGCCGCTTCATCTGAGCGATATTCTGCAAAGTCCATTCGGCTGGGGCCACTTTATGCTTGATGGCCGCATTTTCTGCAGGCAAACCAAAAGCATCCCAGCCCATGGGCTGGAGCACGTGCTTGCCATTTAATCGTTGAAACCGACCAATCACATCTCCCAGCGTATAGGTTCTGACATGACCCATGTGTAACTGGCCGCTAGGGTATGGAAACATGGACAGGCAATAAAACTTCGGTTTACCCGACTTCTCATCGACAACAAATGCGCCCGTTTCCTGCCAGGTCTTCTGGACCTGGCGTTCGAGTTCGCCTTGAGAATATGAGGGTATCTCTTTTTCGTGTTGCATGCGGAGCCTGAAGTTTCAGCAAACCAGTATTATACCTGAAGGCTGTTGACCGGAGCTATCGCTTCTACGAAAACTGCTGTTTTGAAGATAGCCGCAAACCGGCAAGTAGCAGCCCCAAGCCGATCAATAAGGGCATCTGGCCAAATCGGTGATAAGGCGTCAGCCCCTGCATGATTGGCACCTCGGCGGACAGGACCGCCGCAGTATCCCGTGGCAATTGACTAACAATCCTACCCTTGTGATCAACTAAAGCGGTAATGCCATTATTGGTGGCTCTCAGCAGGTATCGGCCGTTTTCCAGCGCTCTCATGCTCGCTATCTGCATATGCTGATCCGGCCCGGAAGAACGGCCAAACCAGGTATCGTTACTAATGGTTACCAGCAGCCCTGGAGCAAGGACATTACTGCGAACCAGTTCAGGATAAACGACCTCATAACATATAGATACGGATAGACTGATGTCCCCTGCCATCAGCGGAGTTTGCCCGGGACTGCCAGCGACATTGCGAGACATGGGCAGATCGAAAAACCTAATCAGGCCACGCAGGTACCTTTCAAACGGAACGTATTCCCCAAAAGGAACTAGCCGCTGCTTAACGTACTGGCCAGGCGTATTGCCAATAACCACAGCGCTGTTTAAGAACCTGCCCTGATCATTTAGATCTGGAATACCGGTGAGGAGTGCCGTGTCCTTGGCCTGACTTATTTGCCTGAGCGGCGCCAGCAGTGAAGTGGCATCGCTACGCAGAACGGTGATGGCAGCTTCAGGCCAAACCACTAGGTCAACACCCCATACCGCCTCTGTCAGCCCGCGATAATGGTTCACAATAGGCATCACCATGCTTCTTTGCCACTTGCTGTGCTGGTCGATATTTCCCTGCACTGCGGCCACCTGAATAGTCTTACCCGGCGTTACGAACTCCAGTTCTGCGGCACCCAGGGCGAGAAAAAACACGCTTAAACTCAATACACCATAGCGTTTGCGTCGCTTGACCAGCAAACAAAACAGGAAAGTTGCCAGCAGACACGCGACCAGGCTGACGGCCAGCACACCGGCGATAGGTGCAAACGATGCCAGTGGACTCTGGAGATGGCTATAACCCAGATAAAACCAGGGGAACCCGGTCAAAAACCACCCTCGAAACCACTCCCCAAGAACCCAGATTATTGGGTATCCCAACACCAAACCATGTCGCCACTGCCGAATAAATCGCGCGTACAGCCACGCCTGCGGCAAAAAACTAATGGACCAGAAAATGACAAACAACAAAACCAGAATAACCGCCAGCGCGGCCGAAGCCCCGCCGTAGGTGTGAATACTGACATAGAGCCAGGATATGCCAACTGAGAACAGGCCTAGCGCAAACAGGTAGTGACAGACAACTGCCTGCTTTATGGTAGCCTTGTCAATAGTATAGAGAAGTAGAACAATGGCGCCGATACTCAGCGGCCACCACTCAAAAGGCGCAAAGCTGAACGCCATTAGAATACCGGCAAGGATGGCCAAGGCGAACTTAAGCCAGACTGCAGTTACCTGCGGCGACAGCGCCGTAGTCACTGGTTAATCCCGGCTACGGCGGGCAACCTGTAACAGGTGAATCCTGCGGTTATCTGCATTCAACACTCTGAAATCAAATCCATCCATAACGAAATTATCGTGTCTAGTTGGTAAACGTCCAAGTCGGCTTATCAACAGGCCACCTATGGTATCGAATTCACCTTCACTGAAACTACTGCCAAAAAAGTCGTTAAAATCATCAATGGTTGTCAACGCTTTGACTGTATAAGTTCCGTCAGAGTGCTGCTTGATAAAGTCGTCTTCATCATAATCAAACTCATCGGTTATATCACCGACGATCTGCTCAAGCACATCCTCAATGGTAATGATGCCACTCATGCCACCATATTCGTCATACACGACGGCGAGGTGATTTCTATTGGAACGGAATTCCTTCAATAACACATCCAGGCGCTTACTCTCTGGAATGCCTGAACTCGGTCTGAGCAGATTGCGAAGGCTGAACTTCTCGGAGCTGTCCGGGTGGGCAAGAAACAACAGATCCTTTGCAAGCAGAATACCCAGAACCTCGTCACCATTGTCTCCTACTACCGGAAACCGGGAGTGACCCGATTCAATCACCTGCGATAAAATTTCACTGGCCGTTTGATCGCCTCGTAAAAACACCACCTGCGATCGAGGCACCATGATTTCACGGGCTTTCATGTCGGCAACGGTGAGAGCACCTTCGATAATGCTCAAAGCCTCTGCATCGAGCAGCTCACGTTCTTTAGAAGCCCGCAACAGCTCCAGTAATTCCGACCTGGAACTAGGCTCACCGGTCAGGGCAAGAGAAAGCCTTTCCAACCAACTTCGGCTACTCTCGCCAGTCGCGTCACCTTCACTCATAATGATTCCTCACCGTACGGATTCTTAATACCCAGCGCGCCAAGCAGCATTACCTCCAGCAGTTCCATTTCCTTCGCCTCATCTTCGACAATATGATCAAAGCCCTTCAGATGCAGTATTCCATGAATTACCAGATGAGCATAATGCTGTAACAGATCTTTTTCCTGAATCTTTGCTTCATCTGCTAACACCGCCGGGCAAATAACGACGTCACCTAACAAAATGCGGCCGGTCTCATCCGCCGAATCTTCAGGGAAGGCCAGTACATTAGTTAACTTGTCCTGTTGACGAAAACGAAAATTCAGGGCCTTCATCTCATCCTTTTCTACAAACCGTATACAACATTCACAGGCGGGCTGGTTCAGGCGGGCCAGGCTGGATTGAAACCAATCTCTGGCGGTCTCTGGATCAAATAGGCCCCGACAAAGTGCTTCCTGTTGCATCTCTATGAGATATTTATCCATATTTTAGTGATTAGAGATTATCTGGGCCATTGCCAGATGATTTCTGCTCTTCATGCAGATCGTACGCCTCTACAATCCTTTGCACCAGAGGATGCCTGACGACATCTTTTGCGGAAAACATAGTAAAAGACAGGCCTTTGACCTGGCCAAGTACTTCAATGACATGCTTTAAACCACTCTTGGTACGGGAGGGAAGATCCACTTGAGTGACATCTCCGGTGATAACAACAGTCGAACCAAAACCAATTCGAGTTAGAAACATTTTCATCTGTTCTATGGTCGTGTTCTGACTTTCGTCAAGAATGACGAAAGCATCATTTAAGGTCCGACCGCGCATGTAAGCCAATGGAGCTATTTCAATGAAACCCTTTTCGATTAGTTTCTCGACACGTTCAAAACCGAAAAGCTCATACAGCGCATCATAAAGTGGCCTCAGGTAGGGATCTATTTTCTGGCTTAGGTCTCCGGGTAAGAAGCCAAGTTTTTCACCCGCCTCAACTGCTGGTCGCACCAGTAAAATCCTGGCCACGCGCTCCTGTTCAAACGCTTCCACAGCACAAGCTACGGCCAGGAATGTTTTGCCAGTACCGGCAGGACCAACACCAAAACTTATATCGTGATCGCGCATGGCGCGCACATAAATGATTTGGTTAAGGCCTCTAGGCCTGACGTTTTTACGCTTGGTCTTTATGATATCGCTGGGTTCATCCTCTTGTATGGAAATAGATTCGACACCAGACTCCTGTAAAAATAAATGTACAGTCTCCGCGGTCATCTGCGTTCCGCCGCAGACTTCCCTGTACAGATGAGTTAGCAAATCCCCAACTGAGCAGACAATTTCCTTATCCCCATAAATTTCAAACTCATTACCTCGATTACGTACTACCACCCCAAGACGTTTTTCAATCTGTCGTAAATGGGCATCAAAGGGACCGCACAAGTCCATCAACTGGCGGCTGTCATTGGGCTCCAGTGTTAAATAATGTGGCGATATTTCCAGGTTCATATAGGCTTTATAAGTCCAAAAGATAAGAGTAACAGATGCTTCAAGAATAAAAACATCATAGCTTCAAACCAGTTTACCCCTGAGTGAATTTGGTAGCGCTTCAACAATTTCAACGTCCACAAAAGTTCCTATGTGAGCGGATTCCAGGTCCGAAAAGTTAACGACCCGGTTATTCTCTGTTCTGCCCTGCAATTGTCCCGGATCCTTCCTTGAGACTCCCGTCACCAGTATCCGTTGCCTGCAGCCTACCATAGCCTCACTGATGCGCGTTGCCTGCTGGCTGATTCTGCCCTGTAATATCGCTAGCCGCTTTTTCTTTACTTCCATCGGTGTCTTGTCTTCAAGGTCTGCCGCAGGAGTACCTGGACGCGCGCTGTAAATAAAACTAAACGAATGATCAAATCCAATTTCGTCTATCAGTTGCATAGTTGCTGAAAAGTCCTCATCGGTCTCTCCGGGGAATCCGATTATAAAGTCCGAGGAAAGACTCAAATCCGGCCTGATCGCCCTGAGTCGCCTGATCTTCGACTTGTACTCGAGTATGGTGTGGCCTCGTTTCATTCTTGCCAGCACCCGGTCTGATCCACTTTGCACCGGCAAATGCAGATGATTCACTAACTCCGGCACCTCTGCGTACAAATCAATCAGATTATTGGAAAATTCGACGGGATGTGAGGTTGTATAACGAACTCGGTCTATTCCATCTATATTAACCAGCACGCTAATCAGGTAAGCAAGATCAGCAGTTCCCCCTGAATCTAAGTCACTGCGATAAGCGTTAACATTCTGGCCCAGCAAATTAACTTCTCTAACACCTTTAGCAGCCAGCTGTAGAATCTCTTTCAGGACATCCGCCAGCGGTCTGCTGACTTCTTCTCCGCGTGTATAGGGAACCACGCAGAAAGTGCAGTACTTACTACAACCCTCCATAATGGAAACAAAAGCCGATGGCCCTTTAACTGATGGTTCGGGCAAGGCATCGAATTTCTCAATCGCCGGAAAACTGATATCAATCAAGCTGGTGCCGGTGTCATCAAGTTCATTCAGCATGGCGGGCAACCGGTGCAGCGTCTGCGGACCAAAAATCACGTCAACATAAGGCGCCCTTCGATTAATAGCCTTGCCTTCCTGACTGGCAACACAACCGCCTACGCCAATTTTTAGATTGGGTTTAGCGTCTTTCAGCTTTCGCCAGCGGCCCAACTGATGGAACACCTTTTCCTGGGCTTTTTCTCGAATAGAACAGGTATTCAACAGCAATAAATCCGCCTCGGTCTCCTGCTCAGTCAGCTGATAACCATGCGCCTTTTCGAGCAGGTCGGCGATTTTAGATGAATCATATTCATTCATCTGACAACCGTGTGTTTTTATAAAGACCTTGGGCACAGGCTCACAACTACTATTATCGAAAATGGATGGCTATTATATTCTGGACTGAAGGATTCAGCTAGAGATTTTCTAAACTGGTGTATAGCCCAAAAATATTCCTCTCACATATTCCTCTAATACAGCTCAGCAACGAGATTCTCCACCAGGGCAATCGCATACCAGCCTTGAATTCCGTATAATCAGCCCTGATATTGCCTTCTCAAGGGAAAGAACCCTTGCTTTTATCGATATTTGGCGCCAGACGCGTCCTAAATTGAGCAACAGATATGTCAAAAACTCCTACATATAAAGTTATTTTCTTCAATCAAGGGCAGATTTTTGAGGTTTATGCCCGCCAGATCTACCAGTCAGATCTATATGGTTTTATCGAGATCGAAGAACTGATTTTTGGTGAGCGAACGCAAATACTGGTTGACCCAAGTGAAGAAAAACTTAAATCAGAGTTTGAGGGCGTGACACGAAGCTATCTACCTTTACATTCGGTAGTGCGGATAGATGAAGTAACTAAAGAAGGGGTTGGTAAAATAACCGAAGCCAAGGGTAATGTGTCGCCTTTTCCTATGTCTGCCTTTAACCCCAAACGTGGCAAAGATTAGTCATCAATAGGGGCACAACGGCGTGCATCCGGGAATTCACGGTCAACTAAGACCAAAAAAAGTAGCCTTTAAACTGGCAGGTACAGGCGAATCCATTACCTTTGGTGAGCTGGACCGACTATCAAATCAAACCGCCCATCTGTTTAGAAACTTACAACTAAAGGTCACGGATGGCCTTGCCATCCTGCTCGACAACGACCTCCACTACATGACGATCTGCTGGGCAGCGCAACGCTCAGGTCTTTACTTCACACCGATTAGCATCCTGTTTAAGAACCGAGAGATCAACTACATTTTAGGCAACTCCGATGCGAAACTGCTGGTTACCAAACAAACCATCCTGGACACACTGCAATTAGACCTGCCCAGGCACATTAAGGTAATCACCCTAGACCAGGGCCCTCACTTGCACTGGCCAACGCAGATAGACGGCCTACCTACAGACCCGGTAGAAGACGAGGTTGAAGGATCAGAAATGATCTACTCTTCAGGCACCACTGGAAATCCAAAGGGAGTGCGCTTTGAACTCCCCATGAACCCGGTAGGGACAATACCAGCACTCATTGGCAAAAGGATTAAGCTCTACCAGATCGATGACACGGTCCGTTATCTATCCACTGCACCGCTTTATCACTCTGCACCACTTCGCTATAACCTGATGATCTCGAGACTGGGCGGCACCTCCATCATCATGGAAAAATTCTCTGCAGAGGAAGCCTTGCGGCTTCTCCAGGAAGAAAAAGTCACCCACAGCCAGTGGGTGCCAACCATGTTCGTAAGGCTACTTGACCTGCCTGAAACGGTTCGAAAGACGTTTCATCCCGAAAGCTTACGGTTTGCTATCCACGCAGCAGCACCTTGCCCCGTCCATATCAAACAAAAAATGATTAACTGGTGGGGCCCCATCCTGTACGAATACTATTCAGGTACCGAAGCCAATGGTTCAACGGCTATTAACTCAACACAATGGCTTACCCATAAAGGCAGCGTAGGTAAACCCATCCATGGCGAATTACGCATCCTGGATGATGAAGGTGGGATTGTCCCGACAGGACAGGTAGGTCTGGTCTATTTCGCCAATGGGACCGATTTCCAATATTACAAAGACCCGGAAAAAACCCTCGCTGCAAAGAACCAATATGGCTGGTCCACGCTTGGTGATATCGGTTACCTGGACACTGACGGTTACCTGTACCTGAAAGATCGAAAGTCGTTCATGATCATTTCCGGGGGGGTGAATATCTATCCTCAGGAAATTGAAGACGTGCTAATCAGTCATATCCAGGTCAGGGACGTCGCCGTATTCGGCATTCCCAACGCCGAATTTGGAGAAGAAGTTAAAGCAGTAGTGCAGCCAGCTCACCCAGACTACCAACCCTGGGAACTCCAAGAAGAACTAATTGCTTACTGCAGAGCAAATCTTTCCCACGTCAAGTGTCCCAGGTCCATTGACTTCATGACGGACTTACCACGCCATCCGAATGGCAAGCTCTATAAGGCTGAGCTAAGGCAGCCTTACTGGAAAAGCCATTCCTCCAATATTCTCTAAAGCCATTTCTCAACCCGGGCGACTGACGCCTGTGCCATCAACTCCTGAAGACTCTGGTCCCTTCCCGCGAACCTGAAATTAGGACAGATCTCCGCCAGGGGCACCATTACAAACTGGCGTTGATGCGCTCTAGGATGCGGAATCTGTAATTCATCGCTATCCAGCATGATGTCCCCATAAGCAATAATATCAAGATCCAGGACCCTGGCCTTATTACGGCCATGCTGGCCCAGGCGACCGCTATCTGCTTCCATGGCCTGTAAGGTAGCCAACAATTCCGGCGCTGCGCGACTGGTCTTGAAAGTGACCACCGCATTGGCAAAATCTTCAGACGCATCCTGCATGCTAATCGGCGCAGTCCGGTAAACAGATGAAGCTCTAAATGAAGTATTGAATTGAGACCTGAGTCGATCAATCGCAGCAAGAATCTGACCCGGCGGGTCAAACAAGTTACTGCCCAGCGCGACTACCACAGAAAATTCGATATCATCTTTTAGATTATCATCGAGCATAGTAAATCACTGCCGAAACGTGCTATTTTTGCACACTATTAAACCTGAATTATACCCTGTCGGAGACAATGACAATGAAAGCAGCCGTGTTAAGAGAAGCAAACAAACCTCTGGAAATAGAAGAAGTACAGATTTCTAAACCGGGCCCCAGAGAGGTCCTCGTCAGACCCGTCGCCGCGGGCGTCTGTCACAGTGATTTACACTTTCTAGATGGATCCTATCCCTACCCCATGCCTACCATTCTGGGCCATGAAAGCGCCGGTGTGGTTGAAGAGGTTGGCAGCGATGTCACCTACGTTAAAAAAGGCGATCACGTTATCACCTGCCTTTCGGCTTTTTGCGGCCACTGCAATAAGTGCCTGACCGGTCACTTATCCCTGTGCGCAAGCCCGGAGGTATCCCGAGATGCCACCGAAGAAAGCAGACTGAGCATCCAGGGAGAAACAGTACACCAATTTCTTAACCTGTCTTCCTTTGCCGAGCTGATGCTGATTCATGAACATGCCCTGGTTAAGGTCAGAGAAGACATGCCTATGGACCGCGCCGCGTTAATCGGTTGCTCTACCACAACGGGCGTGGGCGCCGTGTTCCATACAGCTGGGGTTGAACCCGGCTCGAAAGTCGCTGTAATCGGCTGCGGTGGGGTCGGCCTGGCGGCCATTAATGGCGCCGCTATCGCTGGTGCCGGGCAAATCATTGCAGTTGATAGGGTCGATTCCAAACTGGAGCTAGCAAAAGCAGTAGGAGCAACTCATACAATCAATGCCAGCTCAGGTAATGCTGTAGGAGAGGTCGTGGAAATGACCCAAGGCGGCTGCGATTATACCTTTGAAGCCATCGGCTTGAAATCAACAGCCGAGCAGGCATTTCAAATGCTCTGCAGTGGAGGAACAGCGACCATTATCGGCATGATCCCGGTAGGCACAATGGTCGAGCTTCACGGTGTCGATTTTCTGGCGGAGAAAAAGATTCAAGGGTCTAACATGGGCTCGAACCGATTCCGTGTCGATATGCCCCGATTCGTTGATTTTTACCTGTCCGGCAAGCTGCATCTGGATGAGATGATATCCAAACACATCAAGCTGGCCGATATTAACCTCGCCCTCGATGCACTAAAAACAGGCCAGGAAGCCCGGCACGTGATCATGTTTAACTAATCAGAGTATTACCAATGACCCTTATAACAATAGAATCGGAAATTACCGGCAACGTCTGGAAAATCGAAGCTGCTGCAGGCACGGCGACGGACGAAGAAGATGTGATTCTCATTTTGGAATCAATGAAAATGGAAATCCCGGTTGAATCTCCCGAGAAAGGCATCATCAAAGAAATTCTGGTTAACGAAGGTGACCAGGTACAGGAAGGTCAGGGACTCGCTATACTCGACACCGATAGCTGACCTGCCAGGCATCGAGCTGTTGCGTTAACTCAATTACCAGTATAGCGAGCTTTTCGACCCTCAAAAAAGGCGTTGATGCCCTCGCGCCGGTCTTCACTACCGGCGGTCAGTAAATTCTGATCTGCGTCCATATGCATGGTCGCATTATCAAGCGCACTGCAATATTGGTTAACGCTCTGCTTGATCATCTGAACCGCCACCGGCGGTTGGCCAGCATAGCGCTCTGCCATAGCACGCACCGCCGCGTCCAATTCTGCACTGCTCACCATTTCATCCAGAAAACCCCAGTCGTATAAGGTTTCTGCGGGGATTTTTTCACCCAGCATGAGCATGCGTTTTGCTCGCGCATTACCGACCAGTTGCACGCACAAAGGTACGGCATGCCACATCAGATTCATACCAAGATTAACTTCCGGGTAACCACAGTAGCAATCATCTGCCCCAATCCTGAAGTCACAGGCTGTCGGTATACAGGCACCACCACCAAGCGCTGCACCCTGGATTGCCGCGATAGTGACCTGCGGTATCTGCTGAATAGCCTTGAGCATTCTCGCACCCAGCGCTGCATCTCTTCTTCGCTGAACAAGCGGTATATCTGGGTCAGTTACTTGTTTCAGATCAGCCCCTGCGCTGAAATGCCGGCCTGCGCCCTTAAAAACAATAACCAGAGCAGGGTCATCGAGGAACGATCTTGAACAGGCTTCAATTTCACTCATGATTTCCCTGTTCAAGGCATTCAGTGCCTCGGGTCGATTCAAGGTGACCGTTACCACAGGCCCATTACGATCTATGTTAAGAAATTCATACATCTTAACCCTCTCTATTGCTGCCCTGGTTCATCCTGCTCTTGAAGATAGTCTACTGCTGTTTTGACGAACTCGTCATAAAGAGTCCGTTCTATTTGATAGTCCCACTTGGCCTGATCGGGCAAACTAGCGGTGTTTTCGACCCTCAGCCAGTATTGACCCTGGACGTCGACCACTCGGATGGTGACCGTATCTTCATCTTTTAGTTGGAACTTCACTGAACGACTAGTTTTCCACCGGTCTGGATCATGTAACGCCACATCAACCAGCCGCAAATTAATTAAAGCCCGCCCTATCGCGTTCACAATCGTTGAGTATTTCAGTGGTAATCCTTCATAAGCGCCAGCAAGCTGCCAGTTCTCAGCAGCTTCAGTCTTGTAGGCGCGCAACCTGCTTTCTCCCTGGCTGCTAAAAAACTCCGCACTCAAAACATCCCTTTCTGCCACATTCAGGATAATTGAATCCAACCATAACGGTGCTTCGCTGGTTGGATTGAGAACGACATCGGTTAACCAGACCTGATCTTCCGACTCACGACGGACAAAACTCCCCATACGTAAATCAGATTGGTTGCCAATCAGAACTGAAAATTCATATTCTCCACTGACACCACTGACCCTTCTTGCCTGGCTTGCCTGGCTTGCTTGGGTCGCCAGGTCGTCTAATCCCAACAGCCGGTGATTGGCTGGTTTAGCGGTTTTCCTTTCAACCAACTTAGCCTTGACCAACGCTTCGACTAGTGTGTTGATCTTGGCAAAATCTGCTTGATAATGGTGCCTCTCAGCAACAACCCAGCGGTTTTCCTCCAGCAGCAAAGTCACCTTACCTGGCTGCGATAACACCTCAATTGCGCCAAGCTCACCTAGATGGCCTTGCAGCTCAGGGAACAATTTTTGCTGCCCGGAATCAGACCCAGTCGACCCTTGATCCCGCCAGACAGCCGCCAGCATGACTACTATTATGATAAAGACAACCAACGCCCAACGCGGTGTCACGAGATCACCTCCTCTTTCCTACCTCTGAGAACGTTGATAGCGAGCAAAAGCAGCGTCAATAAGATCGGCACTAAAGCAATATTAACGAACTTCAGTGTTGAACCCAGTTGTTCTATATCCTTATCCAGTTGATGCCGGACGTCGCGGAGTTGTTTGCGAATGACCAGTTTTTCTTCCTGAAACTGCAGTAAGGCACTTTCTTCTTCAGGTGACAGGTTCAGACTCATATCCTGTACTTTAGACGATTGTAACTCGCTGAGTTTTCTCTCAGTTTCAGTCAGGCGGAGCTGCAATGCCTCTGCACTCTCCAGGTATTTCGCCTCTGCCTGCCTGCGCAAATCCTGCACGGCTTCGAATGGTCGGGTAAAACGTCCGCGGCTGCGAACGCTGATTAAGGCAGTGCTGCCTCCCAGGTTATCAACCGCATTGACCAGAAAATCACCATTGTCTGCCCACGGTGATGCAATTTCCTGCCCAAAAAAGTTCTGCACTTGCACCCACAACCGGTCAGAAAGGACATCAGTATCTGCGACCAGAATAAGATTGAGATCATCCGTCTGATTGCTGGACGATTTAGCGTCCGTTTGCGCATCATCAGGCGCCACCGAAAATGCTGAACGGGCAGGACCACTCAAACGGACTGCAAGTGGATACGCCTCACCTGTTATTTTCAAGCTCTTCTGTAAATCCGCTGGATCCCTGAGAAACTGAAACTGTACTGTATCCAAAGGCCCTGAATACTCACTGGATAGTATCAATGGTGTCACTATAACATCCTTGGCATCATCAATATCCAGGATACCGGCTGTTGAAAAATTCAGACTCTCCAAACCAGAGGTGATAACGTCGTCGGTCCGTAATGCGTCCGGACCCAGGCCGAGTATTGCCAGGTGTCTCACCGGGGTTCCATTTGCACTGCTGACGGTCAAGGCATTCTGCGAATCACCGAGCACAGCTGAGGCGCGCAGGCTGACGCCCCAGGCCGCTGTCAGCCAGTTTAAATCAGACCCTTGACCCTGAGGCAGGACCGGCATCATCGGGTTAGTCTGCGCGGGTCGATCCAATTCGGATAGCGGGTCAACAAAGGCGAGTAGCTTGCCCCCATTCATAAGATATTGGTCTATGCCACGCTGCATGGTTTCGGACAGGTTTTTCGGATGCAAAAGGATCAGCATATCCAAACCTTCCTGCAAAGTATCAGCCGTGGGTTCAATTTCAATAACTTCGAAAAAAGAATCCAACTGACTGATCGAAACCCAACCCGGAGTCGTCTGGAAGGTGTTTGGATCAACACGACTACGCACGGGTAAGGACGATATCAAACCGACCTTTGGTTTACCGGTTGTGTTTAACCCCTGGATAAGTTTGCTGACTTCGTATTCCAGGAATTCCTCTTTATCGGGTTGAAAAAAACGAATGATTTCAACCTGGTCCAACGCATTGGTTCCGGCCAGGCCAAAATAAAGTTCATCCCCACCAGCAGAGACCGGAATCGCCTGCAGGCCAAACGCCGCTGCCTGGTCTTCCTGTTCCGAAAAAGGTTCAGGATTGACCCTGCTGAGCTTAATTTTACCATTGCTGAGCAACGCATATTCCTCCAGAAGTGAGGCTACTCGATCGGCGTAAGTTCGCAATGAGGTCAGGTCAGCGCTGGCTTTTTCCGAAAAGAAAAAGTACAGGTGGATGGGTTCGTCCAATGCAGCGACGATCTCACCGCTGCCCTGAGTCAGCGTAAATAATTTATTTTCCGTTAGATCCAATCGCACCTGGTGAAAAAAAGTATTGTTAAAAACACTGAACACCAGAAAGCCGACTAGAATAAACACAACACTGGATACTGAATTTAGATAATTTTTCATTGGCTGCTCCTTCAATCCGCTTGCTTCGCATCGATCACAGCAGATGTCAGCAGCAACCAAAATAAAATCATCGATACAAAGTAGAGAAAATCCTGGAGAGACAGCACTCCCTTTGATATCGCCGAGAAATGGGTCAAAAAGCTAAGGCTAGCGAGGGTATCCAATAGCACCTGCGGTAACCAGGACTGAAATGCAGCCAGCACCATAGGAAAACCGGCAAGAACAAAAACCAGGCAAATACTGCCACAGGTTATGAAGGCTATTATCTGGCTCTTACTCAGCGCAGAGGTACAGGAGCCTATCGCCAAAAATCCGCCGGCCATAAACCAACTGCCGATATAACTAGCTAAAATGACGCCGTTATCAGGATCACCCAGATAATTTACGGTAAGCCATAATGGAAATGTACCGATCAGGGCAATTCCGGTAAATGACCAGGCCGCAAGAAACTTCCCTGCCACTGCATTGAATTTTGTAACCGGCAGGGTTAACAAAAGTTCAATCGATCCGGATTTCCGCTCTTCCGCCCAAAGCCTCATTGAAACGGCCGGCACCAAAAATAAATAAAGCCAGGGATGAAAATTAAAGAAAGGGACCAGGTCAGCCTGGCCCCGTTCGTAGAAATTACCAAGGTAAAATGTAAACACGCCAGACAACACCAGAAAGACCAGTATAAAAACGTAGGCCAGTGGCGTGGAGAAATAACTGTTGAATTCCCTTTTGTATAAAATAAACAGGTTATGCATGGCTATCATCTCCTGTCACGGTTCTGAACACTTCATCCAATTGCCCCTGCTGCTGATAAATCATTTCCACCTGCCAGGAACCCTCCTGCAATAGACTATTGATGGCTCCCAGTAACTGATTATCCTGCGCGGCAGGAAAGACTACCAATCTGCCGCGGGAATCCGTTTCTACTGCAGCAACTTCCGGCAATCCAGCCAGTTCTGGGCCAAGATCGGCCTGCTGGCCTGGCTGCAACGCGATCACCACAGACTGGTAATTCCTGGATCTGGATTCCAGCGATTCTGGTGTACCGTCCAGAACCACACTGCCATCGGCAATGATAATAGCCCTGGAACAGACCGCTGATACTTCCTCAAGGATATGAGTCGAGATAATAACAATCTTGGTTTCGGAAAGGCCGCTGATCATTTCTCTAACATGATGCTTCTGGTTGGGATCCAAGCCATCAGTAGGTTCATCCAGAATCAGCACATCTGGATCATGTAAAATGGCCTGGGCAAGGCCTACTCTGCGCTTAAAACCTTTTGACAAAGTTTCTATCCTTTGGTCCAGCACCTCCTGAAGAGACAATTTGGATACCACGTCGTCAACGCAATAAGTTAACTGGGCACCACGAAAACCTCTAATCTCAGCGATAAATTTTAAAAAACCCCTGGGGGTCATCTCCTCATAACAAGGCGCGCCCTCCGGCAAATAACCGATTTTGTGTTGGGCTTTTTTTGGCTCTCGCAAGACATCATAACCACACACCTCTATCTGGCCCGATGTCGGCTTAATAAATCCGGTCAGCATTTTCATGGTGGTTGATTTACCTGCCCCATTGGGCCCCAAAAAGCCCAGCACCTCACCTGCCTGGACCTCGAATGAAATATCCCGAACAGCAGGCACGTTACCAAACTGTTTTTTCAGGTTATTGACTCTAATCACGTTTTCTCATCTCCGTTCATACCCAAATTCAAAAAATCTCAACACCAGGCGCTGACATTCCCAGGAACTTAAAAAATAGCACTCACCATTGCTTCGTCTCATTCCATTTTCGCTGAGGCCTAATTTAACCCTTCCTGTTATCCAGTCTTAGCAGTTTAACCCGCTAATAGGGTGGTCGTTCCGAACCCCGCTCAGAGCTTTAAACCCTATGCTCCCTATGGACCGTAAATTTCCAAAAATTATCCCGGTATTTAGTGTTATTCTCTCGGTCACCCCGACCTGCTCTTGACCCAACTATGTCTAAAAAAAAATTCTCCAAAAATGATGCCATGGCATTTCTGCTGACCCATATTGTGGTCGATCAGGCCCAGTCCCTGCAGCTAACTCCTGCACTGCTGTTATCTATTATGAATCTGTCCGAACAAGCGGCCACCACCATCCAGCAAAACCAGCACATCATACCCCATGAATTAGTAGAATCCATGCCTGGAGAATTCTTACTGGAGCTCAATTTATCATGACCCTATTATTCAGACCAGAGGCGATCATCTTCGATTTAGATGGAACCCTGCTGGACACAGAACCGCTGTACAGCATCGCCACCCAAAGTGTCATGGATTCCTTTGGCAAGACCTTTACCATGGACTTTAAACGCACCATCGTCGGTAGAGAAGCGACCATATCTGCTCAAATGACTATCGACAATTATGCCTTGCCACTAACCCCCGCTGAATTCCTGAGACGCAGACAACTCGTTCTAAGCAAACTATTTCCAAAAGCTGAGTCCATCTCGGGTGCTGAAATCTACTTACGCCGCCTGCATGAAAACAAAGATATAAGAATAGGTATGGCCACCAGTTCGTCGCGACAGATGATGGAACTGAAACTATCAAAAAAGAAATGGCAGGGCCTTTTCGAGACAATTATCTGCGGCGACGAAGTGACGGGAAGTAAACCTGATCCCGATATTTTCCTGGCATGTGCTCAGCAGCTCCAGATTGAACCCAGCGCTTGCCTGGTGTTTGAAGATTCACCTTCTGGACTGATCGCTGCCAAGGCAGCCAACATGAAAGTCATCTGTATCAATAGTCCCTACCTGAACCCCATTGATCAACAACTGGCAGACAAGGTAATCGATAATTACGATGCCCTGAACGATCAAGACTCGGTCACGGCACCATTTGAACTGGAACTTCCAGACTGAGCCTTGCTTATTTCCAGTTGAATTTCTGCCAGTCTCTCTTCCGTTAACGGATAGTTCCATAGTAGCGGCATGGCGACGAACTTAAACATGGCGGGGATCACTGAATACAGGCAAGCCAGCATTAGCAAAGAGTCTGTCGTATTAGTGGTATTCATAGGGTCAGCCAGAGAGTCAAAGCCAAAGAAAACGGCGGCACCTGTTCCTACGGTAATCCCGATTGCATAAGAGGCTTTTCTGGTCATGCTCCAGATAGAAAAATAGGCCCCGGCTCTCTGTTCACCCGTGGTAACCGTATCGACATCAATCACATCAGCCGCCATGGCAGCCGGAAGAGCGGCCAGCGCGCCGATGGCAGAGCCCTTCAAGCACATGATCAGTACAAAAAACAGGAACTTACCTGTATCCATACCGACAAACCTATCTACCACCGCCTGGTGCTGTTGGTCGGGTAGAAACGCGAGCATTTCAGGTATACCAAACTCCGTAAACCAGGATGCAGGTGCTATCGCCACCAGAGGAATAAAACAGGACCAGAAGGCATACCAGCCAATGGCGACCATGGTAGCCCTGTGTTTACCGATTCTCCGCGACAAAGCAAACCACAATGGGATCGCAACTATTTGCGATACAAAATAAGGTGCCAGGTAAAGCCCATACAAATCACCCGCTAACAGCAGGTGCTTGACGAAGAAAAAGCTCAGGCTGTTAGTCATCGCTGCGCCTACAGTAGAAAAAACAAATATAATGACCAACATGACATAAGGCTTGTTAGCCATGACTAACTTCAGACTATCCTTTAAAGGTATCTTCTTCTTGGTAATCAGTACTGGGTACTCCGGCACGACCATTAGCGCATTCAAAACAACAATGGGCATAACGATGCACATGGCTACAGAAAGAAAATAGACCGCGTCGGTTGGTTTGGTATAACCAGCAAACAGGATCAGCGCCGGCGTAAAAGCAGAAATCAAAGATCCAGCAACCGCAAAGCCTTCCCGCCAAGATGTCACCAGCGTTCTTTCATTATAATTTCTTGAAAGTTCAGCTCCCCAGGCAAGATACGGGAGATCTTTAATGGTCGAACCCAGATAGGTAAGCGCGACCATACAAAAGAGATAGGGATATCCTGAATTGAACTCAAAGCCCATCCAACTGACTTGAGAAAAAGTGATTGGCGGCACAAATAACAACCATATGCCAGCAGCATAGATAGGCGTACCGATCAGAATAAATGGCTTTCGCCTTCCCCAGGGACTTTTCAGGCGATCCGACAAAAACCCAATGATCGGATCAGTAATAACATCAGTAAATCGAGACAGGGTCAGTATTATCCCGACCATCCCCAGGGCCAGTCCAAAACCATCTGAATCTGCATAAATAGCTGGAAGATAAACCGCCATGGGTAAACCAACCAAGGCCAAAGGGGTTGCAGGGGCGGCATAAGATGCCAGCACCAGCTTACTTAATGGTTTAACAGGCGCATCGCCTTGTTTTAATTGCTCAGCCACCCGACCTCCTTATTGCACTATCTCGCGCCGACCCGCTTGGCCGCAGCACCAATACAAACACCTTAACACTAGCACATGAGTATGGTCCCTGGGCCATTGATTTAAATACAGGCCGCACCTGCTTTGTCTGCTCGTCAAGATCAGTCGACCCCTGTATGATAAAAAATTTATACAGGAATATGCCTATGCAGACGCAGCAACTTGGTTCGGCTTCCGGTCTGGTCGTTTCTAGACTCTGTTTAGGAACTATGAATTTCGGGATACCCGGTCGAGGCCATCAGGGTGACTGGACGCTTGACGTCGATGCCGCAAGACCTATTTTCCAATTAGCGAAAGAGTTAGGTATCAACTATTTTGATTGCGCCAATATTTATGGTGTCGGAGCCTCTGAGGAAGTAGTGGGTCAGTTGCTGCGGGAAACCTTCCAGCGTGATGAGTATGTGCTGACAACCAAGGTTTCCATGCCAATGGGTAGAGCTGCCAACCAGGGTGGTCTATCCAGAAAACACATTATTGAAAGTGTTAATGCCAGCCTTGACAGACTTGGACTGGACTACGTCGACCAACTGATTATTCACAGGCACCCGCATGGTATACCCGGCCAGGTGTCGGTCCCCATAGAGGAGACATTGGAAGCGCTAAACGATACTGTCAAAGCGGGTAAAGCATTATACCTTGGGGCATCTTCCATGTTTGCCTGGCAATTTGCCGAGTTGCAACTACTGGCGCGACACCATGGCTGGACCCAGTTTATATCAATGCAAAATCATTTAAACCTGATATACAGAGAAGAAGAAAGAGAAATGCTGCCTTACTGCAGACAATCCGGCATTGGCGTAACCCCATGGTCACCCCTGGCTCGTGGTATCCTTACCGGAGCCTATCGTGGCAGTCTGGAATCTGGTTCCACCAACCGCTCAAAAGGTGCAGATAGGCTTCGTACTGCCAGTTTGTATCGTGGCAAGATGGATTTTGAAATCGCCGACCGATGTGCCGAAGTGGCAGAGCAGCACAGTGTATCCTCCGCACAGGTTGCTCTGGCATGGTTACTCCACAAACCCGGCGTCGTTGCACCTGTTGTTGGCGTGTCATCAACCAAGCAACTCACGGAACTGGCAGCGGCGGTTGAACTGAAACTTTCCCAGGCAGACATCGAGTACCTGGAAGAACTCTATCAAAGCGTGGATAACTTGTTGTCTTTAGGAACCTCGTAAAAGCGCACTCAAGCATCGCTGGTCATTGGCAGGTCAACATTATTCGCCCATTCTGAAAGGCTATTATCATAGAGGCTGACTTGATCTTCTCTGCCTAGCAGGGCCATGGCCAATATCGGTACAGAAGCTGCTATGCCGCCACCACAATAGGTAATGACTTGCTCTGCCTGGACCGCGCCCACCTCGGTTAGCACCTGATTGAGTTCAGCATTAGCTAAAAAACATTGATCCTTATCAAGAAACCGGTTCCAGGAAGCACTCACACTACCAGTAATCCTGCCTGGCCTACCATAATGGGGCCTTTCTCCGCGATGCTGTTTTTCACTCAAGGCATTTATCACACAAACATTTCCCTGATCAAGCCCGCCCAGGATATCTGCAACCTGAGCAACCTTACTCTCATCCAGAAGCGCCTGAAAACTTCCCGGGGCTACAGCACTAATCCCTGAACTAAGCTCATAACCCTTTTTTTGCCAGGCAGCTAGACCACCATCAAGCACCTTCACCTGTTGATGACCAAAGGCCCGAAACATCCACCAGAGCCTGCAGGCCCACATAGGGTGATTACTGGCATAAATCACCACAGCATCAGAATTGGAAAGCCCCTTCGCTGCAACCCGTTGTGAAAATTTTTCTGCCGATGGCATGGTGAACCGGTAATTGGAATCAGCGTCAGATAATTCGCCCTGCAAATCTATGAATTGAGCGCCTGGAATATGCGTTTCCTCAAAGTCTGACCGACCCGGTCGAACACTATAGCCTGTCTCTGGGTCCGGCACTAAATGAGTAGCACAATCGAACACCTTGACTTCCCCCAGCATCAGCATGTCTTTAAGTTGCTCTGCCGAAACTAAATAATCCGATCTTTTATCTGAACCTAGCATTTATTTTTCCTCTTCCGGTGATCGCGCCAGTTCTAATGCGCCACGCTGACTACTTTTCAGGTACGTATGGGTTCCTCACCATCCCAGTTTACGGCGGCGCCTGCTATTTCCGCAAACCGGGCTTCAATCGCCGCATTCTGGGTAACCACTTCCAGCATGCAACCCAATAGCTCCCTGGTATCAAAATAGGCGAACTGGGTCTTACCTGATCTCCCGCTATTGGCGGTAACATAGCCAAGTTGCTCAAAGTACGCCTTGTCAGCCTCGACATCTTCGCTCCAGACACACATGTGATGAAAACCAGATTGACCCGGCGCAATGACATCTCGATAGGCGCACTGCTCAGTTAAAGGTTCAATCAATTCAATTTGGACAGGCCCGGCCTGAGCCAGCGCAACTCGCATGGACAATTCACTGGGCTGATTCCGATAAGTTACCTCAGTGAAGGCATTTTCATAGTGGCTTAGGTAAAAAGGTCCTATGCCCAGCTTATTGACCCATTTCATACAAGCTTCCTCAAGATCACTGACCACCCACGCATTCTGGAAAATCGCTCTAGTTGTTGGACCCAATTGCATAAAATATCCCTCCTTATTATTCAAACCAAGATAACCAGGTTAACGCTCGGTCAAATCCACAGTCGACCAAGCGACTGAATTTAGGCAGACAAATGAAAAACTGATAGTGAATTTGTTCTTCATCATGATAATCTCTGCTAGGAATTTAGGCCACAGATAACGCCTTACGAGTCATCCACGAGAAGAGTGCAGCCCCCAACCATGAAAGATGAGATCACTAACAAACAACGCAATTACACGCTTTTTGTTCTGGTTCTGGTGTTTACTTCCAGCCATGTTGATCGCCAGATTATGGGAATCCTGGGCCAACCCATTAAAGAATCGCTGTTAATCTCTGACACCCAGCTTGGCCTGCTGACAGGCATCATGTTCGCCGTATTTTACGCGACCTTGGGGATGCCCATGGCAATGTGGGCGGATAGGCACAACAGAAGAAACCTTATTTCTTTTTCTGTATTCCTCTGGAGTCTGATGACGGCTCTATGTGGTGCCGCCAGCAACTTCATGCAATTGTTATTGATGCGCATTGGCGTCGGTGTTGGTGAAGCAGGCTCAAATCCGCCCTCTCATTCAATTATTGCTGACCTGTATCCACCAGAAAAACGTGCCACCGCGATGGCCATCTTTGGCACAGGAATCAACTGGGGTATCCTGATTGGGTTCCTGGTTGGCGGCTGGATCAACGAGTGGTACGGTTGGCGCACGGCTTTTGTAGTCGTTGGACTGCCCGGGATCTTACTGGCAATTCTGGTTAGGTTTACGGTTACAGAACCGCCCAGAGGCTATTCAGAAGCCTTGACCAAAGTAACCAAAGCACCTGCGTTCTGGGATGTGGCGAGGTTCTTATTCAGGCATGCAGCCTTACGAAATATCATTATCGCCAGCGCGCTGATTTCCTTTACCGGTTATGCCTCGGTTATCTGGATACCCATTTATCTAGTTCGTATACACGATCTTGGGACAGGAGAAACAGGTTCCTACCTTGCCTTGATCATTGGTGTGGGTGGGGCCATTGGCATTTACCTGGGTGGACGGGCTGCCGATTATCTATCCAGTAGACTCGGCCAGCAGTGGCTACCCTGGTTGGTTGGCATAGTCAGCCTGGCTGGACTGCCGTTTCTCTATTTAGCATTCACGGCAACCTCAGCCAGTAGTGCCCTGTGGGCTTATGCGCTACCCGCAGCAATGGGCACTATCTACGTAGCACCTGCTTTCGCCTTGATTCAAAACCTGACCCCCATCGAAATGCGTTCCGTCGCTGCAGCCATCAATCTCTTTATAACGAACATTATTGGTCTGGGTATCGGACCGTTTTCAGTCGGTTTCTTCAGCGACTTGTTCGAACCCAGATTTGGCCCGGATAGTCTCCGATACGCGCTCATGACCACCCTGGTAGTGATCCTCTGGGCCTGCTGGCATTATTATCGGACAGGCGCATTGCTTGCAGCACAACACCGACAACCCACCCATTGAGCTGACTCCCGTATTGAGGCAACAGGTATGTCTGGACAACAACAGGAACTAGTAGTCTGGGGTGCTGGCACCAGTCGAACCTTCAGGGTTCACTGGATGCTGGCTGAACTTGGCGTGATTTATACCACTAAAGCCATTGGCCCTAGAACAGGTGAAACGCAAACAGCTGAGTTTACCGCGCTTAATCCGAAACAGAAGATTCCGGTAATAGTTCATAATGACCTTATTCTCAGTGAAAGTTTTGCCATCATGAAACACCTGAGACGGTCGTTTCTGAGCCTTGAATATGATCCGTATCAGCAAACTGAAAAAGGCTTATGCGAATATGATGAGATTGCTACCTTCTGCCTGATGGAACTGGATGCAACCAGTCTTTACGTCATTCGCCGCCATGAGGGACTTGCCGAGATCTACGGTGCATCGGATACCGCGGTTAAAGCCGCTAGAGACTATTTCCTCCGCATGATTAACTCCTTGCCAATACCCTCCTCACCCAAGCAGTTTATCTGGGGCAGCACCTTCTCCGAGCTCGACATACTGCTTACTATCAACCTTGATTGGGCCAAGGCTGTAGGCATAGACTTACCCAATCATCTGGCACAATACCGTCACTGGATTCAGCAGCGACCTGGATACAAAGACGGTACTAGTAGAAACGCTGCCTAGACAACCACGATTCGGACAGGCCTGCGCATAAATGAAACCTTTAAGTATCAGTATTATCGGAGCAGGTATAGGGGGACTGACCGCGGCACTGCTACTAGCCAAGGCAGGTCATCATATTCACCTGCTTGAGCAATCCAGCCAGATTAGCCCGGTCGGGGCCGGTATCCAACTGAGTCCAAACTGCAATCGAGTCTTGTATCAACTAGGACTGGGCCAGCTGTTGGAAGCAAAATCATTCCTTCCAGAGAGCATTGAAACTCGTCACTGGAAAGGAGGCCAGACCATCAATGAAATTCCCCTGGGCCATACCTGCAAGCAAAAATATGGTTTCCCGTACTTAAATATCCATCGCGCGGATTTAATCACTATTCTCGCCGAGGCAGTCGACCAGCAGGATAATGTAGAACTGCATCTGTCGTCGCGAGTCGATTCCATTAGCTCGACGGCTGACTCAGCCAGTCTCCATATTGCAGACCCACCGGGTCCGCAACAGCATTTTAGTTCAGATCTGCTGATTGGTGCCGATGGCATCCACTCCATCGTTCGAGAATATCTACATGGCCAAGCAGAACCGAGGTTTACAGGCAATATTGCCTGGCGAATGCTGGTTCCCTCAGAGCGTATTGACGCCGGCCTGATAAAACCTAAAGCAACTGCCTGGTGGGGCCCAGGAGCACATTTTGTTCACTATTACGTCCGTTCCGGGACCCTGCTTAACTGCGTCTGTGTGGTCGAAACGCCCAGCTGGGAAATAGAATCCTGGACCGAACCGGGTAACCCTGCTGAGCTCAAGGCCAGCTTTAGCCATTGGCACTCGGATATTCAAACCTTAGTTGACCTGGCCCGCCCGGACACTTTATTCAAGTGGGGCCTGTTCGACCGAGCGCCTCTGCCATCCTGGGGTACAGCTAACATCACCTTACTCGGAGACGCCTGCCACCCAACCCTGCCCTTTATGGCGCAGGGCGCTGCCATGGCGATCGAGGACGCCGCTGTACTGGCAATGGTTCTGAGCCAGGACAAAGGCCTACCGAAAAAACTCGAAGACTATTACCGGCTGAGAAAATCTCGAACCACAGCCATCCAACGGGGGTCGCAAGCCAACGCCAGGATATTCCACCTAAGCGGCCCAACTGCCTGGATCAGAGACCAGGTAGCGCAGCGAACTGCCGGGAAAAACCCGCTCCACTGGGTTTTCAACCACGATGTCTACCAAAGCACTGCCTCTACCATAAAAAACTGATGGGGCCCATTACCGACTGCAGTCGGTTTCAGGTCTAGGCGGCGAGCACCTCTGCCGCTGGTCAGTCACTCAGACACCCTCAGCAGGCTGAACTCGCCGGCTCTGATACAGCAGCATGCCAACTACTAAGCAGAGCACAATCCCAAGGCCGCAAACCAGAAGAAAATTCCGGTTGCGCTTTAATATGACCTGCAGCGTATTGCTCCTTAATTGACTCCGTTGGGAAAAGCCTGCCGGCATGGGTCGAACACCGTTGCGCAGAACATATTCCTGATAAGCATTAAGAAGTTGGTCAAATAACTCGGGCTGGCGGCGTTTCAGGTCATTTGTTTCTCCGGGGTCCAGGTAAATATTAAATAACTGCCAGGCGCCGTCGCCATACGGCCCATAGTTACGAGCAATTTTATAGTCTCCCTGATAGAGAGCACTATTACCGGCCGCTTCAAGACCAACAGGCTCATATTTACCGTAGCGCTCCTGAAGAACCCCACTCAAAACCGGGGCAAGGCTACGCCCAGTGACTAAATGCTGCTCGGATAGATCTAACACTCCACCTGCCAATTCGAATATAGTCGGGGCTATATCAGTAACCAGGCTAAACGTATCCACGTTCTGATCTCTGGGGATACCTGGCCCTGAAAATATAAGTGGTGCCCGCACACCGCCCTCTGAACTATAAAACTTAAACAGGGCGCTCGGTGAGGCAGCCGCGCTTGCCCATTCCGGACCGATAAAACCAAAACTACCCTTGCCACCCATACCCTCGAGATCAGTATGATAGCCAGATGTTTGCAGCACCCAATCATTAACAAAACCCGGCGTCAAACTGGAAGGTTCCGGCCCATTATCTGATGTGATTATAAACAGCGTATTGGCAAATGCTTCGGTTTGCTGCAGGTGGGCGATCAATCGTCCTAAATGAAAATCCATGGCATCCAGCATTCCTGCATTGACTTCCATACGGGTTGCTTCGTGCCTCTGCTGAGCTTCTGTCAGACTGTCCCAGGACCTAAGACCAGAAGGCATTGGAGCCAGTGCGGCATCCTCATGGATCAGCCCACGTAGTTTGGCTTCACGCCAGCGAGATTGCCGTAGCACATCCCAGCCATCGTCAAACACCTTATGATATTTTCGGATAAATTCAGCGGGAGCCTGGACCGGAAGGTGGATTGCTTGAAAGGCCAGATAAGCAAAAAAGGGCGCTTCTTCATGTTGCTCGTCACCAAGATAAGACAACATCTGGTCAACTATGAATTTCGATGAATAAAAATCCTCAGGCAGGCTTGCTGCAACGCCATCTTCAAACCACGGAGCTGTCTCATAGTAAGGCATATAGGACTTCTGCTCCCAGTTGTCCGCTCCCGATGCATCGAGTACGAAGGAGCGATCAAAGCCGTGCGAATCAGGAAGATCTTCTGCACCACTACCCAGGTGCCACTTGCCGGTCATATAAGTTTTGTAGCCAAGGGCTTTCAAGCGACTGGCTATCGTGATCACTCGTGGTTCAAGATGCATGGAATAGCCGGATTTACCGATCTGTTCTTCGGGAAGCATTTCTGGGATGGTCGCCATCCCAGTTAAATGGCTGTCTGCACCAGTTAACAGCATGGCTCGACTCGGCGCACACATCGGCGAGGTACGGTATTGGGTAAACAGCGTCCCGGTTGAGGCCAACTGGTCTATTGTTGCTGTTTCGGCTCTGCCGCCATAGGCACCGAGATCCATCAGGGCTGCATCATCGATCAGGACCAATACTATATTAGGTGCAACAGGCGCGGTCTGCGTGGCCGCAGCACAAGCACCGCAGAGCAACATCAGGACAATTGAGATAAGCACGTTTATACGAACAGGAAGGAAGCTAACATTCTCTCTGGCTAGTGTCGCTTTCATCATTTAACCCTTTCCCAGCTATTATTAGAAATAACCTATTCACTTAACTGGCCCGGTGTAAGCCTGTTTGCTCACAAACTTCACTTGCTTACTCTAATTGCTTACTTTACTTGGCTAATCTCACCGCCCAACAGTGGCAGTCGCCGAGTTTTCGGGTCAGCAAAGCACATTTAAAAACCGCTATTTTCGTTCCTATTGGTTGTGTCCGCCAGCTGCAAAGTTGAGGTAAGCATACCATGCAAGAGTGGTTTCGTATTTCATTCCTGCATGCCCGTTTTCCTGGAAAAATCCGAGCATAGCTGCTCGGAGATGAGTTTCAAAACAGGGTACAACCCGATTGCGAGCACTAGGAAACTCGGCCTCTTTCTCACTTCGCGAAAACCAGGCAGGCAAACCTAAATGAGACCCTCCCCCCATGATCTTTCCGGCTTTCATCAACCACCAGAATTAACCGTCAGTCTGACCAGCCACTGCCCGATTAGTCATGCCGGGTATAAAAACCCTCACCATCAGCAGGCCTCATTTATGACCCACTCGAAGCCATCCGGGCAGTCGCTCTGCACAATCGGTTCATGGCGACGAAATCTCGCCTGTAAATCGATTTCCAGCATCGCTGTCTTTTGTATCAGTGGTGCAATCACCTTTCTTTTGATCGAATCATCGAACGACAGACTGGGACCTTTCTGAATTTCAGTCAGCCACGGCTTGAGCTGGTCGTCAAGAATAATATCAGCGCCAAATAAGCCAAAAAATAAACCATTCGATGGTGTGGAAATCAGCGCTTGCTGCGTCGCCCGCACAACAAAAGCGAGAATCTGTTTTAGCTGGGGCTTTAACTGCGAGTCGATGAAATCAGCAGAGGTCAACTGCAACGTATCCGCCAAATAAGCGTCCAAATCATCAAACGACCACTTTAGAACAGTATTGGGGTCGAAATCAGGATGATTATACTGCTGCTTAACATTGGTGATGTGAACCAGTTGGTTATCAAAATCAGCCAACCTGAAGGGCAACGAATTGAGCCTCACCGTGCCCTCATGAAACATCATCACTTGCAATGGCTCAAGACAGGCAATTATCCAATATATTCTAATCTCCGATTTTCGCTGTTGGAGTAGTAAAGGCCTTCGAATATACTTTTGCGCGATATAACTATCTCGCTGCGATGAGTTGCCGTCGGCAGAACCAGTCACAAATTCTTTTGCCTCACTTCTAGCTGATATGATTTTAATTCCCTCTCCCTCTGATAGGTCGGTAGGCTTCAAAATCCAAAGGTCTTCTGTTTCGCCAGCGACAGCAGAACCTGCGAGGAAATCCTCAGCTTGATCCTTAAGATAAAGGCAATAAGTCTGCTGATAAAAGTCTTCAAGGTTAAAAGGAAATTCTGTTTGTGATCCCGAATATGTCTGCAACGCTTGCGTTAAACGGCCTTTGTCAACCATCTGCTTCTCACCGGGTATATGATTCAGCAACTGATATCTCGACAAACGGTTGTAAAGTTGACTAAAGCCTCGCCTGATCCATAGCATATCTGCCCTGACAGCGTGATCAACAAGACTAACCGGCATTTCCCGGAAAATCCTAATGGCATTAACAGATGCCTTATCACAGTAAATGCGCGGTTGCCTGGTATCATCAAAAACGAAAGTATGATCGTCAGTCAAACATCACCCACCTTTATTTGAAATGCAGCATCCAAGAATAGCAGCCATCCACGTTAGGGTATATTAACCCAAACATAACCCTTGCCGTATCGCCTAAAATAACCTACTAACACAGACCAATGGAATTTGGCATGGCCACTGATGCCTTGACTTTATATTGAGCAGCGCTTACAAGTCTCTGGAATGGACCGGTTCAGTTGGTGAAATGACGGGAGTCGCTGGCGGTTGCCAACAACAGCTGCAGAGATGGCCTAATCCAGCCACTGGTTGCCTGCTCAAACACAAGCGTTGCATCGCCGCCAGCTGCCAGAGCAGGAAGAGTCAACATCAGCAACGTGCGGCTAAACCGGACTTCGCAAAGGCAGTAACAGACCTCCACTGGGAGACAGTAATATGAACGTAAGGTGCCTGGGGTATATAGGGATAGAATCCGAAAATCTGCTGGCATGGCGAGAATTCTGCAGTGAATTCCTGGGTCTCATGGATGTCAGTGATGGTACTGGTTCGCTTCGTTTTAAAATGGATGAGCAAAGCTGGCGCCTGGCCATTGAACCCGGTGATAAGGAAGACCTCGCCTTTATGGGCTTTGATGCGAGGAACAGTGATCAACTCGCCAGGATCAGCCAGCAGCTTTCGGCATTGGGCTATCCTTTAACGGAAGATCTCAAACTGGCAAAATCAAGGCAGGTAGCCTTCCTCATGAAAACCTTGGATCCAGACGGTCTGCAGATTGAACTCTACTACGGCGCCACTGAAAATACTGAACAGATGTTCTTGTCACCCAAAGCGGTCAGCGGGTTTGTAACCGGTGACCAAGGCCTTGGCCATGTTGTGCTGTATACGAAAAATGAAGCTGAGAAATACCGATTCTATAGCCAGGGTCTTGGTTTTATGCTGTCAGATACCATCCTGATGGGTGGTAAACGACAGTTAACCTTCCTGCATTGCAATCCAAGACACCATACTCTGGCGCTGGTAAGCAACCCTGCAGGAACCCACCTGAATCATTTCATGCTGCAGACTGAAAGCCTTAACGACATCGGATTTGCTTTTGATCGCGCCGATAACCTGGGCCTGACGCTCTCGACTACCCTGGGATGCCACACTAACGATAAGATGGTGTCATTCTATACAAAGACACCATCGGGGTTCGATGTCGAATTTGGCTACGGTGCCCGCATCATTGATGAAAACTGGTCCGTTGCACACCACAATTCTGCTAGCATCTGGGGACACAAACGACCCGCCTAACCCCGACACATAATTGCCAGCCCGGTCGATCCGGAACCTTCCGGCTAGCCTTATACCTAAAACCATTCATCAGGATCGATGATGTTACGCAAAAGCAGGATAGACAACGCCGGGATTATCATGCTGACCCTGTTCAGTGCCATGCTAGGCCTCAATCAAGCGCTGGTGAAACTGGTTAATGCCGGTTTTTCACCGATTTTCCAAGCCGGCCTGCGCTCTGTCTGTGCATTTTTTATCGTGCTTTCTTTTGCCCTGATCTTTAAGAAAAAATTGTCCCTGAGCGATGGCAGCCTATTACCCGGACTTGCCATTGGAGTTTTATTTACAGCAGAATTCTTCCTGCTGTTCACCGCCCTGGACTACACAACCGTTTCACGCGTTTCCCTATTCTTCTATACCCAGCCGTTCTGGGTAGCGCTAGGTGCACACTTTCTCATAACCGGTGAACAACTCAATCGTAACAGGATCATGGGTCTGCTCATTGCTATTTCCGGTATCGCACTGTGTCTGTTCAGCGATGCTGAGAGGGCATCGCTGGAAACGCTGAAGGGAGATGTCATGTGTCTGGTAGCGGCCGTTTTCTGGGCTATAATTGCATTGATGCCGCGAACAACCAAAATCTCCTTAAGCACACCAGAAATGCAGTTGCTGTATCAACTAGCCGTATCAGCAATTATCCTCACCTCGGTAGCACCGCTACTGGAAGACCCTATCAGAAATCTGACTCCTGTAATTCTCGCTATATTCAGTTTCCAGGTCATTTTTGTGGTTTCTATCGGCTTTATCTTCTGGTTCTGGGCTATTTCTGTCTACCCCGCTTCCGACATGGCCTCTTTTAGTCTACTGTCTCCCTTGTTCGGTGTATTCTTCGGTTGGATCATATTCAGCGATGAGCTCACCGCTGAGTTTATTGTCGCACTGTTAATGGTGATCAGTGGCATTGTACTCAGCAATAGAAAGGTAAGCGCAACCGGGTAAGCCCTTGGCGCGCAGGGACCCATGTGACAGGAAGCTCTGCCAAAACATGAAAAAAAAGCCGTCAACCATCGGCCAGGACCTGGTTTCCCTTAAACTCGGTCAGGCAAGTAAAAACCTGAATTATCAAGGTCAATCCAAAAGGGTTACCGCCTCGGAGAACCTCAAATGCAATTAGATATTAACTATGTTCGCAATCAGTTCCCTGCATTCTCAGAACCTTCTCTGCAGGGCCAGGCATTTTTTGAAAATGCCGGTGGTTCGTATCCGTGCAGGAATGTCATCGATCGACTGGTTCGTTTCTATCAGCAGCGGAAAGTGCAACCCTATGGACCCTCTGATCCTTCTCGACTCGGCGGAGAAGAAATGGATGAAGCAAGAACCAAACTAGCCTCTTGGATGGGTGTAGAAGAGGATGAAGTCAGTTTTGGCCCTTCAACCACCCAAAATACCTATGTACTAGCGCAGGCGTTCCGACAACATCTGAGTCCGGGAGATTCAATCATTGTTACCAATCAGGACCATGAAGCTAATACTGGCCCGTGGCGACGCCTGGAGGATAGCGGTATTATCGTCCGCGAGTGGCAAGTCGACCCTAAAACCGGCCACCTGGATCTTCAAGCGCTGACAAACCTGCTGGATCAGACAGTCAAACTAGTCTGCTTTCCGCACTGTTCCAATATTGTCGCAGAAATAAATCCCGTCGCAGAAATAGTTAAACTAGTTCACGGGGCTGGCGCAAAAGCCTGCGTCGACGGGGTCTCCTATGCACCCCATGGTCTTCCTAATCTGGCTACATTAGACGCTGACATTTACCTGTTTTCTTCTTACAAAACTTACGGACCCCATCAAGGCATCATGGTGATTCGACGGGCACTAGCAGAGACCCTGCCTAACCAGGGGCATTACTTTAATGCCGGACATCTGGACAAACGCTTTACACCAGCGGGCCCAGACCATGCGCAGATTGCGGCCGTAGCTGGAATGATTGATTATTTTGATCAACTGTATCAACACCATGCCAGTGGTCATGAAAGACCCGTTGACCGCGGTGACGTCGTCCATGCGCTGATGCGGGATCATGAACGCGCGCTATTGCAACCTTTACTCGACTATTTCTCTGCTCACAATCAAGCTCGCCTGCTTGGCCCGGCAGATGCTGATATTCGGGCACCAACCGTTACGGTCGCTCTGCCGGAGGCCGCTGAACCGATTGCAGCGCGTCTGGCAGACCAAGGTATTATGGCCGCCGGGGGAGACTTTTACGGCGTGCGAGTAATTCAAGCGATGGACGAAGATCCATCCCACGGTGTCTTGCGGATGAGTTTTGTCCACTACACCAGTAAAGATGAGATCGACAAACTCATCCACGTCCTGGATAGAGAACTTTGAACGCATGGCTGATTTCAATCAGCCATGCAAGTAACGGCATAACTCCCTCGACTATCCGCTCAGGAGAGTTGCCAAACAAAACCTGTTAACGTTCACTCAATCACCTGTCAGGGAAGCGCGCATGACTGAATCCATGATCGTTGCACCACAACCAGAAGCGGCAGAAGCCGGTGCCCGTGTTCTAAGGGAAGGTGGCAATGCCATTGATGCAGCCATGGCTGCTGCCTTAGTCCAGGGCGTAGTCGACCCACAAATGACCGGTATTGCCGGTTTCGGTAACTGCCAGATCTACCTTCCTGAAAAGAATATCCACACCTGCATCGACTTCCACGGTAAGACACCTTTGCGGGCAACCGAAACGATGTGGGAAGATCGCTTGATCGGTGAAACCCGCGATGGTTTTGGCTACGTATTACGGGATCACATCAACGACCTGGGATATCAGTCAATTACGACTCCGGGCAGCCTAATGGCCTACGCTCAAGCCATTGAAAACTACGGTAGCTGGGACTGGCAGGATATCTGCGCTGATGCAATCCAGTATGCCCGAAAGGGTTTTATTATCAGGCCCCGAGTCCATTCCTGGTGGACCAGCGGTGCGAGCCTTGGCCGAGTGCCGGTAGCGCAGCGCCTTGGCTTTTCCTCTACAGGTAGAAGCCTCTATTTTGAACCTGATGGATCCTTCAAGGCGATTGGCCAGAAAATCATTAACAAAGATATGGCCAACACCCTTGAACGAATTGCCCGACACGGCCCTGATATCTTTTACCGGGGTGAAATTGCAGAGCAGATAGCCAGTGATATGGCAGAACAGGGTGGGCTTTTGAGTCTGCAAGACTTGCAGCGTTACAACACGACTGAATATCAACCTCTACAAAGTTCATATCGCGGTATGGACATCGCAACAAACCGCCCTCCGGGAGGCGGCATGATGTTATTGCAGATGATGAATACCCTGGAAAACTTTGACCTCAAAGGCATGGGCCATAATTCTTCACATTACATTCAAACCGTCTGTGAAGTAATGAAAGCAGCTACGGCAGATAAAGAAGCGCATATTGGAGATCCTGCTTTTGTTGATGTACCGATTGACAGGCTTATCAGTAAACACTATGCCACTTCTCTAGCTGATCGAATCAAATCCGGTGAAAGAATGCATGTCGAAAGGTTTAATCCGCAAAAGGAATCACCTGATACCACCCATGTCGCTGTTATCGATGCAAAAGGTAATTGCGTCACCATGACGCACTCTCTGGGCATGCCATCAGGCGTCATAACCCCCGGCCTTGGCTTTATGTATAACGGCTGCATGGGAGTGTTCGACCCTCGCCCCGGTCGTACCGGATCAGTGGCACCCGGCAAGAGCCGATTCAGTTCGCTGTGCCCAACCATCGTCTTTAACCATGACAAGCCACGTATCGTGCTAGGTGCACCCGGCGGCACCCAGATAGCTATGGGGGTCCTGCAGGCGCTGCTGAATGTCATTGATTTTGGCATGTCCATGAGTGATGCTGTCGCCGCACCCAGATTTTCCTCCACCAGCAATCTCATTGACATTATGAACCGAATCCCGCAATACAGTGTTGAGCCTCTGCTTAAGCAAGGTTATGAAGTCATTCGCTCGCCGCTGTCTTTTGGAATTGCCGGCGTCCACGGCATCGAATTAACTGACACCGGCTTGAAGGGCGGCGCAGACCCAGGTATGGATGGAATGGCCCTGAGCGTAATCCAGCCTTGACGTTCATTTGTTTGTTACTGAACTTAAGCAGGACTCGAATTCAGGGCTCTCTGTCTGGCGCCACCGGCCTTAATAAAAAATGGCCCTATGCAACAGACCAACATTAATCCTGCAAGGATCAAAAAGGCGATTCGATAGCTTCCAGTGGTATCATAGATATAACCGGCCAGAGGCGAAGCTGATATTACTAGCGGCAACTCCACCAGCCGTAGCACGCCATTAGCGGCGCCAAACGATCGGTTACCGATAGCCACCGATAACGAGAAGCTACGCAGCGGACTCATGCCTGCATAGCCAAACCCATAGATTCCACCAGCAATCAGCGACATCACAAAACCAGAACCAAACGAAAACAACAAAAGCCCGATCACATGAACTATAAGGGCTATCCAGATGGTAATCCTGGCACCCAAAGCGTCCGCCATCCATCCCACTGCAGGTTTCCCCAGGGCTGCGAATAACGCCGTAATCGATAAGACATAAGCCGCCTCACTACCCGACAAATCAATATCTTTTAGGTGCCCAAATAGATGCAACATGGTAGCCGAGTAAACACACCCCATGGCACCAAACATCATACCAATACTCCAAAAAGCCGGTGTACGTAACATTTCTCGCCAGTGCCAAAGCCGATCTTCTGATTCTGACGAGGCCCTGATATCCGTCAGCTTAGATCGATAGGCCTTGCCGTCACGTACCTCACCGATCTCCTCAGGTCGATCCTTCAGCAGGTAATAAACCAGCGGAGTCAGCAGACTCATAACAATAATGGCAAAAATAGCAAAGCTAGACCGCCAGCCGATTTCCGCTACCATTGCTGTCACTAACGGCGGCATGACAACCCCGGCCAGAGAAGCACCGAGAACACCCAGGGCGATGGCCCTACCACGCCAGTGGTCAAACCACGAAATAATGGTCCGATGCCAGGCAAGGTTTCCCATACAACTCATGCCCGTTCCCATACCGATTCCTATAATCAGATAGAACTGCCATAGGGTCTGGCAGACTGCAAGCAACAGATAAGAAATTGAAACAATGGCGATGCCAATTAATATAACTTTCCTCGGCGAAAAACTATCAAGAACCTTGCCAAGAAATGGCGCCAGGACAGCACTGGTCACCGCAGCGATGGAAAACCCCATGGCGATGGCGAAGCGGCTACCAGCCGCCAGTTCTTCCGCCAGAGACGGCAAAAACACGCCCCGAGAATAAGAATAAAAACCGGTGCCAAGAAAAGTTAAAATGGCGCCAACCAATACAATGGTCCAGCCATAAAAAAATTTACTTCTAGGTCCGGGTCCTACCTGCAAGTTACATCCTTAAGTCCTGCGTGAACGGCTCGAGCAAAACCGCCTGCCTATGAGTATGCGTTAAGCCCAATTAAAATGGTAACGCCCTGCCCAGGCAAATGCATCATCACAAACAGAACTGCGCTAAACCGCTTAAATCGGTGCCTCGCCTTGCTGCGACAACGACCAAACAAAAACCGAACCTGCGTACCAGGTGGGGGGCAAGGATAAATTACTTTTACGATGTTCTCCTGTGTTACTTTAAGAGACCAGGACCAAGTTCAGAATACCAATTAACCGCACCGATCCAAGCAAATTCCGCAGTCACCCTATGGGGCTGAAAATACTAGGAGAAAAACCATCACTAATATCACTTACTGCCCGCGTTGCGCCAATCGTCTTACTCGTCGCCTCGATGGTGGCCGGGAACGTATCGCCTGCCCAGATATCGATTGCGGCTTCATAGACTATGGCATTTTCTCGATCGGCTGCGCCGGTGTAGTAATACGCGAGGATGCGGGAATAGCTAAAGCACTTCTGGTAAAACGAGGCCAGGAACCTTTCGCAGGTATGTGGCAACTTCCAGGTGGCTATGCAGAACATGACGAACCACTCGCTATAGCCGTACAGCGGGAAGTATTTGAAGAATCAGCTATTACCGCAACGGTGAGCGATGTCATCGGATTTCGGCATATGGCGGGTGGTGCAGTCAACAACCTCTATATGATATTCCGCCTGATTTACCAATCAGGCGAACCTCATTTTGATGGCGAGGAAACCGCCGATGCCCGATTCTGCAGCCTTGCAGAAATGAATGAAATGAAAGGCGTCCAGAATATAACCCGCTGGGGAATTCAGCAGGCCTTATCGACAAACCCGGGCGATGGCCTGAGCCGAGAACCGGCCGGTGAACTTAGACCGGGATGGCAGGTGTTTGGCCTGACTGATGTCGATGCCAGCCTATGGACACCAAAATAAAAAGCCTGGATTACTGCACCGCTTGCAGGCAAACCCCGATGACTGCCATAACAGCCTATCCGCGAATAAATTCACGCTTGGCCAGGGTTACCCATCATGGGTTATTAAAGTCACTCTGTAATTCTCCAAAGTGTCCAGGATTACGGTATCATTCCCGTCATGCCCAGGCAGCTCATCCTAACTCTGATATCGCCTTTACTGATGCCCGCTGTCATCATCGGCGGAATTTATTTTTCCCTTGCCAATCTCCATCAACTACCCGCTATACCCAATCAGGTCTGGCAAATAGGACCTCATCTTTCGCTCGCTTTGCTATTACTGCTGTCACTGGTATTCAATCGCAGCCGGCTATTTTATGTCACTATACTGGTGACGCTATTAACAGGCATCCCCAGCCTTGCCTTCCCCGAGACGTACATCAACCTGATTATGTTCGGTCTTTTCCCGGCAAACGTCATCCTGATACTGGGCTACCAGGAACGCGGGATTTTTACCTCCATCGGCCTTTGGCGCCTGGCGTTCATTCTGCTCCAGCCTGCCGGCCTCTATGCGCTTTGGCACTTTGATCCGGCCCTGGTGCAAACATTGATCACAACCGATATTGCCAATATCCCTGAGCCGATTCAGGACCTGCTTGTATACTCTCCCTTTAATCCATTGCTCAGTATTATCCTTGGCCTCAATGGGCTAGCTCTCCTCATTTCTGTCTACTGGCAGAGATCCTCGACAGCAAGAGTGATATTCACCGCTACCATCGCAGTATTAGCAGGCCCGCTATTGCAAATAGATAACGCCAGCGATGCCTTGATCATGGCCTCGGCAATGTGGATGGCTTTCACCATCCTGAGAGATTCACACCAAATGGCTTATCTCGATGAGTTGACCGGCTTACCGCAACGCCGTGCCTTAAACGAAAATCTACTGATTCTCGGACGGAAATTCAGTATCGCAATGCTGGATATTGACCATTTCAAGAAATTCAATGATAAGCATGGCCATGATGTTGGCGATCAGGTCCTTCAGATGGTTTCTCGCAAACTGCGGCAAGTAAGGGGTTCAGGTAAAGTCTATCGTTATGGTGGCGAGGAATTTTCCATCGTATTCCCTGGCAGGGAGATGCATGATGCCAGCTTCTTCCTGGAAGAAGTCAGAAAATCTATTCAGGACTATGAGATGGTCATTCGACAAATAAAACGACCTGATACAGAAAAGAGCGATCATGCTGAGCGAGTAAGAGGTTCTTACCGCGCCGCAAAAGAAACAGTTTCAGTCACCATCAGTATCGGTGTAGCCCAGAAATCGAGCCGTGCTGAAACTGCCGAGACGGTATTGAAAAAAGCAGACGTTGCCCTGTATAAAGCCAAGAAAGCCGGTCGGAATCAATTGCAGCAATCGGATGACTAACCAGGCCATCGCCAGCTATGCCGGTCATGCTGTGTATTGCCTGCTAAGCTGCTCACACCTGAATTCAGTTAAGCAATCAAAGCCATATCTCTAGTCGGCTCTATACTTCCTTCTCAGCGAATCGTCAGCAGGTAAGACTACCTACTCACACCCCAAGTTGATTTTTTTAAATGACGCTGCGACAGGATCTCAACAATGGCTAATATAAGTGCGACTACAACCAAGGTTACAGCGCAGGCGACAAGTGCTGTTTCCATCGAGCCTGTTGTTTCTACCATCATACTGCTGAACAGGGGAGCAAAAGATGACCCTAGAGCGGACATGAGCAGCCTATAGGCTATATTTCGATGTGTAGGCGAACTCAGTTGCGAAAGAGAAAAGGCAACATAGGCATTAAACGTAGCAGAAACCGAAATGCCGTAAACAAAAGCCAGCATCAGCATCGCGTCCAGAGATTCCACCCATGTGAGCAATGTGGTGGCAATCAGGGACACGGGTATGAAGCCGTGAACCAGATACTTAATATCAACCCGGGAAACAAGCCAGGTGCCGGCAACTGAACCAATCAGTGCTGCCGAAAAGACATTCGACATAAACTGCCCACCTGTCGATTCCGCCGTATGTTCAAATTTTTCTGTGAAGTACTGCGGGGCCCAGATAAAAACAGAGATTTTGCCATCATATATAACAGCAGGCTGACCCCTATCAGGATAATGCGACTATTCCATTCAGTCGGGCTGTTTGTTTCAGAGGCGCCCTCAGAATCTGAGGGGACGGTGAAATCTGAGATCAACATCAGCAGAATAACAAATATAATGATACCGAAAGTAACCATATAGGTGCTGCTGAAAGGCATGGATTGAGCAAGAAACCAGGAAGTCAGGGCCGCGAATAAGACGCCACCCCCGTTGAACATGGCGTCCTGACCGACGATGGCTGCGTGTCGAGCCGAACCATCCCAAACCTGGGATATCAGCGTGCTTGCGCCACATAACCCGGTAATACCAATGAGGTAAGCCAGGCTGAGCACGTGGCTGGTCCAGCGGGACCTAGCTCACCCGGCCATTGCCTGCAACGCTTGTAAATCCATGGATTCATTCACCTGACTGAATTCTGCTGACATTCTTACTTCCAAAAATTCTAACTGATTCGAACAGTTTATCAGCGCATGACTATGACCTGCAGGGATAACACAGGCATCGCCAGCAGCAAGCTGGTTCTCACCAAAAGATTCGCAAAGCAGGTTTACCTGACCCGTCAGTACGAAAACAAAGAGAAACTCTTCATCGTGCTTGACGACTGTAGCCATGCCTGCATCGGATTGGCAAGTTCGAACCTGAAAGGCAGCTGCCAGACCACGGCTTGCCTGTGCTATACCCATATCAAGCGCTTCAAACCCGGGTAGGCGCCAAGCCCCCCATTGCGACTTTTCACGCTCATGCCGAACAAAACTTTGGCCAGCATACAGCCGTTCAAGATCTAATTGCTGCTCGGGTAATTCAATGTCATGGTCCGCATAAGTCTGGTGCTCTCCAGGGCAGCTGATTTCTATTACTTCAAGGCCAGGTGAGCATTCTAAGACGCGGTGACGTATCCCGGGTGGTTGAGTCACACAGTCACCTGGAAGCAGAACAAAGTCAGGCCCCTGGCCCTGGTAAGCAACTCGAACCCAGCCTTTATAACAATAGATCATCTGAAAACGGATATTATGATAATGATTGTAGTCTGCGACTGGCCCGCCCTCTTCTATCCGAATATGTGAAGCGATAAACCGTCCTCCCTGCCGCTCAGGAATGAGGTCTCGATATGACATCCCTGCCCGTCCTTCGTTCCAGCTCAAAGGGCCGGCAATGCTACTCAACACAAACGACTGACAGATCGGCGGTAAATCAAGCTCATCACAGACTGGAACGAGAGCAATCCGGGTACCATTCGGCGCAAGCAGTATTCTTTCATCTTTTTCGGTAATGCCATCATGCAGATAGAGAAGACGCAGGGTAATCGGCTGTGACGGATCCTCGCCGTATCGCAATTGAATACACTGCCCAAATCCACTGATCTGGGCAAACCTGGGATCATCCGCTGGAGATATAGAATCCACTTTGAAACCAAGCGCATCAGTAAAGAACAGCAAATTGTCGTTGAAGGCAGCGCAACTGATGACCAATTCAGCGCGGTGAATAGTCTCTGTTATCGCATGATCTGCTGGTTGCGGTGATGTTGTGGTCATTTCTGTGGACAATCCTGATAGTTAAAACAGGTTGGATCTAGTAGTTTAAACCACCGATAACCGCAAGCGGGCAATATAATATAAACTGCTTGGATCAAACTATCAAAACCTGATTTCTTATGAAAATGATAACCCGACAAGATTGCCAGTCGCTGGACCAACAGGATCAACTGGCAACATCACGCGATGAATTTTCTATCGCTGATGGCGTGATTTACCTCGATGGGAATTCCTTGGGAGCAATGCCCCGGCAGGCGCTCTCTCAAGCCTACCAGACTGTCGAACAGCAATGGGGCCTGGGCTTAATACAGAGCTGGAATGATGCCGGTTGGTTTGACTTACCCTATAAGCTTGGTGATCGTGTTGCCGGCCTCATTGGCGCGGCGCCCGGTGAGGTCGTCGTCACTGACTCGACCAGCATCAACCTGTACAAAGCGCTGGCTGCGGCACTACAACTGCGACCCGACAGAAAAGTAGTGCTACTGGAAAGTAGTAATTTCCCTACTAATAATTACATTACCCAGGGGCTGCTGGCGCAACTTAATCCTGATTACACCATCCGTTATGCCGAAGCAGACGACATCGAGGCTGCTATCAATGACGAGGTCGCAGCGGTCTGTTTAACCCAGGTACATTATAAGACCGGTAGGCTTCTGGATATGGCAAGCATCACTGACAAAACTCACCGTGCCGGTGCTATCTCTATCTGGGATTTATGTCATTCAGCAGGCGCCCTGGAAGTTGATTTGAATGCCTGTGGAGTCGATTTTGCTATCGGCTGCACCTACAAATACCTGAATGGAGGCCCTGGCAGTCCCGCCTACATTTTCATGGCAACTAGACACCACAACCAGGTCCAGCAACCACTCACGGGCTGGTGGAGCCATGCCGAGCCGTTTGCCTTTGAACGAGACTATCGTCCTACGCCGGGTATCGGGCAAATGTTAAGCGGTACCCAGCCGATAGTCAGTCTTGCCCTGGTTAACGTCGGGCTGGAAACCTTTAAGCAGGTCGACATCTGCGCCCTGCGTAGAAAGTCAATAGCCTTGGGGCAACTACTAATCGATCTGATGGAACAACGCTGCCCGTCATACGGGTTCGATTTGATCAGCCCAGAGCATGCAGAACAACGAGGTAGTCATGTCTCCTTTGCACATGAACACGGTTATCCAATTATGAAAGCACTGATTAATGCCGGCGTAATCGGTGATTTTCGGGCGCCTGATACTGTCCGCTTTGGTATTGCACCTTTGTACCTGCGTTATTCCGATATATGGGATGCGGTTGAGATTCTCCATGAGATGATGGCAACTGGATCATGGCAAAATGAAATCGTTACAAATTCTGACGATGCTGATCCAGAATCAGGTCGGCGGCCTACCAGAGTAACCTGACTGAACCGATCCGGCCCTCTCAGCTTCATCATTGATTGAGATTTCAAGACTGTTCCAAGCGCAAAATGGTGAGCGCTTTTACTGACATCAGGATCTTGATCCTGCCGGGCAACAAGCCATCTCTACAGATGTCATCTGCTAATCCAGTTGACACAATCTGTCGACGATACAAATGCACCCGCTGAAACAAGGCTCCGCTTTCAGCTAAAGGAAAAATAGCCCGGCCAGAAACAAGATTATTTAACATGCGCCGAGTTCAAGCTAACGTTCATTGCACCACAGCCAAGGTATGATGGCCTGTTCCAGATAAAGATTGCCGTCCAAAAGTTCTTTTGATAGCTTTAACGGTCAAGTAACTGGGAATAATAGACATGTCACTAGACTCGTTCAGAGAAGAAACCAGAGCCTGGCTGGAACAGAACTGCCCTCCTGGCGCTAGAGGTCCGGGTGAAGTATCCAATGGCAGCACCAAAATTCAAATTAATGATCCGGATACACGCCTGTGGTTGCAGCGCATGACGGAAAAAGGCTGGACAGTCCCTAACTGGCCCAAAGCCTACGGCGGTGGAGGTCTTTCTACCCCAGAATATGTTGTCCTCATCGAAGAAATGCAGCGTTTGCAGGCCAGGCCTGCACTGTCCAGCTTTGGTACATCAATGATAGGCCCAACCCTTTTGGAATTTGGGACTGAAGAGCAAAAACAAAGACATCTACCTAGAATTGCCCGTGCTGAAGTTGAATGGTGCCAGGGCTACAGCGAACCAGGTTCCGGGTCTGATTTGGCTAGCCTGCAAACACAAGCGGAACTGGAAGGTGACCACTACGTGATCAACGGCCAGAAAATCTGGACCTCAGGCGCGCACAATGCGAACTGGATGTTCATCCTGGTGCGTACTGACAAACAAGCGTCCAAGCATGAAGGGATTAGTTTCATGTTGTTACCCATGGATCAAGCTGGTGTTACCGTCAAACCCATTAAACTCCTCAGCGGTGAATCCCCTTTTAATGAGACCTTTTTTGACAACGCCCGGGCTGCCCGCGAGGATCTGGTTGGCGAACTAAATCGTGGCTGGACCGTTGGTAAGAGACTGTTGCAGCATGAACGGTCAGGCATGGAATCCCTGGTTTCCGGCAGCGCTAAAGAAAAGGCGTCTAGCTTACCGGAAATCGCAAAATCATTCCTCGGAGAGATGCAGGGGAAAATAGATAATGCTGCCACCCGAGATGAGATTCTCAAATATGAAATGGACTCACTGGCCTTACATCTAACCCAACGACGCGTGGTTTCAGAGTCCATGGACGGAGCGACACCTGGCCCGGCAACCTCCATATTCAAGGTCATGAGCACAGAACTGGAACAGGACTATAACGATCTGCTAACTCGCCTGCATGGTTCGCGCGCTTTTGGCATCGACGAGAATTTCACTATTCCGGAAAGAGAAATGAACAAGAAATTTTTCTTCTCCAGAGCCGCGTCCATCTACAGTGGCAGTAACGAGATTCAGCGAAATATTATCGCCAAACGTGTTCTGGGATTACCGGATTAGCCGGCTTTCTGTCAAATCGACCTTTCTCTTGGACTAAAACCGAAGCAGAAACCTGGCTTGAGGATTAAGCCAGGAGAGCGAAGCTGAGGCCGATTCGGTAATCATTGCATCAACCTAACTGATTCCCTCTCGATATGCCTAGACTACGGGGGATGATCCACCATCGACATTGATCGCTGTACCTGTGACGTAGCTTGCCAGTGCTGAACACATGAATGCGATAACATCGCCAGCTTCAGATGCTTCTCCTACCCGCCCCATGGGAATATTCTGACCCATTTTCTGGTAGTGATCCTCCAGGCTATAGGTTGCATCCTTTTGATTGGCCGTTTCCCAACGCAGGACATGTTGGCGACTTTTCAGTAATCCCACACAAACTGTATTGACTCGAACACCCTCTGCAGCAAATTCCTTGGACCAGGTCTTGGTCAGAGAAATACCTGATGCTCTCGACAGATCAGTTGGCTGACTACCCATTCCAGCTGCTTTACCCCCGGGTGTGGTGGTATTGCAGATCGCACCTTGGCTTTTCTTAAGGTGTGGTAGCGCATGCCGAGTGCAGTATATTGCGCCCATGACCTTCAAGGTAAAATCATCTTCAACCTGTTCGTTGGTCATCTTCTCGAACCGGGCAAAAGAAGAAGTTCCCGCATTGTTGACGAGAATATCGACTCGACCCCAGCGTGAAACAACCGCCTCAACCATCGACTCAACTGCCGCTTCGCTGCGCACATCAGTGCCAATTCCAATCACTTCATTGCCGGTAATATCACTAATTTCTTTTGCCGTCACATCCAGATTAGCCTGCGTCCTGGACACCAGAGCAACCAATGCTCCTTCTGCAGATAACCTTTCTGCAGCCGCTCTGCCGATACCATCACTACCACCAGTGATGATGGCGACTTTTCCTTTAACCCCTAAATCCATTGGTCATCCTCTCTATATATACTGAACTATATCTATGTACGCTGAACTAGATCCATGTACGCCGAACCATATCTATGTACGCTGAACTAGATCTATGTACGCTGAACCATATCTATGTACGCTGAACCATATCTATGTACGCTGAACCATATCTATGTACGCTGAACCATATCTATGTACGCTGAACCA
>JABIZD010000187.1 GCA_018666555.1 Gammaproteobacteria bacterium
GAGGAACACATTAAGGATATGAAGTCTCAGTTCGAACGCTGGGACCTGGGGGCACTATACAAGCAGGCACATGTTGCCAAGATAATGCCCTGTAACTGGAAAATAGCCCAGGAAGCATTTTGCGAGGCGTACCATGTCAATGCGACTCATCCGCAGATATTAAGAGGTATTGGTGACGTCAACAGCCAGGTCGATATTTGGGATAACTGTTCGCGTGTCATTACGCCTGGCATTACGCCCAGCCCTTTGCTGGACTACGAAGTTGAACCTGAGGGAATGCTTCGAGCCATGATGGACCTGGCCCATGATGCGGCAGTTCCGGAGATTCCAGAGGGTATGAACATCAGGGCATTTATGGCTGCCATCAGCAGGGAGGGCCTGCGCGCCGATGCCGGGAGCAAGGTCGATGAGTACTGCGATGCAGAAATAGTCGACAGTATTGACTACACCCTATTTCCTAATTTTCATCCCTGGGGTGCGTTCAATAAAATCGTCTATCGATTTCGTCCTAATGGTAATGATCATCGCAGTGCAATTATGGAATGCCTTCAATTGGCACCATTTCAAGGTGAGCGGCCTCCAGCAGCGAAAATTCACTGGTTGAAAGAAGATGAAAAATGGTCCAGCGCACTGGGTTTCCTGGGCAAGGTGTTTGACCAGGATTCTTTTAATATGCCTAAGGTGCAGATGGGCTTAGAGTCCACCTATAAATCCGGGGTAACCCTGTCGGGTTACCAGGAAGGTAAAGTACGCTGGTTACATACTAAGCTGTCCGAATGGGTGGGTGAATAATGGCTTCTGTAAATCACCCCTTTGATCCAGAAACGTTATACGAGCTCGATCAAGATGGAAATATCCGTTTGAGCAATGGTAACAGAGTGGGTATTTTTAACACTCAGGGCCAGCATCTCTCTGGTGATATAAAAGAGGCTGACCCGCAAATGTGTGTGTGGGTCGGGAACAATCCTGACCCGGCAGGGCAGCTCGCGCCATCAAGGTTGGCTGGTCGCGATTAGTCCTGAAGACAAGGTCTAATAATGCCTCGCTATGTATTGATAGGACTCTGTGAGCCAATTAGCGATGGGGATCAGGCTGTTTTTGATGAATGGTTCATTGACCAGCATATTGAAGACACCAGTCAATGTCCCGGTTTCGTCAAGGGCAGCGTTTACAAGCTGTCTGGCCCTCATCTTGATGGTCAAACCGTGTCTGACTATCTTTCTGTCTACTAAGTTGAAGCAGATAGTTATGATCAGGCCGAGCGAGTGCTTAATCAGTGGCAGGCTGATCCAACGGCATGGGAAGGTCGTTTGTTCCATACCCAAACAAGGCAAAAGCTGGGCCGGTTACCCATTAAAATAAAAGGATCAGGCTGGTACCAGTTACTCAAGACATTTGCCGGTCCTGCATCAGAGTCATGAGATAACCCTGATCCCTTTGGAACTCTAGCTAGGCTATTCATAGCCTCCCTATTCGGTTCAAAACCAACATCAGCATCTGCTTGGTTGTATCCTCCGTGTTATTTTAAAAATAACAGTGACCTGTTCGCTTGGTTATTGCTGAGGCTGTCCAGCTTGTCCGAGTTGTGGCAAGAGCAAAGCCACTTGCACAGCTTGAGACTGATAAGCTCAGTTAACACCTGCTTGAGCAGGAACTCAGCTACGATTCAGATTCCGTTTTCCGGCCAGTCGGTTAGCGCTGGCCGAAAGGCCCACTCCTGTAGTAGATTTGGTGGTCTTGTGGGGTAAACATTCATGAGTCTAGACGGTTTTGACGAGAAGATTTTTTGAGGGTCCCGGGACCGATTATCATGCAACAAGAGTAGTTATCTGTGTCATTATTAGGAATTTTTGATGCCTAGCTACAATCGTGCTCATGAGTCAGCGCTAATGCTAATAAGGAGACTGCATGCCTGAACCGCTGGAAGGATTTACCGTGATAGAAATGACCGTCGCTGTGCAGGGACCGGCAGCAGCGCTTTATCTTCGTGATATGGGTGCGGAGGTGATCAAGGTCGAACCGCCTATGGGCGATGCCAGTCGATATGGCCGGGGTCGCCAGAATGAAACCCCTGAGGGAACAATTGGTCCCCAGTATGTAGCTGTTAATCGTGGCAAGCGATCGGTGTGCCTTGATGTAGCAACTGAAGCTGGTCTGCAGGCATTGCATCTTTTGCTGGCTGGGGCAGATGTTTTTTTGACCAATTATCGTGAACCTGCACTGCTCAAGATGGGCCTTTCCTATGATGAACTGCATGGTCGATACCCGGACCTGATCTATGCCTCGGTAAACGGTTTTGGGCCAGCAGGGCCGGATCGCGATAAGGCTATGCTTGATGGTGTTGCCGCCACTCGGGGTGGTCTGGTGAATCATACTGGATATGCTGACCGGGAACCGAGCCTGGCAGGTGCGATTATTGTCGATACCAGTGGGGCAATGCAGCTTGCGTTGGGTGTTGTCACCGCTTTACTTGCCAGACAGAGATACCAGATCAGCCAGCGGGTTCAGACCAGCGCGCTTGGTGCAACGCTCTGGTTACAGCAATGGGAATTGACTCATGTCAGTATGACCGGTGCAACCTTAACCCGGGACGGCAATCACCATCCCAATATAAAAGGTCCTTATGGGATATATCGCACCAAAGACGGTGGTGCCATCATGATCGCTCAAACCATGGCTTTTGAGGCCTGGGATGCTTTTTGTATTTTCTCGGAAGCCTTTGACCTGGCCATCGATCCTCGATTCCAGACCCCCGGGCAACGTTTAGGCGCAGGCTTGACCGAGGAAGACTCCAAGCAGGTGCGAGATCGCCTCACAGAAATTTTTTCTGATAAAACGACGCAGCAATGGGAAGATTTTCTGTATACGCAGCCCGAAATCATATGGGAGAGGGCCAGAGACTGGAGTGAGGTGCTAGCAGATGAGCAGTGTGTTGTTAATCAATATGTCACTGAGGTAGAGATCCCCGGACTAGGCAAAAGAAAAACCGTAGGTAATCTGGTGTCGCTCAGTGAAACGCCGGGCAGCGTTAAAGGTGATCCGCCGGTATTGGGAGAGGCCAATAGTGAAGTTCTCGGTCGCTTGGGCTTGAGTCCGGACGAATGTGCGTCGATCGAGCAACATGCATCAACGGTTCGCGCAGACTTGATTGCCCAGATAATGGTTGCATCCGGCAAGACTAATCAGGACGAATCCTAATCCGTCACCCTGCCTGGTTTGGATTGGCTCTCTTTGGTTGGTTTGTTCTGTTAAAACGCGGGTAAACAATTAAAGAGGTCGTTAATGACCTCTTTAATACTCATAGTTGGCAGATAGCGTCGGCCAATTTGCCTACTTGTTTGCATATTCTGTCAGGTTCAGGCGATTATCCCTGTTTTAGTGATGAGGAGGAAATAATGAAATCAGAAGTGTGCGAGATGCTGGGTGTTGAATTTCCATTGTGTGCTTTTAGTCATTGTCGTGATGTGGTTGTCGAAGTCAGCAAGGCAGGTGGTTTTGGCGTTCTCGGTGCAGTTGGACATACGCCTGAGTCTTTGGCGATAGAACTTGACTGGATCGACGAACATATCGACGGTAAACCTTATGGCATTGACCTGATTGTTCCTACCAGTATGAGTGATAAGAAAGGGGAATATACTGCTGAGGAGATTGAAGCTCGCGTTCCCCCGGAACACAGACGCCACGTTGAGCAAATACTCGCCAGTAATGGTATTGACACAGCTGGGTTATGGGATCACCAGGTAGACCAGGATTTCGGTAATAACATGCGTGAGGAAGGAATCGCTGCCACTATGGATGTTGCTTTCTCACATCCCATCAAGATGATCGTCAACGCACTGGGCGTGCCACCTCAATCCATGATCGATCGTGCCAGAGAGCATGGTGTCGTCGTCGGTGCGCTTACCGGTGCCAGGGAACATGCGATTAAGCATGCAGACGCAGGAGTTGATATTCTAATTGTTGCTGGCACTGAAGCGGGCGGTCACTGTGGCGAGGTTTCCACCTTAGTGCTGGTTCCTGAAGTGCTTGAGTCGCTGCGGGAATACGATCGCAACATTCCTGTTCTGGCGGCGGGCGGTATAGTAACCGGTAAACAGATGGCAGCCTGTATGGCGATGGGTGCAGAAGGGGCATGGACAGGCTCAGTCTGGCTGACCACAGCTGAAGCCGAAACTGCACCGGTGATAAAGGAAAAATTTCTTTCTGCCAGTTCTCGACAAACGGTTCGGTCACGAAGCCGGACCGGTAAATATACCCGACAACTGCGCTCACCCTGGACAGATGCATGGCAATTAGAAGGTGCGCCCGAGCCGTTACCGATGCCGCTGCAGGGTCTTATCAGTGGCCCTGCACTGGCCAGAATTGACAAATTAGCTGAGGCTGGTGATCCGGGAGCGAAAAAACTGGCTACCTATTGGGTCGGTCAGGGCGTCGGCTTGATGAATACCACCGTCAGCGCTCGTGCCGTCGTTTTCGAGTTCATGTCTGAGTTCGCTGAGGCATCAGAGCGACTGGGTGGCATTATGGAGGACTAGACTTGCTAGCCTTGAAATCCTGGCCGATAGCTTGAACCATTAGTCTATAAACCCTGATCCTTCAATCAGGGCTTGGACTCTTACTCGTACCTGGACTCACGGCTAGTTTGGGGAGTAGCGATCAAGCGCTATGAAAGCCCTAGTTCATCGGCAAACGCATCGCGCATGACGAATTTTTGCATTTTCCCGGTGACAGTCATGGGAAAGTCATTCACCATTTTAATATGCTTTGGCACCTTGAAATGAGTGATTTGGCCAGCACAGAATTCCCGGATATCCATGTCAGAAAGGTTCGAGCCTTCTTTTAATTGAATCCAGGCACCGACCTGCTCACCATATCTTTCATCAGGCAGCCCGAACACCTGAACCTCCTGGATTTCAGCGTGCGTATATAGGAATTCTTCGATTTCTCGCGGATAGATATTTTCTCCACCACGGATAATCATGTCTTTAATACGACCTGTTATTTTTACAAAGCCATCTTCATCCATCTCACCGAGATCGCCTGAATGTAGCCAGCCTAGAGCATCAATTGTATCGGCTGTTTTTTCCTCGTCACCCCAGTAGCCATGCATGACACCATAGCCGCGCGAACATACCTCCCCGGTCTCGCCCAACCCACAGGTTGAACCATCTTCCCGGATTATTTTCATCTCCCAGTTGGTGTGGGGTCTGCCTACGGTGGTTACCCTGTGTTCAAATGTATCTTCAATCGTGGTCATTGAATTAAGGGGGCTGCACTCTGTCTGGCCGTAGCCTATGACGATTTCTGTTAGCTCCATATCGCTGATCAACCTTTTCATCAGTTCGATTGGGCAGGTAGAGCCAGCGATAATGCCAGTTCGAAGTGTACTGACATCAAATTCGTCAAAAGACGGTAAATCCAGTTCGGCAATAAACATGGTAGGTACGCCATGCAGCGCTGTACATTTCTCATCCTGCACAGCCTGCAGTACAGGGCCCGGATCGAATACTTCGCAGGGCAGCACCATGGTTGCACCCTGCGCGACGCATAGTAGTGTACCAAGCACCATACCAAAGCAATGATACATGGGAACCGGTATGCAGAGGATATCGTCGGCCGTCATGTGCATGGTATTACCAGCATGATAAGCATTGTTGAGAATATTGGTATGGGAAAGGGTAGCCCCTTTCGGCATTCCAGTTGTGCCGCTGGTAAACTGGATATTGATGTTATCACTGGGCTGCAGCGTTGCAGCAAGTTGCGCTAGTCTATCAGACTCTTCGACTCCGCCCTGCTGGCATACAGCAGCAAAGTTAAACATCCCATCTGATGGTTCATCGCCCATACGGATAACGATCTCGAGGTCCGGTAACTTTTCCGACTTAAGATGCCCGGGAACGCAGTCATTTAGTTCCGGCGCCAGTTCTTGCAGCATTTTTAGATAGTAACTGGTCTTGAAACTTTCGGCGGCAACGATCGCCCTACAACTGACTTTATTCAGAGCGTATTCAAGTTCGTATAACCGATAGGCTGGATTGATGCAGACCATGATGGCGCCGATTTTTGCCGTTGCAAATTGCGTTAGTACCCATTCATAACGATTCGGTGACCAGATCCCAACACGGTCACCCGGATTAATGCCTAGAGAAAGTAATCCTTTAGCGAATCGGTCCACTTCGCTGACAAATTCTTGGTAACTCCAGCGAATATTTTGATGCGGTACGATGAGTGCCGGATGAGCCGGGTTTTTGGTTGCTACAGTATCGAGGTGCTGGCCAATAGTCGTGGTCAGTTGGGCTGCTGTTGTACCGCTATATTGGGCTTCTACCATGGCCTGTGTTTTCCTCTACCCTAAAATGAAGGCATTATTGATATGAGTATAGCCTGATTGGAATTGACAGGCCCTTAAATTGATAAGTATGCCTGAATTGAACAATAAGTATGCCTGAATTGACCAGTAGCCTAACCATCTAAAGGCAGCTGAGCGATTAGATGGGGCCTGGTTATCGGAGTTCTGGGTCCTCACTCAACAATGAACCATAGGGTTTGCTATGAGTCTGTAGGCCGTTTCTCTCTGGGCTATTGCTGAGGTAATTCATGGATTAGGCAATAGTTAAAGGTGCTGGAATTCGTCTGGTGTTTTCCAGACAGTCTCAGGAGCCGAACCGAAACCAGACTGGCTAGATTGAGTTTAGTGATTCAGTGACTGAGCGGAAGATTTTTCCGGAAGGTGCCATGACCCATGCCTGCTATTGAATAGACCAGCTGGTAGCTGAGACAACCCGGAAAAACCAATTCAGAGATGCCCTTGGTTGGGGATTTGAATGCAACCGAGGTAAGATTTGAGACACTTGATAGTAGGAATTCATGATGAGTCTCGATTTTTATACGGCTGCAACACCAAACGGCTGGAAAATCTCGATCATGATCGAGGAGCTTTTGGAAGCCGGTGTTGATTTACCTGAATTTCAATTGCACAGCATCGATTTATCTAAAGGCGGTCAGTTTTCGAAGGAATTTACTGATATATGTCCAAACCAGAAGATCCCGGCCATGGTGCACGATGGTAAAGCGCTTATGGAAAGCTGTGCTATCCTGCAGTATTTGGGAGAAACCTTTCCAACCGCTTTATTTCCGCAGGGGCAAGATCGATGGCAGGTAATTCAGTGGCTGTATTGGCAGGCAGCTAATATCGGTCCCATATTTGGCAACAAGTTGAGTTATACCCGATATATTGCTGACGCGACGGATGACCAGAAGAAGCACCCGATCCAGAGATTCGGTACTGAGGCACTGAGACTGGTCGCGGTGCTGGACCGACAGCTTGAGTTCCATGACTATGTCTGCGGTGATGATTTTACCATTGCCGATATTTCAATCTGGTGTTGGATACGTTCATGGAAATGGGCGAAGGTTGATATTACCGGCAAGCCTCGTGTGCTGGAATGGGTGAAGCGGGTGCGTGCAAGACCTGGAGTGGAACGTGGCATCTCATTCGGGGTCCCAAAGGAAGAGATTGATCAGTTCAGTGAAGAGAGAAAGGCTCAGTATCGGAAAAGTGGCGCCTCTATTGCCTCAAATAATCGTTTACCCAGTGATCTATAGGGGGTAATCATGCCAGCTGCAGCTGTAAAGAGTCGACAGCAGCCCGATTGGTCATACCCTTAATCAGAGTCGATGCGAGTCGTGTCTTGACTGGTCGCAGTACAGGGTTATGTTGCAGCGTTAGGGGGGTTGAGTAGCGTTGTTTATCAGGATCGATCATTCAGGAATTTCAATGTCAGTAATGGGTGCTTTATTTAGTAGCGGCGAACAGATCAGACACCAGCGCTTTGCCTACCGGGGTGTGATCTATAGGGTTGATCCGGTATTCCTGGGTTCGAATGTATGGTACGAGAAAATGGCTGTTTCTAAACCCCCTAAGAATGCACCCTGGTATCACGTCCTTGTACATGAATCCGATCATACCACCTACGTAGCCCAGCGAAATCTGGAGGCATACTCAGGTGAGGAGCCAATTGATCATCCCATGCTGGCACACTTTTTTGATGGCTTTGTAAAAGGACGCTATCTTGTTATAGATGATAATCGGGTCTGATCCGCTGAGTTTGAGCGGAATATTAATACCCATTACTGATTTACCGCAACCAATCTGTTTTGCCTTACCTCAAGGCACTGGCGCAGGTGATAAGGATCAGGAAGTCGGCTGTTCCAGACTGGGGGTAGCGCTATACCATTGCTGGCCTGCTGGTAAATGGATTAAGAGGGGTGCGAATACGGCCCTGCAGGCAAATAACCAGAAGTGCTTGACCCCATCCGTTTTATCTGGATAGAGTGTGAGCAACAACGCAAAGGTTTAGGAAACGATTTATGGAACCTGAATTTTATACACCACTGGGAGCAGGCGATACGCCGAAGTCTAGATCGGCTCGAGTTTCTCGAAGGAGTTTTATTAAGGGAATCATCGCTACCGGGGCCACGGTCGCATCCGGGTCCATGCTAGGCACATTGGCTGGATGCTCCGCAGAGACTTCCTCCACAACAGGCATTGCGGGTACTGTTGAGAGATTGATCACACTGAATATCAATGGTAAATCCAGGCGGGTTGATGTGCTTCCGCAAGAAACACTCGCCATGACACTACGATACAAACTCGGTCTTACTGGGACCAAATTGGGTTGTGACCGCGGAGAATGTGGTGCCTGTACCATTTTAATTGACGATGTACCGACCTATTCCTGTTCGACGCTGAGTCATGGCGTCAGAGGTCGGCAGGTCACCACCATCGAAGGACTGCAGGCAGCCAATGGTGATCTTCATCCAGTTCAGCAGGCCTTTGTAGATGAGCTGGGTCCGCAGTGTGGTTTTTGCACCCCAGGTCAGGTTCTGTCTGCAGTAGGTCTTCTCAAAGTCAATCCCAGTCCAACTCGGGATGAGGCGCGACGGGCAATGTCAGGCAACCTGTGCCGCTGTGGCGCCTATGATCATTATCTGAATTCCGTGATGCGTGCAGCGAGGACAAGCTGATATGAATAACTATAAATTACTGGGTAAGAACTTCACACCACCGGATATCGTGGCAAAAGTCACCGGCAAAGCAAAGTATGCTGAAGATTTCAGGGTAGAAGGCATGGTTTTCGCTCGCCTGCTCAGTAGTCCGATGCCGCATGCGAGAGTCAAGCGTATGGATACCAGTGAAGCCCTGGCGATGCCAGGGGTCATTGGCATCTTGACAGCCGATGATCTGCCACCGGTAGTGTCGCCGCAGAAACCGACCCTGACCAATGAACCTCACTATGTTGGTGAACCCATTTTGGCTTTAGCGGCAGAGAGTGAAACCCTTGCTCAGGATGCACTGGAAAAAATAAAAATAGAATGGGAGCCATTGCCCTTTACTGTCGACCCTCTGGAGAGTCTCTATCCTGGAGGTGCTAATGCGCGAACGGACGGGAATGTGGTCTCTCGTGGAAGCTCCGGTAATCCTCCCGCTATCGAGGACACCAAGTGGTCAGCTAGAGACTTTGCAGCGGTTGAGGAAGGACAGTTACCCATGGGGCAGGCTCAGGCCGAATGGTCTTACGGGGATGTAGAAGGTAACTTTAAAGAAGCACAATACGTCATTGATGAGACCTTCGTGACAGCCGGGACATCGCATCACTGTCTTGAGCCTCGCTCAGCGTTGGCTTACTGGCAAAATGGTAAGTGTATTGTCCACGGCTCCTCGCAAAGTCAGAGTTTTACCCATCCATTTCTGGCCGGGATGATAGGAATAAAACCCGAGGATCTTGTCTTTATTGGTGAATATTGTGGCGGTGGGTTTGGTTCGAAAGGATATGCCTATACTGAAATGTCCATCCCTGCGCATCTATCTAAGAAGATTAATCGACCGGTGATGATGCGAGTCAGTCGGGCGGAAGAATTCTTTGTTGGTGCCGCCAGGCCAGGTTTCCAGGGTAGAGTCAGGTTGGGCTTTGCAGAAAATGGTCGTATGCTGGCTGCCGATCTTCATATTGTTCAGGATAATGGTCCTGATACCGGTTTCAATGACTTTATGTCAGCGGGTGATGCCCTGGCGCTGGTATATACGCCCAAGGCTATGACTTTCAAGGGGATCCCGGTAGCAACCAATACACCACCAAGAGTACCTCAGCGAGGCCCGGGTCAAAATCAGTTGGCTTGTGTTATTGAACCCCTGCTTGATAAAGCGGCGAAGCACCTTGGCATAGACCGGGTCGCCATTCGTGCTCTCAATGATCCTGATAATGACACTCGATATGGTCCAAAGCAGCGCGGTCTTACCAGTGCTTATCTTAATGAAGCACTTGAAAAGGGCGCTGCAAAATTTGGTTGGCAGGAAAAGAAAAAACTCAGCGGAAAGAAAAATGGTTCCAAAGTCATGGGCATAGGTGTTGGCCAGGCTTATCACAGCGCCGGTTCTAAGGGGTATGATGGTCTCGTTGTGCTTACACCGGAGGGCAAATTACATATCCATACCGGGGTTGGTAACCTGGGTACTTATTCGCATACAGCAACCTCTCGCGTTGCTGCAGAAGTACTTAAATGCGACTGGAATTCGTGTGTGGTTGTCAGAGGAGATAGTCGCAAGCATCTGCCCTGGAATCTTGCCCAGTTCGGTAGCAATACCTCTTATACCATGACCCGAACCAATTATGTGGCTGCTATGGATGCCGTAAATAAGTTAAAGGAAATCGCTGCAATGGATTTCGGTGGTACCGCCGGTGACTATGACATAGGTGATGAAAAGGTATTTTCTATAGCAGATCCCTCGAAGAGTCTGAGCTATGCCGCGGCTGCACAGCGTGCTATCGACATCGGTGGCAAATACAGTGGCCAGGAAGCCCCCGAGGATCTCAACGCCATGACTAAAACGTCGGTCGCGGGGCTGGCTGGAACGGGTCTTATCGGGGTAGCCAAGGATAACCTGGAATCCGAGGGCACGCCGCCAGCTTTTGCTGCCGGTTTTATCCAGATCGAACTCGATATAGAGACAGGGGCTTATGAAATATTAGATTATGTTGGTTCCGTGGACTGCGGGACGGTGTTGCACCCCATGGGTCTGGATCAACAGATCAAGGGTGGTGCGGTGATGGGTTTTGGTATGGCGACTAAAGAACGTCATGTTTATGATCCGCAAAATGGCCTACCAGCGGCGGTAGGTGTAAACGATTCAAAACTTACAACTTACCTGGATCTGCCCCTGGAAATGCGTACAACAGCAGTTGATATTGCAGACCCGATGAATCCAGTGGGCTCCAGGGGTATCGGTGAACCGGTGATGGGGTGTGCAGCAGCAGCTCTGTTGTGTGCTATTTCTGATGCGCTTGGTGGCCATTACTTTAATAGAATTCCGATTGTTCCCGATATGATTGTGAATGCAACCAGCGGTCGTGATCAGTCGCATGGCCCTTTGGCGATCAATACTTTCTAGGGAGAAGAACCCATGACTAAAGACATGATGCGAGGGTTTGATCTGTATCAGCCCGCTAACCTGGAAAATGCACTCAACCTGACAGCACGCCTGGGCAAGGATGCCTGGCTCATGGCAGGGGGTAATGACAGCCTTGACTGGTTTAAAGATAGAGTCAAAAATCCAGTGGCTTTAATAGACTTGCTTGCCATTGATTCACTCAAGGGCATAAGGGAAACAGCGGAAGGCATTGAAATAGGCGCTACAACCACCCTCACCGAGATTGCTAATAGTGATCTGGTTAAGTCTCGATATAATTTACTGGCAGAGGCAGCCAGCCATGTAGCCAGCCCGCAGATACGCAATGTCAGTACTATTGGCGGCAATCTCTGCCAGGATGCACGTTGCTGGTATTATCGTGCCGGCTTGGATTGCTATCGTGCTGGTGGTAAAAAATGCTATGCCGACACCCCCGAAGGCATGAATCGTGAGCATTGCCTTTTTGCAGCTGACAGGTGTGTTGCCGTGTCTCCTTCAGATACTGCGCCGGCCTTGGTAGCGCTAGATGCAACCTGCCTGATCCATGGCCCCGAGGGGCAGCGCAGCGTCAAAGCCGAAGACTTTTTTATCGGCCCGGCCGTCGACATAGAGCGTATGACGGTATTGGAAGAAAACGAAATCCTTACAGCAATTCAGATTCCAGACCGTTGGGCAGGGGCGAATTTTTATTTTGAAAAGGTTGCCGACCGTAACACCTGGGACTTTGCTCTGGTCAATGTTGCCTGTGCGATGAGATTGAATAATGGCACTATCGAAGATGTTCGCATCGCTTGCAGCGGCGTTGAGTGTGTGCCAAAACGGCTGACCGTAGTTGAGAGCGTGGTCAAGGGCAGTCCTGTGGATGATGAAATTGCAGCCCTGGCCGGCAAGTCAGCGATACGTGGCGCTACGCCACTGAATTACAATCATTTCAAGATCCCTTTGCTGGAAAACCTGGTTAAACGTGCGATACGCAATAGTTAGCCTGTGACAGTGCTCCGCTACAGTTCAGATGCCTGGGGGCAGTCCGTATTGGAAGGTGTGTCCTGGGATCTGTTGGCGGTGTTTTTCTTTGTGACCACCACTGCCATTGTCTTGCATGCCCTTTATATGTGGCGCATTGAGCAGCCCAAATAGAGAATGTACTGTAGATGATCGATGATGGCACCGAGGCTAAAGCGTCAATAGCTGCACAACCCCAAGTGGCGCGGCATGTGTTGATTGATATCTGTTTTCACTGGCTAGTTGCGATGTCAGCGCTGATTCTGCTGGCAACTGGGTTTTTACCCATAATTGGTATTAAATTTGCGTGGGTTACGATTCATTGGGTGTCCGGCATCCTGTTAGCCGGGTTGGTTTTACTGCATATTGTTCGGGCCTGGTTCTGGCAGAATATGAGTAGTATGTTTTTCGGTTTCGAGGACATAAGAGAAATACGTGGGATTAGAGAGCGGCCAGCGGACGTTTCAAATACAGAACGGATAAAACCGAACAAATACCTGCCAGCACAGAAACTCATGCACCATGGTGTTACCATTCTGGTCATTGTTACCATCATCACGGGATGTTTGATGATGGTGAAGATTGATACGCCCTGGTGGCAGCGAGATCTGTATTGGTTGTCGGCTGAAAATTGGGGGTTCGTGTACGTTGCGCATGGGTTCGCAGCATTGTTCCTTTTGTCAGTTGTTATGATTCATATTTATTTTGCGTTACGACCTGAAAAAATAGCTTATCTGCGATCGATGATTTCAACTAAGGTCGCTCCACAGGAAATTTTTCGCGAGCATGATTCTGGAATGAGGGTATTAGAAAAAAGGGAACCGATTGATGGTGAGTGATAATAACGGATTGTTTGACGATCGCATTAACAGCATCGAGTCAGCTTATGAGTTCATGCTGGCCTATGCAGCCCAGGGTCATGAAAAATCTGCGGGTCCAAGACCGGCCCATGAAGAGGAAATTTATGCCTATCTCAGTGATCTGGATAAGGCATTAACTGATATTGCAGAAATAACGACCAAGCAAGTCGAGCAGGTAAATCCGAGTCAGGTGGATTCCTACCGCGCTTTTATCGATGTGCTGGCGAATGACGCAAAAACCAGTCAAGCGGCTGTGGGACTATTACTTTCCCAGAGTTCGATTAGCTCCCAGCTAGTTGATAACCTGAACGCATCCATTCATCTAAGAGCATTGCTGACTGATTTATTTATTGTTGATGAAGCACTTGGTTAAGGCTGTGAGATCAAGGTTCAGGGTTAAAATCTGAAACGATCGGTAACGGCAGACTCGATTGAGACTTCCGCAAGGGTAATCGTATTCCGGTTTGGATTTGTGTAGTGGTGTCATCAGATAGAAGCGCAGGCGACCGGCTTATTTGTCCGGACAGTTGAAATCTTTTCTGCAACCCTTTTTGGTATCGATTGCCTCGTTGCCGAAAACATGGTTTATTCTGACAGAAAAGACCGTTGAGTCAGGCGAACCGGGTATTTGGATGGGTTGAATTGTGTTGTCACAGGCTTATGAAGGCCAGTCTACGATTCTGATGCTGGCAAGGCAGTCGATAATGGAGGTGTTATGACCTACGCTGGTGATCGAATCATATTTGATGCCGATAGTCACCTGCTGGAGTTGCCTGATTTTCTCTCCAGCCATGCCGACATTCGAACCAAAAAGTGGCTCCCCGACCTCGGGGCGGCCCTGGTAGGCCAGTTTAACCCTGGCGAATATGTTCAGAAGCAGGGCCATCACCCGGATCGGGTGCGCGAACTGCTTGAATTGGGAGATAACCTTACCAGGGGTCCTAAATGGCATGAGGCATTGGGTTCTTTTAACGGCCCCGAGCGTGGCCAGGCTCTGAACCTCCTGGGTTTTAGAGAGCAGGTGGTCTTCTCCTCTTTCTGCGCTCGACTTATCTTTGATCCTGACAATGACCTTGAGGTAGCCTATGGTGGTGCTGCCGCCCATAATCGTGCCATGGCGGATTTTTGCTCGGCTGATAATCGCCTGATCGGTGTCGCCATGGTTCCTTTACAGGACACGGCTCGGGCCCTCAAAGAGCTCGAACATGTCAAGCAGCTAGGCTTAGGTGCTGTCTGGATTCCTGCCGATGCGCCTGCAGGTCGTTCACCGGGCCATCCTGGTAATGAAGCCATCTGGGCTTGTCTGGCGGAAGCAGGGTTGCCATTTATTCTTCATGTGGGCAGTGCGCCATTGACCATAGGTGATGCCTGGATGAACGATGGTCGACTAGATGCGACGAGTGCTCGGGGGGGTGCTGAGGTCATTGGTAGCAAGGATCTCACCGTGATTCATTTTGCTGCACATCAGTTTATATCTGCGATGATTCTCGATGGTGTGTTGGAAAGTCATCCGACGCTGATGGGGGGTGTCATCGAAATCGGTGCAGGTTGGGTTCCGGATATGTTACGGCGTCTTGATCATGCCGTAGATATTTGGGCAAAATCGGAACCTCAGCTGGCAAAGATGTCCCGGACACCGTCACAACAGGCTGAAATGCAATTGAGATTCACGCCCTATCCATTCGAGAATGTGGCTCAAATTGTGTCTGAATCTAGCGCGCACCTTTATATGTTCTCTTCTGATTATCCCCACGCTGAAGGTGGCCGAGACCCTATCGGCCGCTTCCTGAGCTCTACCGAGGCGCTGACAGCATTCGATCGGCAGCTTTTTTTTGCTGATAATTTCACTACGCTCTACCCTGTTCGTAGAACACTTTAGTCTGCAACGGTTAGTCTAAAGGAGTCATCTGAATTTGCTAAAGCTGATCACTGACCGTTATCCGGCCTTGACTTTCAGTCTTTATAGACGCTATTGGCTGGCGTCGTTGGGCTCGGTGGGTGGTTGGCAGATAGCTGCCGTTGCTATGGGTTGGTTAGTGTTTGATCTGTCTGGCTCAGTCCTTGATTTGGGTATTCTTGGTGCAGCGATGGCGCTCCCGGCGATCGTTATGACCATGGTTGGAGGCGTCATTGCGGATCGCTTTGAGAAACGCAGTGTGCTCCTGATGACGACCTGGCTGCAGATTCTGGTTCTTGTTCTATTAGCCTGCCTGGATGCCTTTGGCCTGATCAGTGTTGTCCAGATCTGGCTGCTTGCTGCTGTTATCTCAACGGTAACCGGCATAGACGGACCCACCCGTCAGGCTTTTTTCCCTCATCTTATTAATCGGGATGCATTGTTGTCCGCAGTCGCACTGAACTCGGTACTATGGCAGTTGACCCGGATGGTGGTCCCTGCAGTAGCAGGCTTGGTGATAGCCGCCTTTAACACGGCGTTAGTTTTTTCGCTGGCTGCGCTGGGTTATTTAGTCATGTTGATTGTGCTGCTGCGGATTAGCCTTCGATTGCCTGGAATTCAGGGGAGTTCGCCATTGAGCCAGATAATGGAAGGGTTGCGGTTCATCGTGATTAATCCACTGTTTCGAAATTTGATTCTGCTTTGCTATGCCAGCATGTTCTTTCTCAGTGCTTATCAGCAACTCATGCCAGCATTTGCAGACTTGTTAGGTGCGGGCCCTAAGGGTTTTGGACTACTGATGTCGGCCTCTGGAGTTGGGTCAATTGTGGGTACTGTTATTTCGGGCGCAATCAACCCGGGTCCACGATATGGCAGAACGATGCTCGCTGCCGCGGCCTTTTCTACCGTCATGCTTTCCGCTTTTGCGGTCTCGACGATGTTGCCCAGTTATTCACTGGCGTTACTGTTTGTTTTATTTTCAGCGGCTGGCTTGTCTGTATTCTTGATTCTTTCTGCCACGGCATTGCAGTTTGAAGTGCCTGACCAGTTGCGGGGTCGCGTTTTGGGAATTCACACTATTACCTATAGTCTGATGCCCCTTGGGGCTTTATTGATTGGTGCATTGGCTGAAGCTTACGGTACCCCGTTGGCCATGCTCATAGGATTAGTTGGTTATACTTTTATTTGGATAGGGCTGGGTGCTTCCGCTGCGATTAGGCAGCTTGAGCAACCTCATGGAGGATCCGATTCATGAATGACGACGTTATCCCGAAAAGCTTTGATCGAAAGTAATGTCAGATAAACCAGCCCAGACCCAGTGGTGATTATTCCAGATAGAAAAAGTTTTGTTGCAATACTGGTACTGTGATGTGGCCAGTCGAGTTAGACAGGATACTGCAGTGTGCCAGGGCGAAGTGTAAATTTTACAGTCCAGCACATGATACAGTTCTATTCGAATTTTGCTTTTTCGATTAAGGAGTCCCTATGAAACTCAGTCCTTTTCATGTTGCTATCCCTGCCAGGAACCTTCAGGAGTCCCGTGAATTTTATGGTGATGTCTTGAACTGCACAGAGGGTCGAAGCAGCGATGACTGGGTAGATTTCAACCTTTTTGGCCACCAGTTAGTGATACATCATGACCCCGGCATCGGTGAGAATAACCGCTTGAAGCTATATACCAATCCAGTAGACAGTCAGGCTGTGCCGGTACCCCATCTAGGCGTGGTGCTTGAAATGCCGGACTGGGAAGCACTGGCTGAACGGCTAATCGCAGCTGGGATAGAATTTATGATCGAGCCTTATATCAGGTTTAAAGGTTTACCAGGCGAACAGGCAACGCTGTTCTTTTTAGACCCAACTGGTAATGCCCTTGAATTTAAGTCGTTCAAGGATATTGAGAAGCAGCTTTTTCAGGTGTAACCAGCACGCTTGAATTATTTTGTTAATCCTTAATCCTTAATCCTTAATCCTTAATCCTTAATCCTTAATCCTTAA
>JABIZD010000071.1 GCA_018666555.1 Gammaproteobacteria bacterium
AGGCAAAAGATAAAATTGAAAAATATCTGGCCGGGTCTAAAAAATCGCAAACAGTGACTGCAACAATGTAGTAAAAAGCATGTAGTAAAAAGCATGTAGTAAAAAGCATGTAGTAAAAAGCATGTAGTAAAAAGCATGTAGTAAAAAGTAGCTAGTAAAAAGTAGGTAGTAAAAGCATGTAGTAAAAAGTAGCTAATAAAAAATAGCTAGTAATAAAATGTCTAGCAATAAAAATTTAGTATTAAATAGGACAGAGGCTGACCTTATCAACAGGGTCTGGTATGTCTGCACAAGCTAACAAAATAAAAGGTTTCCGAAATGGACACGGTGTTTCCGGCCAGCTTAATCCGCGTTGTACGCTTGCATAGCGGTAAGCTTTGATATGACTTATTGTGTTGCCATCAGGATGGATGCTGGGCTTTGTTTCGTTAGTGATTCGAGAACAAATGCGGGCCTCGACAATGTTTCCACGTATTCGAAGATGTATGCTTATGGGATACCCAACGAACGGCAATTGGTTGTGCTTTCATCGGGTAATCTAGCAACAACCCAGGCGGTGATAGGCCAGATAAAAAAGGATGTTGTACAGGGGGCTACGGACAGTTTTTGTAGCGTTCAATCGCTTGAGGAAGCCGCCGATTATGTGGGTATGGTTTCCCTGGAACAGCAGGCTAAGCATACCGGTGGCGGTAAGTCCTTTGAAGCAAGTTTTATCATCGGTGGGCAGATACAGGGCGGAAAACACGCTGCCTTTCTCATCTATCCGCAGGGAAATCATATTACCACCTCTCGTGATACGTCGTTTCTGCAGATTGGCGAAAGTAAATATGGTAAGCCGATTCTGGATCGAATCATCAACCAGGATATACCCATGGAGACTGCCGCGCTCAGTGGCCTGGTTTCGATGGATTCGACCATGAGAAGTAACTTGTCCGTCGGTCCGCCGATAGAGGTGCTTATGTATTATACCGACAGCCTCGTGGTAGAACGTCGATATCGGTTCGAGGAATCCAGTGAGTATTTGCGACAGTTAAATAGCGCTTGGGATAATAGCTTACGGGAGGCTTTCGGAAATATGCCACCAATTGCCTGGAGCCAGGCATGGGATAAGATCGATAACGCGTCAGGGAAATGAGTTTTTATTTTAACCAGGTTGAGCTTAAGTCAGCGTGTAGACGCGAAAGGTCAAGCTGAATCAGGTCGATAAAGTCGTGCAACTTGTTTTGATCGAGCAACAATTCCATATCAGCCTTGTCAATACGACGTAGTGTTCTATTCACTTTTCGATGCGGTTTATCGTTCCTCTGTAGTTGGGCAAAACTACTGGCTACCTGGCTCAGGCAATGCGCTACTGCTCGCGGGAAAAATCGGTCTTTGAGCAGGAACTCGGCTACATCTTCGCCATTGACTCTTTCCTGCACGTGTTGACGGTACATCTGGTATGCGTTCAAGGATTTGAGTACGCCCATCCATAGGATGTTGTCGTATTCTGTTAATTGCCTTTCTTTCGGTTCCAGGAAGTTAAGGCAGGCGACATCGATGATCCGCGTTGTCATGTCTGCTCTCTCTAGATAGGACCCCATTTTAATGAAGTGGTGGGGAAGGTGCTCGCTCATGCTGCCATTGAGATATCCAGTTAATTCAAGAGAAATATCGATCACTCTGGAGAGGAACTCATAACGACCCTCTCTCTTGAGGCGTTGTTGCACGTCTTCGGACAGGTACAGGTGCAACTCATTGATTTTCTGCCAGGCTTCATTCGGCATCAGGTCGCGGCTGGTACGGGCATTCTCCCGAGCCATGCGGACACAGTATCGTAATGAGCAGGTGGGATCTTCGAGGAGAAACTTAACGACGTTTCTTTCACTGGCATGAGTGAAGCGTCTCTTGAAGGCGTGCTCGAAGCCGGTGATGCTGACAAGGCTCTCCCATGCAAATCCATCTCTCGGCAGGTCCAGCACCAGGTTGGTATAAACTGACAGGAGCCTTGCTATGTTTTCTGTACGTTCCTGATAGCGTCCAAACCAGTACAAACGCTCAGCGACTCTAGACAGCATGCCTGGGCCTCGCGTTTTTTGTGTCTTCCAGGATCCAGGTATCCTTGCTACCTCCGCCCTGAGATGAATTTACCACCAGGGAGCCCTTCACCAATGCGACTCGAGTCAGCCCGCCCGCGGTAACGAAGCTTCGGTCACCCTGAAGAATGAAGGGCCTCAGGTCTACATGTCGTGGTTCAAGTGCTGGCCCGCACAACGTCGGTACGGTTGATAAGTTAATAATCGGCTGGGCCATGTAATTTCTGGGGTTGGCTTTGATTAATTTCTTGAACTGGGTTGTACGCCGTTTGGTTTCCCTGGGACCTATGTACATGCCGTAACCGCCTGATTCGTTGGCTGGCTTGACCACCAGATCTTCGATATGGTCCAGGACGTACCGTTGCTGGTCTGCATCAGAACATAAATAACTCGGCACATTCGGAAGAATAGGGTCTTCGTTCAAATAGTACCGGATCATCTCAGGTACATATGTATAAACAACCTTGTCATCGGCTACGCCAACGCCTGGTGCGTTTGCAATTGCCACATTACCCTTTTTCCAGGCGCGCATTAGACCGTTTACACCGAGAGTGGAATCGCTTCGAAATGCCTCTGGATCCAGGAAAAGGTCATCGATCCGTCGATAGATCACATCGACCTTAGATGGGCCTTCTACGGTTTTCATGTAGACGCAGTCGTCGCTTGCCACCATCAGGTCTGGGCCTTCAACGAGTTCTGCACCCATACGCTGAGCCAGGAAGGCATGCTCAAAATAGGCTGAGTTGTAGATACCCGGGGTCAGCACCACGATTTCCGGAAACTTACCGGGCTTGGGCGATATAGAGCTGAGGATGTCAAGAAGTTGTGATGGATAGTCATCCATCGGTCTTACCTCATATCGATTCAGTAATTCCGGTAGTATGCGTTTACTGATATTCCTGTTTTCCAGCATATAGGATACACCTGATGGAACGCGCAGGTTATCTTCGAGAACATACAGGGTACCATCAGCATCTCTAATCAGATCTGTGCCGCAAATATGTGCCCAGACACCGTATTTTGGTCGCATACCAACGCATTCCGGGCGGAAATCCTTGCAGGACTTCAATAGCGCTTCTGGGAACACATTATCCGCAATGATCTCCTGCTCATTGTAGATGTCATCGATAAAATGATTGAGTGCCCTAAGACGCTGTTTCAGGCCAATTTCAATCCGTTGCCATTCGCTTTGAAAGATTGTCCTGGGAACAATATCAAAGGGCCATTCTCGGTCAATATTCTGGCCTTCATCATAGACAGTAAAAGTGATTCCGAGGGTGCGGATGGCTAGTTCAGCCAGTTCGCTTTTACGATGTAATTGATTAACCGTGTTTTTTTTCAGGTAGCTAGAGATATGCCCGAGACCCGGCCTGGCCCTGCCTGAGTGAGTATATAGCTCATCATAGATCAGCTTTGAGGTTGGATAGGGTTCTATAGGCATCGAGGGTGGCTCATGACTTTTTGCTCGAGTCAGTAAATTCCTCTTCAAGAATACGGTAAGGCGTTTCACTCATGCCTAATCGCAGGTAAGTTCTTATGGCCCTGGTATTTTCTTTTTCCGCATACAATCTGATGCCTATTACCTCTTTCTGGTGACTGGCCAGGTCTTTTACCTGTCCATAAAGCTGCGTGAAAGCGCCCTTATTTCGGTATGCCGGGTCAACATAGACACTCTGGATCCACCAGAATAAACCGCAGCGCCAGTCGCTCCATTCGAAGGTAATGCCAAGGCAGCCAATGGCTTTTGAATCTACTTCAGCTACAAGGTAAAAACCGAGCGTTTGGTCGGTAAGTTGTCGACGTACGCCTTCAAGAATGGTCGCCTCAGCAAGCTGTTTGGCTTCTGTTTCCATGGCCATGGCTTGATTGAAACTAGCGATGGATTCAGCATCGGCGAGCACAGCGGGTCTGATTTTCAAATTATCCTCCAAGGCAGCAGCTGACTTGTCATGCGGGTTCGCATTTCAAGTCGATTTGTAAGCGTTTTTTATAGTGCTTGTTTTTATAGTGCTTGTTTTTATAGTGCTTCTTTTTATAGTGCTTCCAGTTATTGTGCATCTGGTTTGAGAGCACCTCAATCGCGAGGAAATCCCTGGGTAAAGAATTATATAGGGAGCATTGCCGATGCATTTCCCTTATAAAAGATTGCCAGACCCTAACGATCAATACACAATAGTATTTTAACTGTAAGAGAGCGTGATATGGAATGGGTATCTTTGATTTCCCTGCTGGCACTGCTGCAATTTAGTATCTTCGGGATTCTAGTTGGCAGAGCTCGCGGAAAATATGGTATTACAGCACCGGCAACGACGGGTAACGAAGTTTTCGAAAGAACTTTCCGGGTTCATTATAATACCCTGGAGAAGTTGGTTGTTTTTATACCTGCGCTTTGGATTCATGGTTACTACATCGGGCAATATTGGGCCGCTGGACTGGGCCTGGTTTACCTGCTTGCAAGAACCTGGTATGCGATCACCTATATCAGAGACCCTCAATCCAGGGTTGCGGGAACCATGTTCACCGAGTTGGTTTTAATCGCCTTGGTCGTCGGTGGCATATGGGGTGCTATTGTTCAGTTAATGGCCTAGCTGACTAATACCGGATGGATGCTCCGGTTAAGCCGGGCCTATCGACTGTGGTGTAATATCTGTATCCCGGTAATTCTGCGCGAATAAAGCAAACCTCCGGGTGAGCAGCTCAGCGGTATAATTATGATCAATTGTTGATTCTTTCGTTTCGCTGATTGAAATGGAATGGTATATATATACCGCGTTGAATTAAATGGTAAACAGGTAGGAGACAAAGTTATGGCTGAGATGATATATCAGTCGCCGAAATCCATTGAAGAAGCCGTTAATCTGCTGGCAGCATCTTCAGGTTCGGTTAACATATTGGCAGGGGGGACTGATCTGATTATTCAGATGCAAGCGAATATTGATGAGCCCCGGGTTATTATAGATGTTAAAAAAATAGCGGAGATGACTCAGGCTGAGTTGACAGAGGATGCGTTGCTATTGGGTCCGTCAATGTGCTGTGCCGCGTTGACTGCCAGAGAGGATATCAAAGCGCTCTTCCCGGGTCTGGTAGAGTCCGCCTACCTGATTGGGTCTAGTCAGGTGCAGGGTAGAGCTAGTGTGGGTGGTAATTTATGCAATTCGTCTCCGGCTGCGGACACGGTTCCAGCGCTCATAGCATTGAATGCGATGTGTCAGATCCTGGGTCCTGGCGGTGAAAGAACCGTCAAGGCTGAAGATTTTGTCACCGGCGTGGGCAGGAACTGTCTGGCGGAGGATGAATTCCTGCGTTGTATTGAGATACCTCGACCAGAGCCCAATACGGCTGATGCTTACCTGCGATTTATCCCCAGGACTGAAATGGATATTGCCGTTGCCGGAGCAGCGGTTAGTGTCACGGTCAAAGACGGTATATGCAGTTCCGCTCGGGTCGTCATTGGTGCAGTCGCACCCACCGCACTGTTGGTACCTGAAGCTGCGGCCTGCCTGATCGGTACTGATCTGGGAACAGCAGATCTTAGTGCTGCAGCAGCAGCAGCCACAGCCGCTGCGACACCGATCACAGACCGGCGCGGTACAGTAGAATTTCGTAAACACATTGTCGGTGTGTTGACAAAAAGAGCAGCCAGTATCGCTTTCCAGCGTGCAAAGGAAAATTAAAGTATGAAAACACATGTCACTACCCGTATTAATGACGAGACCGTCGAATTCCTGTGCGAACCGCAGCAAACCCTATTACATGTCCTAAGAAACGAGCTGGGGTTAACAGGCACCAAAGAAGGCTGTGGCTCAGGTGATTGTGGCGCCTGTTCAGTTACAGTAAATGATCGGCTGGTTTGTTCCTGCCTGGTTCTAGCTGTTGAGGCTGATGGCGCAAAGATTGGTACCATAGAGGGTGTTGCCAGTAGTGACAAACTCCATGTCATCCAGGAAAAGTATCTAGAGCATGCTGCACTGCAGTGCGGGATCTGTACACCAGGACTGATAGTCTCGACGAAGGCGCTATTAGAAGAAAACCCCAATCCGACCGAGGCAGAAGCACGGTATTTTCTTGCCGGTAATCTGTGTCGTTGCACCGGGTACGATAAAATCATCAAAGCAGTGATGGACTCAGCTAAAAGTCTAAACCAGGGAGCCTGATATGAGCGAAGCGAAACAATACAAATATATAGGCCAGAGAACGATTCGACCCGATGGTTTTGATAAGGTTACCGGTCGAGCAAATTATGGGGCTGATCTGTCATTACCGGGCATGATATGGGGTAAGATTCTAAGAAGTCCGCACGCCCATGCTTTAATCACCAAGCTCGATACCAGTAAAGCAGAAGCGCATCCGGATGTGCTGGCTATTGCTAGATTTGAAGACTTCCCAACGGTAAATGCTGCTGCTTTTGCTGAGGGTCGCCAAGATAAAGGCTTGGTTGATCTGGCAAGTAATATCCTGGCAGATAAAAAGGTTTTATATCATGGTCATGCGCTGGTTGCCGTGGCTGCAAGGACAGAAGCGGCGGCGGCTCAAGCTCTGCAATTGATTGAGGTAGAGTATGAGGTGCTTCCGCCTGTTATGAGTATTGACCAGGCCATCAGTGCTGATGCTGCTATTCTACATGAGGACATGTTCACCCAGGGCCTTGCTGAGACGCCCAGTGCCGCATCAAATATTGCTTCAAGGATGGAATTGAAAAAAGGCGATGTTGATGCCGGTTTTGCGCAGGCCGACGTGATCGTCGAACGGGAATTCAGCACGCCAACGGTTCACCAAGGTTACATAGAGCCGCACGCGACTACAGTTCGGTTTGATGAAAACGGTACTTCGACGATCTGGTGTCCAACTCAGGGGCATTTCGATGTGAGAGCCAGTACGGCTAGATTGCTCGGCATGGAATTAGGCCAGATTAAAGTCACAGCCAGTGAAATAGGTGGCGGGTTTGGTGGCAAAACAACGGTCTATCTTGAACCGGTGGCGTTGATACTGTCTCGTAAAGCGGGTCGGCCAGTCAAAATGGTAATGACCAGGGAAGAAGTGTTCAGGGCATCCGGACCCGCTTCAGCAAGCCAGAGCCGGATTAAGATTGGTGCGAAAAAAGACGGCACACTGGTCGCAATGCAGGCAAGTTTGTATTACGAAGCGGGTGCATTCAAAGGCTCTCCCATGGGGCCCGGGTGTATGACCGTATTTACACCTTACGATGTTGAGAATATGTGGGTGGAGGGTTTTGACGTCGTCGTCAATAAAGCCAAAGTGGCTGCTTACAGAGCCCCTGGAGCACCTCAGGCCGAGTTTGCTGCAGAAATGGTGATGAATGAATTAGCTGAACGGCTAGCCATGGATCCCATTGATTTTCGGCTGCAGAATGCCGCCAAGGAAGGAACCCAGACTCTATATGGGCCAAAGTTAAAGGCAGTGGGTCTGGTTGAATGTCTGCAGGCAGCGAAAACATCTAAACAGTACCAGACAGCCTTAGCTGAAGGGGAAGGGCGGGGTGTAGCCGCCGGATTCTGGTTTAATATAGGTGGGCAGTCCTCCGTGATAATCAATATGAATCCAGATGGTACTGGTACCATCCTGGAAGGGTCTCCTGATATAGGCGGCTCAAGGGCTTCCATGCAGATGATGGCTGCAGAGGAACTGGGTATTCCACTGGACCGGCTTAATCCCATTGTCACTGATACTGAGCATGTCGCCTATAATCAAACCACAGGCGGCAGTCGAACAACGTTTGCCACTGGTATGGCTGTAGTTGAAGCCTGCCAGGACATCGTTGCTCAGCTTAAGTCAAGAGCTGCGGCAATGTGGAATGTTACCTCTGAGCAGGTCGATTGGCAGGATGGCAGTGCTATCAATCTGGCGGGTGAAGATAAAATGACCCTGGCAGAGGTCTGCGCAATTGCGGAAAAAACAGGTGGTCAGATATCAGGCCGCGGTAATATTAATGCCCGAGGAGCCGGGCCTAGCTTTGCTGTGCACCTGTGTGATGTTCAGGTCGATCGTGACACCGGTAAAACGGATGTTGTCCGCTATACGGCTATTCAGGATGCAGGCAAGGCCATTCATCCTGGTTATGTCGAAGGTCAATATCAAGGTGGTGCGGCTCAGGGCATTGGTTGGGCCTTGAATGAGGAATATGTTTACGACCAAAACGGAATTATGGAAAATGCTGGATTCCTCGATTATCGTATTCCTCTAGCCTCCGATTTGCCCTCCATTGACACTATCATTGTTGAGGTGCCGAATTCATTTCATCCATATGGTGTCAGAGGTGTAGGAGAAACTGGCATAGTACCGCCCCTGGCGGCTGTGGGAAGTGCAGTATCTAATGCGATTGGATTGCCGATTACGGCCCTGCCGTGTTCGCCGCCACGAGTATTAAAGCTGCTTCAGGATGCGGGCCAGTAATGTCTGCTTTGTCGTGAACTGATGGCAACACTGATCCTAAATGGCGAGCTTGAAAAGCTAGCTGGTTGTTCCACAATTACAATTAGCTCAGTGACTTACAGAGGTTTTATAGAAGAGGTTGTTAATCAGGTTGCTGGCCTTTCGGCCGATAGACTGATGGAGATGGCACTGGCAATTGATGGTGAAATTATCCATGAACCGCTGCTGGTTACTATCCCTGAAAACAGCGAATTGCATTTTGTATTCAAAATCTCTGGTGGTTAGTGTTGGTTTCACTACCGCGTGTTAAACAGTATACGATTAGCAATGATTTACTGAGGGTCAGCGCCATAAATTTTGGCGCTCGGACCACTCAGGTCCTCATGAACAGTCGTGCCCGAGGCTGGATACCTGTCATTCTGGGACTGCCGTCAATCGAGGCATACCTTGATGACCCGCATTATATGGGTGCAACAGTCGGTCGAATGGCAGGCCGGGTGAGCTACAGTCAATATAATGACCAAGATCAATCGGTACAGCTGCAGAGTAATGATGGGCAGCACCATTTACATGGTGGTGAATCGGCTTTTTCCCAGGCCTTCTGGGACAGTACATCTAACCTAGACTCAATTCGATTCAACCTTTTTAGTCAACATGGCGACAATGGTTATCCAGGTAATCTTAAGGTGACCCATACTATTAGAATCAGTGGAAGTGACCTGGTTTATAGAGTTGAGGCGGTTTGTGATAAAAATACGCCTTTCAATTCGACCCAGCACAACTATTACAATCTCGGCGGGTCGGCGACTATCAATGCCCACAGCCTTTCTATCGACGCTGATAGCATACTTGAGCTTGGCCCTCAACGGTTACCCACAGGCAGATATATTGATGTTAAAGGCACCCAATTTGATTTTCGAAAAGCGCGTCAGTTGGCAATGATACAGCTACAGCATCAGCCGCAGATTAAAGCCTTCGCTGGCCTGGATCACTATTTTGTCAGGAGTAACTGGCTGGGTAGTACGCCTAAAAATCCAGCCCCAATCGCTGAATTATCCACCTCGGACTATCGAATGCAGGTGTTCACTAATCAACCCGGTGTGCAGGTATATACCGGTAACGGGTTAAACCCACCCCACCAGGGAATTTGTATCGAGACGCAGCACTTTCCCGATAGCCCCAATCATCGACATTTTCCGTCAGTTTTCCTGGAACCGGGAGATGTCGGACTAAACGAAACCCGCTATCGTTTTTTGGAGATTGATTAATGTCTTCAATACCTGATTTCAACGAAGCTTTTAAAGCGGTTTTTGGTCATGCTGCCAGTCACCGGGTTATCGCTCCTGGTAGGATCAACCTGATAGGTGAACATATCGATTATTGTGGAGGGCAGGTAATGCCCATGGCTATCGATCAAAATACCTCGGCTTTGTTTCGAGGCAATGGTGGATCGACGATCAGAGTGTACAGTGACCGGTATAATGAATTAGTGACCCTCGTTCCTCATGACGTATTAACAAAAAAACAGGATCACTGGAGTGATTATGCTCAAGGGTTGCTGCGCGAGAGCGCCCATCGAAGTATCAATAAGGGATTTGACCTGTTAGTGAGGTCTACATTAGATAGTGGTGGGTTGTCCAGTTCATCCTCCTTCCTGGCTCTACTGGCGTTAGCGAACCATTTTGCCCTGACGGGTGAGTCCGTCTCTGCATCAGACAAGGGTCTAAGGTTGCAACTGGCCCTGAATTGTCAACGAACAGAAAACCATTTCGTTGGCATCCCATCTGGGATTATGGATCCGGCTTCCATATTACTGGGTGGTTTAATACAACTGGATTGTAATACCCTTAAATATAGCCATTTAAATCCGTTACCGGACGAGTACTGTATTATTATATTGGACACATCAACACCGCGGTCTTTAGCAAGCTCTGGATATGCAGAGCGAGTGGAGCAGGTTCGTGCTATTGAGAAAATACTCGGTCATGACCGACCGAAAAATGGCTTGGCGAACCTAGACCCCAACCAGTTATCAACGGCCCAGGGTAAATTACCTGGCACGACACTCAAACGTCGTTTGCAGCATCTGGTCAGTGAGCAACAACGGGTATTAGAGGCAGCTAAGTGCCTGGCCGATGCCAACATTACCTCGCTGGGTCTATTGATGAACGAGAGTCACGAGTCTTTAAAATCCAGTTATGATGTTAGCTCGCCAGAGCTTGATGTTATAACAACGATCAGTCGCCAGCATGCGGCGACTTTGGGTTCTAGAATGACGGGTGCAGGATTTGGCGGCTGTGCAATCAGCCTTTGTCACCGTGATTTGGCAGATGAGCACAATCAATTCGTTGCAGAGGCTTATTTTCAAAGCACAGGCCTTCAAGCAGGCTTATACATCACAGATACGGCATTACCTGCGAGCATACAACCCATCTAAGTATTTAAAGGTCTAGTAATGCTTAAGGACTGGAGGAGTTTAGCGCAGGTCCAGGTTCAACTGCTGTTCTAATTCGTCGAGAGCCTGCTCTTGATCAAGCACTTTAATCGTTTTCATGCCGAGGGCGCGGGCCGGTTTCAAATTGATACCCAGATCGTCAATAAATAATGCCTGGTTTGGGTTGATCCCCATTTGATCGCAGGCTATTTGATATATTTCCGGATTGGGCTTACGGATTCCAAGCACGCTGGATTCGATGACTATATCAAATAGCGACATGACTTCGCCCACCTGGTTGGCTTTGGTTTCTGATTTTGACATGCCTGGACCCTGACCGCTGCGAACATTATTAGTGATGCAGCCAACTTGGTAGTGCTTTTTGATAACTTCCAGGGCATGGACCATTGCCGGTCGAATATCTCCGGATAGCAGGGCCAGAACCTCTTTGCCCGGAATACTGTGCCCCATCTGTTCGGCCTCTTTTTGAAACAGCAGGTCAAAATCGGCAATAGATACCTGACTGCTTTCAAACAGCGCCCAGGCATTGCTATCCGGATTAGTGGCGTTGATGGAGCGTATGAAATCCTTGGGTAATTTGTGCTGTATTTCATAGCGTGCAAAGGCTTCGAATGGACTGGTGGTTAGTACGCCGCCAAAGTCCCATAGAACAGCTTTTATGTCATTATTCATGGTGGTTGTTTCTGTGCTTGTGATGAAAAGGGCGTTAGCCGACGTTGATTTCATAGGTTGCATTTTCTGGTCTTGCCAGGCCTCGTTGCGAAGCGTCAACGGCGTTGAGCATGAGAGCGACATTTTTGTCATCCGGGAAGTGCTCTCGAATTTCGGCTGCAGCGTCATTGAGTCTTTGTTCTCGCATGAACAGCATCCGAAACGTTTTCCTGACGATGGCAATTTCTTCACTGGAATAGCCGGCTCGTTCCATTCCTATCTTGTTGATGACGCGCATATGGGCAGGAAATCCTTCGGCAATGGTAAAGGGTAATACATCCTGAATAACCCGGGACATGCCGGCTACCATGGCCGCAGTGCCAATGTGGCAGAATTGATGAATTGCCGCCAGGGCGCCAATGTTAGCATGATCACCGATAATGACATGGCCTCCAGCCAGGGCATTATGGCTGAAAATAACATGGTCACCGACAACACAGTTATGCCCAACGTGGGCATGAGCGAGCAGGGAACAATCATTTCCAATCGAGGTCGTGCTGCCTTCTTCAGTTCCATTATGGATGCTGACAAATTCTCTTATGGTATTGCGGTCACCGATCTTAGCGTAAGAGACGGAACCTGCATGATGTTTTTGATCCTGAGATTGAATGCCGAGAGTTACGAAGGGGAATATTTCGCAGTCAGCACCAATGGTTGTATGGCCTTCTATCACGACGTGGCTTTTTAGTTTGGTATTATCACCAATCCTGGCATTCGGGCCCACCGTGCAAAAAGGTCCTATATGGCAGTCAGTTCCTAGCTGGGCTTTCTCATCTACAACGGCTAGTTTATCGATAACAACCATCTCTTTCTCCCGAATATCGGTTTGACTTGGAAGCATTGCTGAACGCTACCGCGCTAAGTTTCCAGTTTATTGTCGAAAACTCAAAGTTTAATTCCTGTTTCGCAGTGTTATACTGCGCGTTCCTTAAGCCCTGATAGATGAATCAAGGCTAAAGGTTATAAAAGCTCTTGGGAAAAACTATGACCGATACAACGAAATCAATGTTGGCGCGAACTTCTTTTAGTCGTGATGAACTCCTTGAATGTGGCCATGGCAACATGTTTGGGCCAGGCGGCGCGCACCTGCCGATTGGTAATATGCTCATGGTGGATCGTATTACTTCTATTGATATTGAGGGTGGCAAGTCTGGTAAAGGCCGAATTGTAGCGGAATTGGACATTAATCCTGATCTTTGGTTTTTTAAGTGCCACTTTGTAGATGATCCGGTAATGCCTGGCTGTCTCGGATTAGATGCACTCTGGCAATTGGTAGGGTTCTATCTGGCCTGGAAGGGAAATGCTGGCGTCGGCAGAGCGCTTGGCTGTGGCAAGGTTGCATTCAGAGGTCAGATATTGCCGGTCAATAAGCTGGTCCAGTACGAAATAGACATGATCCGCGTCCGAGAAGGAAAAAATGTCATGGGTATCGCCGATTCAAAGGTGCTGGTCGACGGTAAGGTGATTTATACAGCCGAGAAGGTCACTTGCGGCTTATTTACTTCGCTGGATGACTTCTAAAGCTCCATTTTTAAGCACGAGAGAGGTTGTTAATGAAAAGAGCAGTCGTTACTGGTATGGGTATTGTGTCTCCGCTGGGGAACAACATTGCCGAGACTTTAAGCTCTCTGCGCGATACCCGGTCGGGAATTAAATTTCAGGAGTCTTATGCTGAAATGGGGCTGCGCTCGCATGTTGCGGGTAGCATTGATATTAATGCGGATGAGCTAATAGACCGTAAACTCAAGCGTTTTATGGGTGATGCCGCTTCGTATTCTTATATAGCATTAGCCGAGGCGATTGCAGACTCAGGATTAGAGCCGGATCAGGTATCGCATACACAAACCGGTGTCATTGCCGGATCGGGAGGGGCGAGCTCATCTAATTTGACTGAGGCTGCCGATATACTTCGCGAAAAGGGACTCAGGCGAATTGGACCCTATAGAGTTACGCGAACAATGAGTTCGACTGTGTCGGCATGCCTGGCGACGGCATTTTCGATAAAAGGGGTAAACTATTCGATTACATCCGCCTGCTCGACTAGTGCGCACTGTATTGGTAATGCTGTGGAACAGATACAGTTGGGCAAGCAAAACATTGTTTTTGCTGGTGGTGGAGAGGAAGAGCATTGGTCGATGACCTCCCTTTTTGATGCTATGGGTGCTCTGTCTACAAAAAGAAATGATGATCCTGCTACTGCTTCCAGAGCATACGATGAGGATCGTGATGGCTTTGTCATAGCGGGTGGAGCTGGCTTTCTAGTCATAGAGGAGTTGCAGCATGCTCTATCCAGAGGGGCTCGTATTTATGCAGAGGTGGTTGGATATGCGGCCACTTCGGATGGATATGATATGGTTGCCCCATCCGGTGAAGGTGGAGAAAGGGCCATGCGTTTGGCTACAGCAGACCTGACCGCGCCGATTGACTATATTAATGCCCATGGAACCAGCACGCCTGCTGGTGATCCTCCGGAGATTGCCGCCGTAAGGCGAGTGTTTGGTGAGGATTTCCCTAGAATCAGTTCAACTAAGTCACTCAGTGGACATTCCCTCGGTGCAGCCGGAGCTCACGAGGCTATTTACTCCCTGTTAATGCTGCAGCACGATTTTATTTGTGCCTCTGCTAATATTGATGCCCTTGATCCAGAATTCGAGTCTGCGCCAATTGTACGCTCGAGGATTGACAAAGCCGGTGTTAACACAGTTATGTCGAACAGTTTTGGGTTTGGTGGCACCAATGCCGTACTCGTTTTTCAAAAACATTAGTAATGAGCTAGAGCCTGGATTTAAAAGAGATGAGACAATGATGAAGGCAACAAAAATAGTTGTTATTGAAGACGAAAAAGATATCAGGGATGTCATCGTTTATAACCTGCAGCGAGAGGGTTACACCGTCTTTGCGGCAGAGACTGGAGAAGATGGCCTGCAACTGATTAATGATCGAGGCCCTGACCTGATCATCCTGGACATCATGCTGCCAGGGATTGATGGGCTTTCTGTTTGCCAGCAAGTCCGCACCGATTCATTGACCAAAGCCATTCCCATCATTGTGGTGTCAGCCAAAGAGGAAGAGTCTGATGTGATTATTGGCCTTGGGCTGGGCGCGGATGACTATGTTACCAAGCCGTTTTCTCCTCGCGAGTTATTAGCCAGGGTAAGAACCGTTTTACGAAGAACGGGTTATAGGGAGAGGCCTGAGGAAAACCGGGTTAAGATAAAGGATCTGTTGATTGATGTAGTCAAACATGAGGTCAGGTTATCTGGGAAAATCGTTCCACTGACTGCTACAGAATTCAAGATACTTTATCAGTTAGCCTCTCAGCCTGGCAGGGCATTCTCCCGCGAACAATTGCTGCACCGCGCCTTAGGTGAGGGCGTTGTCAGAGTTACCAGGAATATTGATGTCCATATCCGGGCATTACGTAAGAAGTTAGCGCCTGCAGATGATATGATTGATACCATCAGGGGTATCGGATACCGTTTCGTCAGCGAATAAGCCAGTTCAGTCGTCTTAAGTAGTGTCTTCAGTTCGTGTGTCTAGTGCAATATTGGGTATTTTGGATTGAGTCTCCATCTTTTTTTGCGGGACTCTTTCAGGTATTTTTTAATCCGCTGCTACCCGTGTCATTATTTACAGATGAATTGCTGAAGATCAGGGTTGGCTTGCCAGGCAAGAACGCTATCAGCGTCTGGAACCCTAGTCTGGAACCATAGTCTGGAACCATAGCCTGGAACCATAGTCTGGTGAATCATTAATCGATAATAGTTAATAGTTAATGGTTAATGGTTAATGGTTAATGGTTAATGGCTAATGGCTAATGGTTAATGGTTAATGGTTAATGGTTAATGGCTAATGGTTAATGGCTAATGGCTAATGGCTAATGGTTAATGGCTAATGGTTAATGGCTAATGGTTAATGGCTAATGGCTAATGGCTAATGGCTAATGGCTAATGGCTAATGGTTAATGGCTAATGGCTAATGGTTAATGGCTAATGGCTAATGGCTAATGGTTAATGGCTAATGGCTAATGGTTAATGG
>JABIZD010000150.1 GCA_018666555.1 Gammaproteobacteria bacterium
ACTTAATATCAGGCTCGTGGTTGTTCGTTTTCCAGTATCAACCGCGCAGGTCAACACCCGCCTTATCCGCGTGCAGGTGGGGTAGGAACCCTGCTAGGTATCCTAGCCCACCTGCACAGTATCAATCATCAAGTCACTCGCCCGGGTTTGGTTCAAGTCGACCAGTGGCGTAAGTTGCTGGTGTTGGCAGATTTGCCGTGAAAATTAGTTTCGATCCTATCTTCAGGAGTGAGATGTACCCGGCTGCCTGCACAAAAACGTATCTAATTCTTCCTATACCCGGCACTTATGTCTGGGTGCGAATCACATTGGCTTCCTGAATATAGCAGGGTTTACAATGCCAGGTTAATGTGAGTATATACCCCTAATAATTGATGTAGGTACCCACAAAATCGTCAATCCCACCTGTCTCTGTATTGTCCTGCGTAGTGCCGCCAACCATTTGACGCAAATATATGACAAGGGTATGTCTGCTTCGGACATCAGCGCCACTCAATTCTCGCAGTTACATATGATTCGCAGCCTTCAAGGACCCTCCCTGAAAGATTTGGCGGCTGCTAGCCAATTGGACGCAGTACGCTCGGCAGACACATTAGCGTGCTCGAAAAGATGGGTTTAGTCACCATGAAGGCTGGGGATGATGCTCGAACGAGCTCAATCCATCTTTCGCGCAAAGGTAAAAACACCTATAAACGCGCTGCGCCGCTCTGGCACGGCGTGCAAAAACAAATGCTGGAACGACTGGGTCGTGGCGGTAGAGATCCTTTGGACCAAATTTTAGAAACGCTGACAGCACCTGTTGTAGCAATATAAGGAGAGTCTTATGAGCGCCGATACCACTTATTCAGTGTGCACCATTTGCGATATTGGATGTCAGCTACGTACTGAAGTCGAAGACGGGAAAGTGAAGCGCGTGATTGCTCACGATAATCCTATGCTCGCCAGTAACATTTGCTTTAAGGGCGTTGCGGCACCCAGCGTTCACAATCACCCGGATCGGTTACGGGTGCCTTTAAAACGCGTAGGTGCGCGTGGCGAAGACAATTGGGAGGAGATCTCATACGAGCAGGCAATGAATGAGATTGCAGAGCGTCTAAAAAAGGTCGTTGATGAGCATGGTCCAGAATCGTTTGCTGTATCAACATCCGGATGGAACACCCAGACAACACATGCAACGGATCGCCGCTTCATGAATCTGTTGGGTTCACCGAATTGGATTAGTGGTGTGTCTTTATGTGCCGGTAACACGGCCGCAGTCAACAAGTTCACCTACGGCTGGTTTCCGATGGGGGACTTTGGTAATACAAACTGCATCGTGTTGTTTGGTCACAACCCACGCAAACACTCCTGGACGCCCATCTATAATCAGATTAACGCCGCTCGCGCACGTGGTGCCAAGGTTATTGTACTGGACCCTCGTGTCTCTGATCAGGCGGAAGTCTCGGACCTTCACCTGCGCCTGCGCGCTGGCACCGATGCAGCTATGTGTCTGGGTTGGCTTAAAGTGATCTTTGATGAAGATTTGTACGACAAGGACTTTGTAGGAGAGTGGTGCACGGGCTTGGATGAACTAAAAGCACGCGTTGATGAATATCCATTAGATCGTGTCGAGCAAATCACTGGAGTAGATCGTGAGCTGATTGCGGAAGCAGCGCGCACTTACGCCAACGCAGATGGCGCTATCATTCCATGGACTCCCATCACTGACATGCAAATCTCGAGTACATCCGCGATTCGTCTGCACTCTATTTTAAGGGCGGTTACCGGCAACCTCGACGTGGTCGGCGGTGAATCGCTTGGTGGATTCAATCAGGGCTACATCCCAGAATCGGAAATTGCATTACATGAAGAATTGTCGTTAGGGCAGAAGGAAAAGCAGCTTGGATTTGACAAGCACCCGGCCTACACTTATCGCGCGGCAGAAATATTGAAAGGCCCGACAGAAAAGGTTTGGGGTTACCCTTATGCTGACATTGTCATGGGCTGCCACATGGCCAACCCATCAGAAGTGTTCCGCGCGATGGTGACAGAAGAGCCATACCCCATAAAAGCCTTTTTTGCGCTCGGCAATAACGCGCTTATGAGTTACCCCAATCAGCACCAGATCCTGAAAGCCATGATGAACCAGGACCTTATTGTTGCTCATGAAATTTTCATGACGCCGACAGCCATGCTCGCCGATTACGTGCTACCAGGGGATGTGTTCACCGAACGTAACCATGTCGCTGATAGCTGGAGTTGGACGACGAGGCTGTCACTTTCACAAAAAGCCGTTGAATCGCCTGCAGACGCTACCAGCACTTTTCAGTTCTGGTGTGACTTGGCGCAGCGCTTTGGGTTTGGAAACCGGTTCCCCTGGGAAAATCTTGAAGACATGCTGGACCACCGGTTATCGCGTTCAGGGCGCACGTTTGCCGAGTTTGAACAATCTGGATTCATGGAGATGCAAACACCGCAATACCGAAAGTATAAAAAGACTGGTTTCGCGACCCCTTCGGGTAAAGTAGAGCTGTATTCCTCTGTACTTGAAGAGATGGGCTTTGACCCACTGCCATACTACCGAGAAGGCCCCTTGCCATCCGAGCAGTACCCGTATGCGGTGTTCTCAGGTGTGCGTGAAGACCCGTTTTTTCAAACCGGCCAGCGCAACATTCCTGAGCTGCGCTCCCGCTGTCCGCTGCCCAGTATATTTGTCCATCCAGAAGATGCTGAAACAGAAGGCTTGGTCGACGGAGACTGGGTTAAGCTAGAAACCGCCTATGGTGACGTAACCGCGCAACTCGCCGTTCAGACTAGTATGAAGCAAGGTCACCTGCGCGTACCCCATGGTTGGTGGTATCCAGAATTACGCGGCAAAGTGAAGCTCGGTGGGGCATTTCTGTCCAGCGACGCGGTGCTTTGCTCCGATGATGACGAGTTTTTGGATCACGAGCAGGGTATTCCTCACTTTAAAGGCTATCCCGGTCGTCTGGTTAAAACTGAAATGCCCGAGGTGTTCAAAGATGTTCAGGGAGCCTCATGACCAAACGCAGTGAGTTTCAACATCGTGTCCTGGAGTTCAATGCATCTACCCTGTCTCGGCTCGCCAGCGCGATGCAGGATGCTTCGCCTTTTCCGAGATGGCCGGTCATTTCGACATAGTGTGTGTGTTCAAGGCTGGACAGCGACGCGAGTTCAAACACAGTAGTCTCAATGAGTCGGTCAATCTCTCGACGTGCCGGGTATACCGCCATATCTGATGGTGTTCATTGTATACCTCGCGTGTGATGATGCCGTTTTTGGCGTAACGTATCTCAAGTAGGTGGGTCGAATCAGAAAGGAAGAAGTTGCTCAGGGAGACTGTATAAAAGACCCATTCTCGATCAGGCATTGCTTACATCGTCATCCAGGTAGGTACTGTTTTGTGCAATATCGTGTTCTGCCAGCCAGATGCGAGTGCCCCAAACGATAATTGGCAGTTCCGCGCGTACAGCGGTTTCCATAGCAAGACCGGACATACCGAAAGCCATCACCCAGGAAGGCGGCACAAGTGCGCTCTGGCATCGCCATCTTCGCCCCGGTCATCAATGGAATGGATGCACCTAAGTGTGTGGTTTTGCCCCTTCCGACATAGCTATGCGGATTGGTTACTGTGTAAAACGGCGCCATTTGGTCACGCGGTGCGCGGGTCGGTTGCTGTTTCAGCTTCAGTCAATAAATCGAACCAGACCCTTATTGCCATCAACCTCCACCATCTGGCCATCGCTGAATGCGGTGGTAACGTCAGGAATACCGGAGACACAGGGCTTGCCGTACTCCCTGGCGACCAGCGCGCCGTGCTGTAATTCTCCACCAATTTCCAGGATGACTGCGGCGGCGTTGATAAACAGAGGTGTCCAGCCCGGGTCGGTAGTTACAGCTACCAGAACGTCTCCCGGTTCAACTTCCTTCTCAAATGGATCATTCAGTACCTTGACTGGGCCGGTGGCTACCCCCGGTGAGATTGCGGCGCCAGCGAGGCTGCCTTCGGGTAGGTCATGGTATTCGATTTTGCCGCGCATTATCCGTCCCCTCGAGTCAATAGCCTGCGGGAAGTGGCGCACATGCGCCTTAAGCTTGCGATAGTTACGCCCTCTTTCCTCCACCAGGGCGCGCACATCGACACTTGCGTCGGCGCAGGCCCGGTCCACATCGGCAATGTGGAGTTCGAAAATCTGCTCGATCTGGTCCATCCGATCGGCCGCCACGAATGACTCGGCGAGGTGAATCAGTTTTTTGCGTGTTCGATGGTATACCTGCGTAATGTGTTCCTTGAATAACTCACGCATACCGCTGAACTTGATCTCGGACTGATAAATCTTCGCCAGCTTTTTAGCCTTACGAGGCGACAAGATCTCAGTCAGTCGCTCAAATGCTGCCTCCCGCGCCTTCACCCTGGCAATTTGCATATTCCGGGGGTTAAAGTTGCTACCGGCTTTGGCGAGCCCAGCAAGCTGTTGCATGACCAGTCGAGGATCGTCGCCATAGCGGCGCGGTATGAAAATCTGGGTGGCGGAAAGACCATAGAATACGACCGTGAGAAGAAAACCCAGACTATTGAAGAGTCTCCCGATGCCCTGGTGTTTGAGCGCGTACGTAGCGGTGGGAATTCACCAGGATGGGACGGTGTGGTCAAGGGTGAAGATATTCCCCGTCTCGACAAAGGTACCTACACGGTGACCGAGTTGTTTTTGTTTACCCATGGCGTCGTCGGTCTGGATCGTGTTCCCCGGCAGTACCTGGAAGCCGAAGACTCGAAAGATCTTGGCGGCGGTGGTCGGTTCGATCAAGAGTATGCGAAGAAACGCCGCAATATGCCTGGCCAGTTTGACTGGGGCCCACAACGAGTGTGCTGGTTGTGCCAGATTGCAACGGACTGGGCCGGCGATGGTGGGACGATCAAGCGCATGGACACCCGGGTGCGACATCCCAATATCGTTGGTGACACCAATACGGTTTACGGCAAGGTCGCGAAAAAATACGAAGAGAACGAGGAGAAGCTCGTCGATCTCTCGGTGTGGAATGAAAACCAGGCAGGTCTGACCACCGCGCTCAGCACCATCACCGTGTCGTTTGGTTAACCGTTAATCGAATCTGGGGCTGGCACCTTCGTGTCAGCCCTTTAGTGAATCGTGCATCGCCTGGGCCAGGCCGACGGTGCGGGGGTCATCGTCAGCGACCACCTGCATCTTATTCATGACGTAGCCGAAGCTGATGTCGGCTTTCGGGTCGGCAAAGCCGAGCGAGCCGCCGGCACCCCCATGTCCGAACACACCGTCCTGATGTTATTCAGAAGATCCTGAGCCACCTGGGTCTGGATCCGCGAGGCGATCCATTGATCCGCTCGCCGCCATAAGATCAGAACGACCAACAAACGACGCTATTCTGAAATCCAACAGATCGACTACACATCGGTGACGGTCGCGATCGGCCGGAATCCGGATTCATAGTCAAATCGCTAACTATTCGATCACTCAATTCATATGTGAAAACAGCTGGGAGGGCATACTGGCATCACCTACGGATGACGACACTTTTCTGAACAAGGCAAAGGGTGTTTATTCGTACTAACCGCGACCTTCATTGTTGTAGTAGCCCGGTGTGCCCATCGCCTGAAATCCCTCGTTGAAGCGAGACACTAAGATGACCTCCTCCAGCAGGCGTTTTCTGCCGCCTCGGATACTTCTAGTGTTGCGATATCTTCAGTAAAACAGCGTCCCAGAATAGGATCAAAATGGCCTGCTCTTTCATAAAAGAAGCAGGCAACCGATCTGATTCGGTACTCAGACCTTCGCTCGAAAGCCCTGTTATAATGCCTATCCAGGTGGCAGTCGTCATAATACTTTCATTGCCAGATCATCTTCGACAGATGATAGTCAGGCTGGGGAAGCGGCGTATCTTATCGTTGCAGGTTGTTCATTGCCGGAACTAGACCGTAGCACCTATAGGCAATGTTGAGCTGAAAAGCTTAGTTTGACCTCACCGATCTGCGCATCCACCAATCTCGTGGGGGCTGTCTTGGTTTTGTCGCACCAAAACCTGCTAAGAAAGCAGATTATTCAGTAAGGAAAATATGGAGAGTTTAGATACACTGTCTGTTTATTCTTGGAGAAGGAAATGGCCGTCATCGATTGCGATTCACATGTCATGGAACCCGCCGACCTGTGGCACGAGTATCTGGAACCGGAGTTCCGGGATAGGGCAATCCGGATCGAGAAGAAGGATGGCGTTGAGACGCTAGTGATTGGTGAACAACCCATGTTGTCCGGCGTGCTAGCTGGTCTGGGCGGTGCACATGTGGAACGCCGAAAACTGTTCGGGCAGGGGCTCAGTTATGCTGATGGTTGTGAGCCGGCTTCCTATGAACCCAATGCTCGGGTCAAGTTGCTGGATGACTGGCAGGTTGACCGAGGAGTGTTGTTCCCCACCATTGGCATATTGCCGTTCCCCCTCGATGACCTGGCTCTGAATTCTGCCTATTGCCGTGCCTACAACCGTTGGCAACGGGAGTTTTTTGAATCGGCACGAGATCGGGTGATACCGATTGCCGTCATCAACTGGCACCATCTGGACGACGCGGTGGCCGAGCTGAAAAGGTGTCTGGATGCCGGTTTTAAAGGTGTGTTCGTCCCGCCCGAGCTTGTCTCGGGGGTGCGACCGGGCCAGGATCATTTTGACCCGATCTGGCAGTTGGTAGATGAGGCCAATCTGCCGGGATGCCTGCACGTGATCGTACGTTTCCAGGACGGACCCTTGAGCCAATGGCAGGCAGGACCCACGTTTACGTTCACCATGGGCGCCACCAGCCAGCTGATTCCCGCTATGGCGTCTCTGGTCCTCGATGGTTTGTTTGAGCGATTCCCTGCATTGAAGGTCGCGTCAGTTGAGGCGGGCTGTGGTTACGCCGGTTATTTGATGGACCGCCTGGATGGTAAACATCGATTCTTCGGCGAGTTTTCCCCAAATCCATTACCCATGAAGCCTAGCGATTATGTGAAACGTAACTGTTACTTCGTCGCCGAGCCTGAAGAACGCACCATCGGCGCTATGCTGGAGCTGGTGGGTGAGGACAAAATTGTCTGGGGCTCCGACTACCCGCATATCGATTCAACGCTGGAAGCGCCCAATCTAATTCGTGAATCCGTATCTGGCCTCACGCCGGAGCGACAGGCTGCTGTACTTGGCGACAATGCCATCAAGCTGTTCAATCTGTAATAACGCACTGGACTGAAGGATGGGCCGCCTTGTGCTGCTTCCGGGTGTCTGGTTAGCGCCGCTCACCAGACTTTTTCCGGCTGCACTTTTACCTTTGGATTTCAAGCCTTTGCTAACTTTTTTGTTGGCACTCTTACCCAGTTTTTCAGGATCCGTCGTCACGAACTCATCGCCGACAAACAATACCGCTGCCTGAATGGGTTGTAACTTCTCACCAAGAAGAACTTTGTTAGTAAGCAGATCAGTGCCAACAAAGGCTGAAACCAGCAGTGTCAATCCACCCGCAAGAGCAGCCACTGCCAGCACCCAAAGATGTTTCAGCATCGGCCGCATGAAAGGCCAGGTTCGCAGCGCCAGCTGGAACATCCTGCGGAAGCTCATCTGTGGCAGTTCGCTCAATGGGTCCTCCTGGCTTTTTTGTTATCGGAGTCCAGTAGATGGTGTCTCATATTTGGTGTGGTAGTAATTTGTATGAAAAAGGCATCACCCATTAGATGCGATCAACAAGTCCTGCAGACTGTGAATATCCACGTCTGGGTCCATGATGCTGTATCTTTCTGTAGAATAATGGATACCAGAAAAAAGCATCCATATTTGAACAAACATTACATGGCTTCAATGTCTTGATCTTCGAGTAGTGAGGATACCTGACGGTAGCCATGTACACATGGGTTGTCATGCAGGACATCGAACCACACCGGTTGCTAGTCATCACAATGACTTAGGTAGAGCTACGCAATCAGCTCCTGAAGCCGCTTGAAAGGCAGAGACCTGAACTGACCTGGCCGATTCCATCATGCTGATTCAGAGGTTAAGATCGTATTGCAACGGTTAATATTCAGCTTGCGGCCGGTGCGAAGTAGAGTATTTTTTTGCGCCGCCATGAACATGAAGCGCAGTTGAATCAAAATCAATGAACAGCCAAGGAGATGGCTTTGCCGCACAGAGCAATTTTTATAACCGGTGGCGCCGGTGGCATGGGTTTGGAGACGGGGCGTCTGTTCCTCAAGGCAGGATGGCGGGTTGGTTTGTTTGATGTTGACCAGGCAGCTTTACAGGCTGCTGAAAAGGAATTCGATGCCGGCCAGGTGATGACCAGAGCGTTAGATGTTACCGATGAGTCTGACTTTGCAGCCGCTATGGAGGCTTTTTCTGACTTCAGCGATGGACGTATGGATATTCTGTTCAATAATGCGGGTATCGCGCCTGGCGGCTTGTTAGAAGAGATGCCCACCCAGACCATTCGCGCTGTCATCGATGTCAACATCCTGGGTGTTATTCATGGTATTCGAGCAGCGTTGCCATTAATGAAAGCGACCGACAATGCCCTGTGCATGAGCACATCGTCATCAGTGGCAACCTTCGGGCATGCCATGCGAGCGGTTTATACGGCCAGTAAGTTTGCCGTGAAAGGATTGACCGAAGCGCTTTCGTTGGAATTGGAGTCCTACGGTATTAGAACTGCCGATGTGTTACCAGGCTGTATTGATACGCCCATGCTGCGTGCTGAAAGCGCCAAGGGCGCTGGACGGCCATTTCAATTATCAATGTTAGATCGACTGCCGAAACAAGGTGCCTATCGCCTGATGCCAGCGACTGCCATCGCTGAGGCGGTCTGGGCTGCTTACCATGACAGTGATCAAATTCATTTTTATGTGCCCGAAGAAGTTGGCGATACGGATAAGATCAAGGCAACCGACATTCAGGCCGCCCGCTCTGAAATCAAGGATTTTCTGTTCCGACCAAGATAAATAACTGGCCGAGTAGCTTTGGGGTCAGTATAGCTTTGGGGTCAGAGTAAGGTTTGAAAATGGTTCGCCTGCCCTCGGTGTGGCGGCACCATAGGTGTGATTGCCGATGTGACAGATCCAGATGTGATTCAGGCAATCCTTAGCCATATCCATAAGGGCGTGGCACGCGGTCCGCCTGTCAGGCTCGGCGCATCAAGGCAGTAAACTGTTTCAGGCTCAATCTGGCTGGGTCCTGCCATGCCTTGCGGGACAATCAGGCGCTGTCAGGTATCCGCCTGGGTGCCTGGCAGTGGTATAAGGCAACATTGGCTGAGATAAGCGCCTGATTGATGAGACAGTCAACACTTCACCCTTTAGCAGCTGCTAAATTCGGCATGGCCGTTCAATGCTAGTTCACAGAAGATGTGGTTTGTTTTTGCTATTCTCGAGTTAAAAACTATTGTCTTTCAAAGACCACTACACTTCAGGGTTGCACCATCTGAAAATGTTGTTTTCAAAGGATTTTATTGAGCTATGCTAAAGAGCCCATAACGGGCTCTTTTTTTTTAAAATGAGGATGTGATATGTGGATTAATGGGTGGCGGATGCTAACTGTGTCAATAGTTTCTTTTGCAATGCTAGGTTGTGTCGAAACAGGTGTATCAAGCGATCTTGAAAAAAGAGTAGATGGTCTGGTCACTGCAGAATTACAGGCTAAACATATTCCTGGTATTGCTGTGGGGATTTTTAAAAAAGGGGAAATTTTACTGACCAAGGGATATGGTTACGCCAATATTGAGCACCGTGTCCCGGTTATTCCTGAGACGATATTCCAATCGGCGTCCATAGGTAAACAATTTACCGCCCTCGCAGTCATGTTGATGGTTGAAGAGGGTAAACTCTCACTTGATAATTCGATAAGACAATATTTTCCCGATGCGCCGATGAGTTGGCAGCCTGTTAGTATTCGTCATCTTTTAAATCACAGTTCTGGGATTGCAGATTATTTCGAGGCTATGGGAAGTCATGGCATAGAGACATTTGATTTACGCCATGATTATGATCCGGATGAGTTGAGGCGTATTTTTTATCGCCTACCACTAATTTTCGAAGCGGGATCGGATTTTAGTTATAGCAATACTGGGTATGTTTTACTGGGTTTTCTAGTGAAAAAAGTCTCGGGTATATATTATGGCGACCTACTGCAAGAACGTGTATTCAAACCGCTAGGGATGAGCACAGCAAGGGTCATTAGTGAAGAGGATATCATTGCCAATAGGGCTGCAGGGTATCAACTGCTCAACGGAGAAATAAAAAATCAGGAGTGGTATGCCCCCAATGTGAATACCACCGCTGACGGTTCATTATATTTAAGTTTGCTGGATTACTTGGCTTGGGATAGGGGTTTGAGAGAGGAATCGATTTTAAGCGAGGCAAGTTGGAAGCAAACCTACATGCCAGCGAAATTAAGTACCGGGCAGGAATATCCGTATGGTTTTGGCTGGAACATAGATCAATCTAAAGCCCAGCCATGGCACCATCATAGTGGCAGTTCGCAAGGTTTTAGCCTGTATATATCCCGTTATCTTGCTGATGACATCACGATTGTGGCGCTCACCAATCTCAATGGAAGTAAACCTTGGCAGCTTGTTGATGGTCTTGCGGAAATCATTGATCCGCAACTCGCTAAGATAGCGGCCTTAGGCGACGATAAGTGAGTAGAAAAGGGGTATTAGTCATGAATCAAAGTGAGAATATATCGATCAAGCTGTCATTATTGATACTGGTGTTTAGTCTAAATCTATTATTGTCTTTAGACGCAAGCGCAGATGGTAAACGCGCTATAAGTGTTGATGATCTTAGCTCAATTAGGGACGTTTCCGGGCCTCAGGTTTCACCCGATGGTGCCTGGGTTGCTTATACCATTAGCGAAGTAGATACAAAAGCAGATGTAAACCGCAGCGATATCTGGTTAACGCACTGGAATGGGTCTGAGACAGTGCAACTCACCGCCACGGCTGAATCAGAACATACCCCACGTTGGAGCCCCGATGGCAAACATTTAGCTTTTTTGTCTACCGGAGCTGATACCGAATTTACCGATCAAGTTTGGCTAATTGACCCGACGGGCAATAAGCCGCGGCGTGTGAGCTCCCTTGCAAATGGCGTCTCGGATTATGCTTGGGGGCCTGACTCAGAACATATTGCAATAATATCAGCTGTTGTGCCTGAAGGCAGCAGCCTTGATGCTGACGGTGGCCCTTTAGTCATCGACCGTATGTTATTCAAGCGCGATGGTTATGGTTACCTTAGCAAAGCCCGCTCTCGTGTCCACTTACTTGATCTAAAAGACCTGAGTGTTGAGCAGCTGACGAATGGCCCCTTCGATGAAATCATGCCGTCTTTTTCACCCGACGGGAAAAAAATAGCCTATGTTACCAAATTGGGGGAAGACCCCGATCGTCACGAGAATTGGGATATTCTTACCATTGAGCTTACTACTGGAGCCAAACCAAAACAGATAAGCGACGGCGTTTTTATGGAATGCGATCCCATCTGGGGGTGGGGCAGTGGGCCGACTTGGAGCCCTGATAGTAGCAAGTTGGCGTGTGTCCAAAGTGGGCCGATGGAATTATCCTGGTTTAGCCTGCAACAATTAGCCGTTTTCGGGGCGCAGGGCGATCAAGGCCAGCAACCCACAGTTGCTTTGGACCGGAATACCATATCGCCCCAATTTTCTCTTGATGGTCAGCGTTTATTTTTCATTCTTGAAGATGACCAAAGCACCCATTTGGCGTCCGTAGGCCTTGATGGGAAGGGGTTTAAACGCTTAACTAAAGCTGGGCGCACAGTAAGTTCGTACAGTCTTGGTCCACAAGGAAAAATTGCCGTGCTCAGTAGTAGCCCTGATGTACTGCCAGAAATTTATGTCATTGAAAATGCCGAGCTCAGACAGTTGACCCATGCTAATACCGTCTTCCTTGCCTCGGTTCAATTGGCAAGTACGGAGGTCGTTAGCTACCCGGGGGCCGACGGAATGACATTGCGTGGTTTGATTATGAAGCCGCCGGGCTTTCGGTCCGATGTTCGCTACCCCACAGTGTTTCGTTTGCACGGTGGTCCCGTCGCGCAGTGGCAACAAGAATTTGATTTTGATTGGCAATTTTTAGCCGCAAATGGCTATGTTGTTTTTGGGCCAAACCCGCGGGGTAGTTCAGGGCGCGGTGTGGAGTTTCAAAAAACTATTTATCAAGATTGGGGCAATGCCGATGTGCCTGACGTGCTTGCAGCGGCAGATTACCTGGTCAAAATGGGCATTGCAGATGAAGACAGGCTAGGGATCGGGGGCTGGAGCGCAGGGGCAATGCTGACCAATTATGTCATTGCTTCGGATACCCGGTTTAAAGCGGCCACCAGTGGTGCGGGCATATCCAATATGCTAGCGGGTTACGGCACCGATGAATGGTGGCAGGACTGGGAAGCCGAATTAGGCTTGCCATGGGAAACGCCAGAGAACTGGGCGCGGGTATCCTATCCCTTTTTACATGCTGACCGTATCAAAACGCCAACCCTATTCTTATGTGGTAGTGAAGATTATAACGTTCCTTTGATTCACTCGGAACAAATGTATATGGCTTTAAAACGTTTGGAAGTACCGACACGTTTGATCATCTATCCCGGCGAAAGCCACGGCATCTCTAAACCCAGTTTCTATCGTGATGTATTGGTGCGATACTTAGATTGGTATGATCAATGGTTGAAGTAAAACCTGCTTACATTATGCAACGGGTGCCATATGGGCTGAGGTCACACAATAAGTAATTATTTTACTATCATTTAAGCTTCGCATTAATCCTTGTTTCTTTGTTAGGCAACACCATTATTCATTACTTATTTTTAATCGTCGGAATCGGCTTGGCAATATTTGCCTTTAAAAGAAATTTTTTTTAAAAAACTTATATTCAATTTATTTAACGGTTTACATCCTTTGTTGAGTTTCAGTCTTTATTATTATTTCTGAAGAGGAATATCATCCTGTTCAGGACATACCTTGGTTTATTCTATTTACTACAATGTTGTTTATATTTTGGGTTGCTAAATACAGGTTTGCTGGAGATAAAACACTTTTTTTCTATACGGATATTTCTTTTACTAATCTCATCATTGATTTATTAGTCATTTTTTTTCTATCATTATTGATGATATTTTTCTCATAATTAATGGAAATGCGAATTAACGTTGTAGGAACAAGTGGGTGTGGTAAATCTACTGTAGCTAAACGCATAGCTGAAAGACTTAATGTTCCCTACATACAATTAGATGAATTATATTGGAAGCCTAATTGGGTTGAATCACTTCCGTGTCCCAGTGCCAACTACCCAAGTCAGCTACGCAATATCAATAGCTTACAGCTGCTCGCGACACAATGGCTTCGGACATACAATAATGAAAGGCCGCATACCGCAATTGGTGGCATCCCACCAAGATGGTTACAGGCGGTGGCATAGCCCTCTACTTTTGATATAGGTTATTAATGGGGGGATTACAATTATGCTAGAGCCAGAAAACAATCCGAATAGATCGTTCATCGTTGATCCGCCTCGTCCGATACGGTTTCTAATGTCCAGGCTCATGTCTCGAAACGCCAGCGCGAATCGAATCATGAAAAACCGCGCGAAGGCCGAGATAGAACGGAAAAGCAAACGGCAACCTCACCGCGTGGAGTATTTTCACCAGTTGGACGACCCCTACTCTCATCTTGTTGCTCAAGTGGTGGCTGACTTTGCTACACAATATGATATCGAGATTGTGCCACACCTGGTCCGCGCATCAGGAGGTCGAAATCAGCCTGAGGAAGAAAAACTCGCCATTTGGGCACGGACAGATTGCGGGTTGATCGCACCGCACTACGGTTTGTCGTTTCCTGAAAATGCCGGACGAGTGCCAGAACCTGAACTACAAAAAATTGCAGGACAAGTTCTCGCTGGTCTGACAGCGCAGGAGTTCCTCGCCAGGATAAAGGATATCAGCACAGCGGTTTGGTCCGGAGACCCTTTGGGCCATCTCTCGTCCTCCACGTTAAGTGTGAAACCGCAAGAATTGGAGACAGCCCTTGATAAAGGTTCTGCATTGCTTGCGGTAATGAATCATTATTCGGGAGGAACTTTTTATTATGGCGGTGAGTGGTACTGGGGGGTGGACCGCCTGTTTCATCTAGAACAACGGCTCCGTGACCTTGAAGCCTGTAGATCCCCGACTGAGCCATATCTTGTACCTCGGCCTTCTCATGACTTAGGCGGGGTCGATGCTTCCGGCCTAACGTTGGAATTCTTTCCGTCCCTCAACAGTCCCTACACAGCGATCATTTATGACCGCACCATTGAGATGGTTGATGCCTGTGGGATCACACTCAGCCACAAACCTGTACTTCCGATGATCATGCGCGGTGTCGCAGCAACAAATGCCAAAGGCAGCTATATATTATTTGATACAAAGCGGGAAGCAGAGTTTTTCAACGTCCCCTTTGGCCCCTGTGTGACACCTATTGGTACGCCAACACGTCGTTCCTATTCGCTTTTACCCTGGGCGAAAACCCAAGCTAAAGATATTCCCTTGCTCAGCAAGCTTTTGAATCTGGCGTTCGCGCAAGGCATTGGTTTGCATAAAGTGAAGAATATCCGTCGAGCGGTTGAAGAGGTGGGTTTGGAATGGAAAGAGGCTAAGCAACACCTGGACAGCGCTGACTGGAAGGAGATTACAGAACAAAATCAGGATGAAATGGTTGATGGCATGGGACTTTGGGGTGTGCCGAGCTATCGTCTTTCGGGTCCAGATGGGGAACCTGATCTGGCCGTGTGGGGACAGGACCGCCTGTGGCTTGTCGCTGCTGAGATACGTAGACGGGCTACGATAAGCTGAGCGCCAAGCTAGCTAACATCAAATTCGAAGTCATAAGAGGATAGGAATTATAACAGGGCTTTTCGATCGAAAGTTTGAGTATCGAATCAGATCGGTTGCCTGCTTGTTTGATGAAAGCGTGTAGCCGTATGACGAGTAGTGGTTAAACGCTACCAGGGCTTGTGGTGATTGGATGACCTGGTGATGGGCGTAAGAGACACTTCTGCTAATTTAAACTGGAGAAGAGGCGTTTCAAAATGAGCTTGTCAAATACAGAGAAACACGTTAAGGATATACGACGATAGACCCGCCGTAAGTTCTCGTCGGAAGAGAAAATAAAAATTGTCCTGGATGGATTGCGCGGAGAATATTCAATCGCTGAACTCTGTCGTCGGGAAGGTATTAACAGCAATCTCTATTACGGCTGGATCAAACGAAGCACCC
>JABIZD010000143.1 GCA_018666555.1 Gammaproteobacteria bacterium
CCACTGCCGCCCCCCGTAACAATCGCTACCTTATTGTTCGATTCAGTCACTTTACCCTCACCGCTTGATTGTATTTAAGCTGAGTGTCCCAGAAATCAGTGTATGGTGTAAACGAAAACCCGTTAATGGACTCATTTCGCTAGACTTGACCCCTCTTTTTCATCAAAACTCCATTTTTCTACAAAAATCACACATAACAACATCTTGTACTTCGCGATACGCTGTAGCACAATATGTGGGCAATGCAGACAGACCTGCTCCGCAACAGAAATTGGCCCGGGTACCCCATAAAGGATGCTAAGGCCGTATCTAATCCATCTTCGCATTACCCTGCGAACGAGCGAGAATAGAGTGCATCGAGCCCGTTGAGTCGTCTGTCAGTAGGTGGGCAATGCGATGGTCTTAGTGTCTGAGATTAGAACATCCCAGTAATGCTGGCAAGACGACTAACTGGGTTTTAGGCACGAATTCGATGGCCAGATGGCCTAGCGCACAGCCAAAACCGACTAGGATGGCCACAGTAAAACAAGAATAGTAAAACAAGAATAGTAAAACAAGAATAAGGACCCCCAAAAGCCATGGACTCTACCGTACAAAAACCCGACCTGAAGGCAATCCCTGCAAATGTCAATGAAATTAAACTCCAGGCGACCTCTCTGGATATCTGGGAGAATAAATACTGCCTTAAGAGCAAACAGGGAGAGAGAATAGACCAGAATATTGATCAAACCTACCAACGAGTTGCTCAGGCGCTTGTTCAGGTGGAGCAGAAAGAAGACCGTCAGGCCTGGTTTGAAAAATTCCTCTGGGCACTCAGGCAGGGCGTCATTCCTGCCGGTAGAATCACTTCAAACGCCGGAGCCCAAGAACATAAACCAGCGACTTCAACCATCAACTGCACGGTCTCAGGAATCATTCATGACTCCATGGAAGATATCCTTCAGAAAAACCTCGAAGCTGGCCTGACCTTAAAAGCGGGCTGTGGAATCGGTTATGAGTTTTCAACGCTGCGACCCAAAGGTGCCTATGTATCAGGCGCCGGGGCGTATACTTCCGGGCCCTTATCGTTTATGGATATATACGATAAAACCTGCTTTACCGTTTCTTCAGCTGGCGGCCGCAGAGGAGCGCAGATGGCCACTTTTGAAATCGGCCATCCCGATGTCATGGATTTCATAAAAGCAAAACGTGAAGATGGTCGTTTACGACAGTTCAATCTTTCTCTGCTGATCACAAGGGAGTTTATGGAGGCGGTCAAGAATAATGCAGACTGGCCATTGTCCTTCCCACTCACGGATAAGGAAATAAAAACCGAAGAAGTGGATGTAAATGATCCAGAAAAAGTACTCTGGCGGAGCTTCCCGGTTAAAAACCGCTACGCTACTAATGCCGATGGGCAGGTAGCGTGTCGAATCACCAAAGTCATTAAGGCTAAGCGGCTCTGGGATATGATCATGTCTTCAACCTATGATTTCGCAGAACCCGGTTTCATTCTCATCGATAAAGTCAATGAGATGAATAACAACTGGTTTTGTGAGGATATTAGGGCTACTAACCCCTGTGGAGAACAACCTCTACCACCCTATGGCAGCTGTTTGCTTGGCTCCGTCAACCTGACTCGGTTCGTACAGAAGCCGTTTAGCCCGGACGCGCAGTTTGACTGGGAAACCTATCGAGAGGCAGTCTCTATATTTACTCGAATGCTCGATAATGTTGTCGAGATTAACGGCTTACCCTTGTCAGAACAAAGAGATGAGATCGCCCGAAAGCGCCGCCATGGCATGGGTTACCTTGGCCTAGGCTCAACCATCACCATGATGGGCATGAGTTATGGCGATGAAGCTTCCGTGGCTTTCACGGAACAGGTCACGAAAGAACTCGCTCTGGTAGGCTGGCAGACAGGACTTGAACTGGCTGAGGAAAAAGGTGCCGCACCCGTCATGGAGGAAATTTTTGAAATCGACGCTACAATGCTGCGCAATAGACCAGAAATGGAAGCTGATGGGTTGAAGCTAGGCGACAAGGTCCCCGGTAGGATTTTACATGCTCGTTATTCACGTTACATGCAGAAAATTGCTTCGGAAAATCCAGAATTAGTTAACCAGCTAGCAGAAAAAGGCTGCCGGTTTACCCATCACAGTTCTATCGCCCCGACTGGTACCATTAGCCTGTCTCTAGCTAATAATGCCAGCAATGGGATCGAGCCCAGTTTTGCCCATCACTATTCCAGGAATGTCATTCGGGAAGGCAAGAAGAGTAAAGAAAAGGTCGATGTCTTCTCCTTCGAATTGCTTGCTTATCGGTCTATGGTTAATCCTGAGGCAGGGCCCAATAGCAAGGAAAAAGAAAAACAACTCCCCAGTTATTTTATCACCGCTGATGAAATTACACCCATACAGCACGTCGACATTCAGGCTGCGGCCCAGAAATGGATTGATTCAAGCATTTCAAAAACAGCCAACGTCCCATCAGACTATCCTTATGAGGAATTCAAGGATATCTATCTGTATCCCTATGAGCAGGGTTTAAAAGGATGTACCACGTTTCGATTTAACCCTGAGGCTTTCCAGGGTGTTTTAGTCAAAGAAGAAGACCTGGCCAACACGACCTACCAGTTCGAGCTTGAAGATGGTGAGATCGTCGAATTCAAGGGCAA
>JABIZD010000119.1 GCA_018666555.1 Gammaproteobacteria bacterium
GATGCCTGTCCGGTACCGGTAAAAGAAATGCTATTCCGGGCAGCAGAGCGAACCGGAATTCAACTAACCCTTGTGGCAAACCATGTGATGCGGGTTCCTGCGCCTGGCAACGTCAAATTGATGCAGGTAGGCGCTGGCTTTGATTTGGCCGATAACAAGATAGTTGAGCTTGTTAGCAGCGGAGACCTGGTCATTACTGCAGATATCCCCCTGGCCGCCGAAGTAATAGAGAAAGGTGCCCAGGTGCTGAGTCCTCGCGGTGAAAGTTATTCTATTGAGAACATCAAGGCTCGACTGACCATGCGCGATTTTATGGATACCTTGCGTGCCAGTGGCGTGCAGAGTGGTGGGCCAGCGGTGTTTTCAGCTAAGGACAAGCAGCGCTTTGCAAATCATCTGGATCGATATTTGACGGCAAGTGGTTACAAGTAAGTGGCCGGATTGCCGCGATTGCTGAGTGACCAACAGTTTGCCCAGCTTAGCGCAACCTACCCGCAGCCTAGTCACCTGGCTGGGCAGATGCTGAAAGCTTAAGCAGCATGACGCAGAGGTCAGTGCTAAACTGCAGTTGTTTAAATACCGTGGTGTTTCGGTAATTGATGACAGAATATGACAACAGGCTTGAGTTAAAACAGATATGAAAATAGAAAAATCATGTGTGGTCGCCCTACAGTATGTGCTGGCAGACCAGGACGGTAGTGAACTGGAACGGTCTATGCAGGCATCTCCCATGGTTTACCTGCATGGCTATAGAAATCTTCTTCCCGATCTGGAAGCCGCATTGACAGGCCTGGAGGAAGGTGCAGAGATACAAGTCGAGCTGCCTCCAGAGCGAGCTTATGGATTAAGGGATGACAGCGCGGTGCAACGAGTGTCAATGAAACATTTGATTAAACCGCCAAGGAAAATGCCGCCGGGTACGCTAGTGCAGTTAAATACTAAATCTGGACCAAGAGATGCAGTTGTGATCAAGGCGGGGAAATTCAATGTTGATATCGATAGTAATCACCCCTATGCCGGTAAAAATCTGGTTTTTTCGATTACCATTGAAAAAATAAGGTCGGCTACTGCTACAGAGTTGTCGCATGGGCATAGCCATGGATTCGACGGTCAGGACCACCATCACTGAGCTTTCAGGAACCTAATTGCCCTGCCATTGGGGCTGACGTTTTTCAGCAAAAGCCAGTGGACCTTCGTGCGCATCATTGCTTTGCTGGCGCAGTGTTTCCTCCGCGTATTCTCGCCCAAAGGCTTGTGCCAGAGGATAATCTAGGCCTTGCATCGCACAGGCTTTGGTAGCTCGGATGGCCAACGGAGCACAGCGGAGAATATCCCTTACATACTGGTCAACTGTCGTTTTTAATTCACTGGCACCAACAACGTCATTGATTAATCCCAACTGGTAAGCGCGCGAGGCGGTCATGTGACGGCCGGTCAGTAGGTAGCCCATCGCGGGCTTCAGGCCAATTTGGCGTGGCAATCTGTGCACGCCAGCTGCTCCAGCGATAAGTCCGCGTCTCGGTTCTGGAAGGCCGAATTCTGCATGATCAGCAGCAACGATAATATCGCAAGCCAAGGCGATTTCTAATCCTCCGCCCAGGGCAAAGCCGTTAACCATCGCAATGAGTGGTTTGGAGAAGTGCCAGCGTTCAGCAATGTGGGTTGTTTGCTTAGCTAACTCGCGCCACTTTAGTCTCTGCTGGTCATCGGCTTGCCTCTCAATTGCCCTGTGTTTCAAATCAGCACCTGCACAGAAGGCTCTTTCACCAGCGCCGGTAATTACTGCCAGCCAGATATCATCATTTTGTTCAACTTCATTTAGGTGCTCAGATAGTTGCCAGCGTAAATCGGGATTAAGCGAATTCATTGCCTCGGGCCTGTTAAGTGTAATCCAGGCTACTTTATCGTTAATTTCAAACCGGGTGGTGTTGGTATACATTTTTTAATCCTTGGTTTTATCTCTGCGTTTATCCTGGCAGGCTAAAGTCTGACTGGCAGGTTACTGCTCTAATTACCGTGCAGAACCGATTAGGTTAGGCATCTGGGCGGGTTGCCCCACTGGGCAGGTAATGTGGGAAGTCTCGGCTGGACTCAACTCTTGCTATTAAACTGGCTGCTGCTTCATGACTTGATAAATCCTCAAGCTGTTTTATGGTCACTGCCATCATGGCTAATTTGCCCTTCTTATTCTCGGCCAGAGCGGTTGTTGGAGAGATCCAGATACTCTCGGTGGTTTCTTCTCCATCGTGTAGCTCGAGTTGCCCGTCCGGGGCTGAGCCAATGAAAAATCGGGTGTCGAATCGCCTTGGTCTACCGGGTGGAGTTACCCAGCGGTTAAAAAAGTGGATTTGATCAACGGTTAAAATCCAGCCTTCTTTGGCGCAGATAGTAGTTAGGTCAATTTCATTGTTTCTTAATTGGCGCCGGTATTCGATTACCTTTCCATCCTGTGTGTTAATTTGCTCACCGCTATCTGTGCAAGCCAGCAGTAATCCAGATTCTTCAAAAGTTTCTCGTATGGCAGCAACCCAGCAAGCCAGCCAGTCTTCACCCAGGGCTTTTTTCTGGTGTAATTGATCACGGCTGAGTTGGCTGATTTGATGTTCGTAAGTGAAGTGATAGTCTGATTCATCGACCCGTCCACCTGGAAAAACATACATACCACCGGCAAAGGCTGTATTGGTGGTTCTTTTGAGCATGAGGATTTCATATTGGGGGTGGCCATCACGCACTAGGATGACGGTTGCGGCAGACCTGATTGGCTGGTCGTTCATAGCGGGTTTACCACGCCCTTCTGGATAAGGGCTTGGATTGTGGCTTTGTCCATACCCAGTTCCTGGAGAATAGCCGTGCTATTCTGTCCTAATCTAGGCGCACTGTGCCTGGGCCGGACGTCCGCTTGGCCAAAGCGGATAGGAATACCAACTGTTTTATATTCACCAAATTCCTCGTTATGCATTGTTGGAAATAAATTTATTGCTTTCGCCTGAGGGTCAGACGGCACCTCGTGCAACCCCAGTACCGGTCCCCAGATCAGGCCAGCGTCGTCAAAAATCGGACCCCACTCATCACGGTTTCGCCTGGCAAGGGCTTGATCGACACCATCGGTAAGTTCCGGCATGTGGTCATAACGCCCCTTGCCAGTGGCATACTTGTCTTCTTCTAGCCAATGGCTCAGGCCCAGAGCCACGCAGAAAGCGGGCCATTGTTCTGGTCCCGGCATATTGAAAACCACCCATTTGCCATCTCCGCAAGGGTAACGGTTAGCAGTTGGTGTTAACAAGTTTCGCCTGGCCCTTTTCCTGACCGGAGCAAGGTCATTTGCTGTGGTAGCGTAATCGCTTGCCTGGGTCCACACTGCTGTTTCATAAAGCGAGGTCTCTATGGTCTGTCCTTCACCTGACGATTCAGCCTGTCTGAGCGCGGCTAATATTCCGGCGACCAGGGCCAGTCCGGTAGTATGGTCACCTTGAGCTGGTCTAGCCTGAGGGACGTCGCCATCATCGCCTTCTCGCATGGCATCATATAATCCTGAGCGACCGAAAAAGGCGGTTACATCGTATCCTGGACGCCAGGCATCTGGGCCAGTGGTTCCAAAGCCAGTCAGTGTCGCATGCACCAGTTTGGGATTAATAGCAAATAGAGAAGCAGAGTCCAGGCGGTATTTCTGCTGTCTTTCCAGCAGCAGGTTACACATAAAAATATCCGCGGTTTGACAGAGTTTATGGACGATTTCTATCCCAGACTGCTGGCTTAGATCGACTACCAGAGACTCCTTGCCTCGGTTATCGACATCAAATTGCAAGTCAATTTCGCGAACCGATGAGTCGACCTTTGGCGTTCTGCCCATATCTCTCATAGGATCACCGACCGGGGGTTCTATTTTGATCACCCGAGCCCCCATATCTGCAAGGATAGCCCCTGCACTTGGTGCAGCCATCCAGTTGTCTATTTCAATAACGGTAATATTGTCTAATGGTGAAGCCACTGCTATTTATCTCTCATCGGTTAATATAGAGAGCCAATCATAAGTGAGCTTCTAACAATTAGAAACCTTGAAGATAACCATGGCTTTTCAGTCAGACCATATGAGCAGGATGACCTGTCCTCTGTTTACAGCATTTGCTTGAAAACCGGCGATGCGGGGCAGGACGCAACAGGTCTGATTGATGAAAAACTGCTGGGACATTATTATGCCGCCCCCTATGTTCACTTTGAACCAGATCTCTGTTGGTTATTGGTCAAGCAGGCTATACCAGTGGGGTATATCCTGGGCACGAGTGACTCAGGTGCATTTGCAGCCTGGGCCGATAAGAAGTGGTGGGGATCACTCAGGCAGCTTTACCCGTTAAAAGGTGAAAATGGATCCTGGACTCAGCAAATGATTTCTTTATTGCATGAAGGTTATCGCCCCCCCAGTGGAATTAAGGCCTATCCCGCTCATTTACATATTGATCTACTTCCCGAGGGGCAAAAGCAAGGCTGGGGTAAGGTTTTAATTAGTCTGTTATGCCAGGAATTGAAAAAAATGAGTGTTGCAGGCGTTCACCTTGAGGTGAGTAAAGGTAATACCAATGCCATTGGGTTTTATAAGAGTACCGGTTTCAGTGTCCTAAAGTCGGGGAGCAGCTTTATACGATTTGGTAAATCGCTCTGATGTCACCATTAACTGCTTTTGGTTAAAAAATTGAACAGTTGTCGGTCATGTCTGCTTTTAGCTGAAAGCGGGCCGGAACGAACATAAGGTTGCCAGGGAGACGCTCTGGCTGCTTCTACCTGATCTCCCATCACCGTAACCCTTTCGATTATTCTTTCGCCCTGAAAGTCGTTGATAACAAAATGCTGTGTACATCGGTTATCCCACATGCAGACTGTGCCAGCGTCCCACTGGTAGCGGATAGTAAATCTTGGGCTAGAAACCCATTTTGTCAGGTAGCCTAACAATACTTCGCTTTCAGTGGCACTTAATTCCACGATCCGTCGGGTGAAATGCTCATTCACATAAAGTGCTGGACGTTCCGTTTCAGGATGCAACCGGACCACAGGGTGGATGGCCATCTGTTCAGGACGATTGTGAGGGTGGGCATCGTGTAGTGCTGTTAACCCGAGGCAGAGTTCTTTCATGGGTTCGGAGAGTTCGTTGTAGGCCTGGTATAGATTAGTCCACATGGTGTCACCACCAATTTCAGGGCAGGTGACCATATGCAGTACAGACATAACGGCGGGTCGTTCCTGGAAGGTGATGTCTGTGTGCCATTCATCGGCTATGCCACCATGACTGGCGATTAACTTGAATATCTTGGGATGGGTATCTGCTTCGCTCTTCAGATTGGGGTGTCCTTCCAGTGGTCCAAAGCGTTCGCCGAATGAGACATGCTCCTGGTTTGACGGATGTTGTCCAGGGAAAAATAGTACCTGATGCTGTATCAGCAGTGCTTTGATGTTTGAAATTTCCTGTTCAGACAGGTCAGCAATGTTAAACCCACTTACTTCTGCTCCCAGCGACCCAGATAATCGTTTTACTGTCCAGTGTCGTGGTGCAATAAGGGCATTCATTTAGGTACACTCGATAAAGTAGGCTACTGAGAATAAACGAACCAGAGACTAATGGATACTAACATTGTAGATTCTGATTGAGCAGTTCCGGGTAGCCAGATGAATAAATTAGATAGTTAAAAGCGAGAACGTTGCGAGATGAAAGGAATTTGGTTAGAAGAAGGTCAGCTAGATTATCGAGACGATCTGCCGATGCCAGTCTGTGCGACTGGGGAATTGCTCGTAGAGGTAAAATATGCGGGTATTTGTGGTACGGATATGGAACTGCAACAAGGTTACTATCAGTTTAAAGGCATTCTCGGACATGAGTTTGTTGGTCGCATAGTCTCTGGTACTCGGCAGGGCCAGCGAGTCGTTGCCGATATCAACCTGGGCTGCGGGGAGTGTCAGCAATGCCAACAGGGTTTACATCGGCATTGTCCGGATCGGAAGGTGATTGGCATCAAAAACCGCTCAGGCGCGTTTGCAGAGTATTTGGCCATTCCCGAGTGCAATTTGTTGACTGTTCCCGATGGCCTGCCTGACTTCCTTGCTGTCCTGGTTGAGCCAACCGCCGCCGCATTTGAAATACTCGAGCAACTGGAAGATAAAATCCCTGATCGGGTCCTGGTGGTCGGATCGGGACGGTTGGGCTTGCTGGTCGCCCATGTCCTGTCATCGGCTGGGACCGAAGTCAGCTTGCTGGTGAGGAATGCGGTTCGAGCCCAGCACATCCAGGATCGGCGTATTCAGGTTATAGAAGACCCAGGTAATATGCTGTTTCCGATGGCAGTTGAATGCTCGGCAAGCCAGGCTGGATTTGCTACTGCGCTGAAAAGTCTGCAACCCAGAGGCACTCTCGTCCTGAAAAGTACTTTCCCTGATTTAAGCGAATTTGATCTAGGCGCAGTGATGGTAAACGAAATAAACCTTTTGGGCTCGCGCTGTGGTCCGATGCAGCGAGCCATTGATTGGTTGGCGGAGGGTCATTTTGAGGAGCCTAGCATCCAGACTCTGGGGTTTGAAGCTTGTGACAAGGCTTTCCAATATGCCAATGATCCAGCGATTTACAAAGTGTTGTTACATCCGTGAATGGCCTCGATGGCAACCAGCCTGATTAAAGTCTGCTGGCCCTGGTGGCAGAGGAAGGATTAAATCTTCAGGTGTTGGATCACTAAGCCTATAGCTGAATCACTCTGGTAGGTCTTCGTCAATGACAATCACCGGTGGCGATCCACCCGCTGCGGGGTCGCGTATTAGCAGGCGATAAATATGACCCGCTTCAAGTAACGCAGTCTCCGGGCCAGCCAGGACCGTTTTGTCTTCTGAAGCTGTCAAGGTGATGTCATAGGACTCAGGTTCCAGGGTTAGTCTGGCTATAGTGCGCGGGCTGATATTGTTACCATTTGGATTTACATCAGAAATGGATTCTCCCTGTTTAACCAAATACACATCTAATAGCTCAGTCGACGGGGCACTTTGAATAATGCTGAGTTGCGCCTGTCTGCTTATGATGCGGTAATTCTCTGTTAGCAGAATCGGGTTGATTGCATCTGCAAGCCCTGTGACATAAAGAGAATGATATTCGCCACTAAAAATAAACACAGCATCTTCCAGTAGGATATTCTCCGGGTCGTCTGCCACAGTTATTTTTACTGGGTATTCATTGGCTTCAGTGGGCAGATAAGCTGTTTGATCGGTGAACAGCAAGTCTTCGGCAAGTAACTGGTCATCTAAATAGATGTCCACCGCTGTTTGGTCAGGGATCAGGTTAATCAATCGTAATTCAGCTTGTAGATTTTCTTCAGGAAAGGTAAGCATGCCGGCTGAGTTGATTAGCAAGCCTCTCATCTTGCCGACATCCGGTCCATAATGATCAAGAAATATAATTAGAGAGCGACTTTGAGGCGTAATTTGGAATGTTCCGGATTGCCAGAGGGATTCCATTTCTGCAGCATTTGAGGCCAAAAGGTTATATGGATTATTGGTCGATGAGCCGATTGTCAGGGTGGGTGTATCCAGGCTCGCCTGGAATGCCAGAAAGTCTCCGGTACCGTTATTGTCATCGCTATCCGTAAAGGTGTCATTTGCAACTGTAATGGCTCTGTTTCCATTCAACTCCGCTGTTGGTGAGAAAGTGGCCGTATAGCTCTGACCTTCATCAGCGGTTGTAATTGCGTCGAGCGTGCCGCCAGACACCGCAATATCATCATCGGTAAAACCCGACACGGTTTCGCTGAATGTGAAGGTGATAGCCGCCGTTTCGCCAGCCGCAAGGTCAGCGCCGCTGGCACTGATTGTCAATCTCGGTGTGTCACTATTAGCCTGGGCGGTCAGTGTCTCGCCGACACCGAGGTTGCCTTGGTTATCCATGTAAGTGTCATTAGCTACGGCTATGCTGGTGTTGCCACTGAAATCCTCTAAGGGGGTATAGGTTGCAGTATAGGTCAGGCCACCATCGCTGCTGCTGATGCTGTCCAATGTGCCATTTGATACGACAATATCCTCGTCGGTGAAATCAGTTACGGCTGCACTGAACGAGAAGGTGACAACAAAGGTCCCTGAAGTCACCACTGGCACATAGGCAGAACTGGTGTACTTTGCCACGTTGACAATCGTTTCTGTTCCAGTTTGATTATTGCTGAGGCTCAGTTCGAGCTGGTCAGGTGCCATGCTTGCAGCGTGGATAAAAGCAAACTCAGCTTCGTTTGCATCTTCAGGAAATTCTTCGAGTTTCTGATTAACCAAGATGATATCTGGTGCTGCCATGGTACCAACCACAACTAATGTGATGACCCCATTCTGGGGTACCAGTAAGTCAATAGAGATCAGCGCAGTTAGCTCGTTCTGCTCAATAAAACTGATAGTGGTCTCTCGGCTAATTCCAGGAATGACACTGGTGGTCGATCCTACCTCTCCGTAGTTTATCTGGCCCAGGGATTGTTTACCAAATTCGGCAACGAGAAGCGATGAGTCAGTGACGGCATTGACGACGCGGACAAAGCCGGATGGGGCAGGGGCATTCTTATCAAACCCAGGATCACTGCCACAGCCGGTTAAGCCCAGGATCGACCAAAGTACGATGATTGCGGTAAAAGTAGCTTTCATAATTGGGGCTGTATCAATGATGCGGCAACAATAATAGAAATTGGCAACAGATACCAGTGAAATAGGCCTTAAAGGTAGGTTAGAGGCTGCCGTGAAAGGATATAATACCCGCTGTCACTGCGACATTGAGTGAATCCACTGCATTTGCCATGGGTATCCCCAGTAAATGATCGCAGGCTCGGCGTAATTCTGTGGTAAGGCCCTCGGTTTCATTTCCCAGAATTAAGATTTTCGGGGTGTTATTATTGAGGTCAGTTAAGCGTAATTCGCCATCAGAGCTAAGCCCTATGAGCTGATATCCTTTCCGTTGTAGAGCCAGGGCACCATCCAGGCCCGTCAAGCATCGGTAGATGCTGGTTTTCAACAGGCATCCAGCGCTGGCTTTATAGACCAGAGGGTCGATCGCAGCGCAGCCCTGGGAAGGTAATATCAGACCAGCCATGGGGGAGGCGGCTACACTTCTTATAATCATACCCAGGTTCTGCGGATTGGTGACCCGATCGATCATAATGAATTCTGCACCTGGCTTCGGTTCAGACCTGATCAACTGTTCCAGGTCGTGGTAATGCGGTGCGACCAGGTCAATTGCTACCCCTTGGTCCTGACGGGCATTTTTGGAAATATGCGATAAGTTATGTTTACTGTGCATCCGTAATTCAATATTTCGGATAGCAGCTAAATGTTTTATTTCTGAGATTATGGAGGATGATTTATTGCTAGTAGCCAGATGCAGGCGAAATACCTTTAAGTCTGTATCCTTGAGTACTTCCAGGGTTGTTTTGCGACCGTACAACGTAATCATGTCGTCGAATTGTCGTCGTTGCTGGGCCCAGGTTTGTTCAGTCATGGTGTCTTTTGTTTAGGCAGTCACAGGGTCATCCTGTTCCCCAGCCAGAGATAGTCTTGTGCTGCCTGATTAATCGCTGGGTAATACGTCTGTATATTCAGGTACAAGTTACCCGTATGCGAGAACAGGTCGTTAATATGCAGGAAGGAGCGAATTAAAGCAGTCCTGGCAGTTTCTCTGCAATCTCCTCTGGAGAAGTACGAGGATCAAAACGCGCGACTACATCGCCGTTTCGATTGACCAGGAATTTAGTAAAATTCCAGCCGATATCGCCAGGCTGTTGCTGTTTGAGCAGACTGAATAATGGGTTCTCATGGTCACCATTTACGTCTGTTTTCGCGAACATGGGGAAGGTAACGTCGTATTTTGATTGGGCAAATTCAAGAATTTCTGAATTGCTGCCGGGTTCCTGGGCGCCGAATTGATTGCAGGGAAATCCCAATACCTGGAGGCTGTCATTTTCTTCATGCAATGTACGCAGACCTGCGTACTGTGATGTCATGCCTCATTGACTGGCTAGATTTACGATCAGTAGGGCCTGGTCTTTAAATTCTGATAAAGAGATGGTTTCACCGGCGATAGTTTCTACCTCAATTGCGTATATATCTGACATTGCGAAAGGTCCCTGTTAGTAGTGGTTATTATTGTCCATGATCTGCTGCCATTTGTCAGCAGGGTTATGAAAATAATCCGTGCAGATACCATTCGGAGTCATAACCCTGGTAGAAAACCCAGTAAATAGCACCATTGCTGTGCTGGCAGATATAGTAATCCCTGCTGAAACCATTTTCATCCCACCAGCCAAAGCAGATCCTCTCTGGACCTTGTATTAGCTTTAAGCTACGTGCGGTATGACGATGTAGTTTTTTAGGCTGGTTGAGCAGGAACAACGGCCTGGCTGCGATAAGGTCCTGGTTTATGGTTTCACCTGGGGTGTTTTTTACACGGATTGCCTGCCAGTTTTTTTCTGGTCTGTGATCATTGCCCAGCGCCAGGCAGAAACAAGCATCAGTTCCAAGTCGGGCTGTCAGGATATTGAGCAGATAAGCTGAATTCTTATCCTGCTCCCTGACTTCAAAGGTGCATCCTGGGTCTTCCGGAAACAACGGGTCTGTGTTGGTTTTAGCAGGACAGAATTGAGTTGATTTTAGTGCCAGGCTGTCGACTTCTGGCATATCGTGGATTTTATCCAACTGTAACTGGGTCAAGGCTAGAAACATATTCTGATCATTATCTGGTTTTGCCAGTTCTACCGTGATCTCCTTTGCCGGGTGGCTTCGATGGGTGAGTTCTATGTTGAAGCTATGAGCGTGTAATTGTCGATTTTGCATAAATCCACAGAATTCACCGATGAGGCGCTTCATTGGAAAGGCCAGTGATTGTAGATTGCTGATATCAGCCATAAAGTTTAATTCGGAATGAAATGAAGCTTTTTGAGGAATAAATGTCTGGGGATCGGGTAGTAAACCCTTCAGTTTTGATAAGTAGTTGTCTAGGTCGCTGCCAAAACGTCGGTTTAATCCTGAGGGGGGTAATCTGAAGAGCGCCTCCAGGGTTTGTATACCCATTCTTTGTAGTTGACCGATAACTTTGGGCGCAATGCGTAAATAGTCAATGCTGACTTGGCTGAGGACGTCGTCCGGGCTCTTCTCTACATTGTCTTTAATACCGGCCTCTGCACTCATTAGGGCTGCCAGTGGTGTTAGGTTGATGCCTATTACTGCGCTGTATCCAAGTGGAGATAAGTTTTTAATAATCTGCTTCTTCAGATTGGCCAGCCCGGTAAATAGAGTAAGGCATCCAGTGATATCAAGTAGCAGGCAGTGAGGTTCTCTTACTGCAACATTAGGGGTAAATTGATAAGCCCAATGGGCAAGTTGTCGTAATGCCCGAATTTCTTTTTCTTCATTTCGGTCAATACATTTTAGATTATTGCTAATAGCATAGGCGCTGCTGGCAATGCTGCCGGTTTCAATGCCTGCTGCACAGGCTGCTGTATTACTCATATAGATACGGCCGGCGGATGTAATGCAGACAGGGGTTGTTAATGCGGTGAGATCAGCTACCAGGGGTGCTGCTTGTTCTTTATGTTCTGGTAATGTTCTGTTCACTTCTGCTAATGCTCTATTTGCTGCTGGCTGTTCTTTATCCTTTCGAGGCAGGCTGTTTTTATTTATTGGAAGTTGCTTACTGGTTGAAGGGTTTGCCATTGATCGGCTGAATACTTCCAAAGGGAGTCTGGTGAAATAGAGACAGAGCCATATTTTTTGTTTAGATGGGTTGCTGATCATGCTGCTGGTATCGAATTACTATTGGATTAATTTCTGTCTAAGGCGTTGCTTGACCTGGTATGGATCAAGTCATTATTTAGTCTGGGATGGGGGAGGTGATTACTTAGCCTGGCGTTGACTAAGGTCTTGCCTGGTCTGGCATTGCTGGTTGTCTGCCGGGATTGAAGTTTCCCTGCTGGAGCAGATTTTGGAGTTGTGATGTCAGGGAAGAGCGGCTTTTGGGAATTCAAGTCGCCTTTAAACCGAATATCGATGGGCCCAGAGGCCCAACCTCCTGGGCGTTTTATAATAGTAACGCAAATAGCTGATTTATTTGATGAATTAATTTTATCCCCGGGTTTTAAATGGAGTCGTAATGAGGCAGGTGATGATTGTTTTACGGCTTTTTCGGATCGGAATATAAGCCCCCAGCTTTGACCTGCTTTACTGGCCAACTGTAAGCGGCGAATATGCTTGGGTTGTATTCCCTTATCTGGCCAGGCAAGTACGGCGCTGCAAGCACCTGATGCCAGAGACTTTTCTATCGCCCATAGTTGATCAGCAATTGATGTTGGCTTGATGATGAGGATAGCTTTGATATTAATGCCTGCTTGGATAAGAGCCGGGGCGTAGGGTATATAAGGTGAGCCAATCCAGGCGATCCAGCGTTTCTGTTGTTGGCTGAGAGAAGCTAAAGCAGGTGCTAATAATCTTAGTTCACCTATTCCTGAGTGGGGGTGTAGCAGTTCGGTAACTGATGCCCTGGGCCAGCCGTTATCGGGGAGCCATGGGTCAAGTTCGGGGAATCCTGTTGGCATGCCTTTGACTTCTGAGGAGCGCAGATGATTTGCGCGCCACAACCCGGTTTCCTGCATAAGTTGCTGTAGCTTGGATATCTCGTTCATATGAGGGGACATGTTTAACTGGAAAATAACTGTACATATATACAGTATATGAGTCAAGAGTATTTCATGCAGGGCTATTGGGCAAAGCCTGATGGTCTTGGGCCTGCTGGTGTTGGCAGCGCCGAGATGGTGCTAAATCAGGAACGGGAGGGAGGAATGTTAGTTAATGGGTCGAAACATGGGCGGCAGTGACAGTATGGCTTGATTTGCGAATAAGCAGGATCAGACCCTGGCTTTACAGGTATAAAGCTAGGGTTAAAACAGGGACAATATATAGAGTCAGCAGAAAAATGATCCGGAAAACCAGTTAGTCAGCAGTTAGCTAACAAAGGTTACGAACTGTTCAAGGGGTTCGCGCTCGCTGACCAGGCTGTTAACCGGTGCAGTCTGATCTGCCTTGCCGATGGCAACACCACAAAATAACATGAGTTCATCTGGGGCCTTCACGAACTCACTGACCGTCCGGGGTTTTGCGGCCCAGGCTTCCTGGGCACAGGTGTCGAGTCCTGCTTCCTTTGCCAGGAGCATGAAGCTTTGCAGAAACATCCCCAGGTCAGACCACTGGGGTAAGCCCATCTGTCGGTCAACAAAACAGAAGATTGCAGCAGGAGCACCAAAGAATTGGAAATTTTCTGCTAATCGCCTTAGACGCGCGGGTTTATCCTCTCGGGGAATGCCCAGCAGAGCATACATTTGCTCCCCCACCAGAAAGCGAGATGACCGGTAAGGCTCTGTTAGTTTGGCAGGGTAGATAGGATAGGCTGGTTCTTCTGGTTGACGCTGATCAAAAACAGTTTGTTTGAAGCGATCCATGGCCTCGTCATTAATCACAAAAATACGCCAGGGTTGAACATTACCACCAGAGGGGGAACGGGCTGATTTCGCAAGCAGATCTGCCAGAGTCTGGTTTGAAACTGGATCGCTTTTGAAGGCCCTGATTGATTTTCTGGTGGCTATGGCTTCGCTTACTTTCACGCTGATTCTCCTGGTTCATTAAGAAACAGTCTAACATGGTTAGAAGGGCAGGAAATCTCCCCTTGCGTGACTGAGAATCAGTTTGATCTCATATCTTCAGGTCCAGAGTGTGGTACTCCTTGACTTCTTCCATGACCACATAAGTTCTTGATTCCCGAACGCCAGGCAGGGTGAGCAGAGTCTCTCCTAATAGCAGCCGGTAGGCAGCCATATCTGCGACGCGGGCCTTTATCAGGTAGTCAAAATTACCTGAAATGAGGTGGCATTCGAGGATTTCCGGTAGTTTAAGAACCGCGTCTGAGAACTCGGCAAAGATATCGGCTGATGTGCGCACCAGGCTGATCTCAACAAAAACCAATAAGCTCAGTTGGGCAAGATGAGGGTCCAGCCTTGCATGGTAGCCAGTGATGAAGCCTTGATTTTCAAGGCTTTTTACACGTTCACTGCAGGGTGTTGCACTCAACCCGACATTTTTAGCAAGTTCTGTATTAGTAATTCTTGCGTTGGATTGTAATTGATCGAGGATACGTAGATCAATTTTGTCTAGTGATTTATTCTTCATAATTGTAATTTTTAAGTGTAAATATATTAAAAATTCAATTTTATCATAGAATATCACCAAAATTTATCAATTATTTAGTGAGAAAGCCGTAAGAGAATTCTTTTATAATCTCCATTAGTAAATAAACTCAGTTACGGATGATAGCGAAATGAAAATCGGGATCCCAAAAGAAATAAAGAATCATGAGTATCGTGTTGGCTTATTGCCCGGTTCGGTTCAGGAACTGATTCATCATGGTCATCATGTCACGGTGGAAACCGGTGCTGGAGCAGGCATAGGCTTTCTTGATGAGGCCTATCAGTTGGCGGGTGCGGATATCGTTAGTGCTGCTTCTGATGTATTCAGTGCCGCCGACATGATCGTTAAAGTGAAAGAACCTCTTGAGCAGGAAAGAGCATTGCTGCGGTCGGGACAGACGCTGTTCACTTATCTTCATCTTGCGCCCGACCAGGCGCAGACGCGCGATCTCATCAATAGCGAGGCGACCTGTATAGCTTATGAGACGGTCACTGATACGGCCGGTAGACTACCACTGCTGGCACCGATGTCGGAAGTGGCTGGCAGGATGTCGATACAGGCCGGCGCCATGTGCCTTGAAAAGTCTCATGGCGGTAGCGGAATTTTACTGGGTGGTGTGCCAGGTTCATCGCAGGCCAAAGTGGTGATCCTGGGCGGGGGTGTGGTCGGTAGGAATGCCACCATGATGGCGGTCGGTATGGGTGCTAGGGTAACCGTCATTGATCGCAATCTGGATGCCCTGCGCCATATTGATGAGTGTTTTGGAAATCGTGTGCAAACATTATTTTCAACACGTGAGACAGTGCATAACTTAGTCCTCGATGCAGACCTGGTGATAGGCTCGGTGCTGATCCCGGGTGCTTCAGCTCCTAAATTAATATCAAAGGACATGATAAAGGCCATGCGTCCAGGCAGCGTCCTGGTCGACGTCGCTATTGACCAGGGAGGCTGTTCAGAAACGTCAACTGCCACCACCCATGCAGAACCGACTTATCTGGTTAATGATGTTGTTCATTATTGTGTTGCCAACATGCCTGGGGCGGTTGCGCGAACCTCTAGCCTGGCCTTGAATAATGCCACCTTGCCATTTGTCCTGGAATTGGCTGATAAGGGTACAGCGCGTGCACTGCAGGACAACGCCCATTTGCTTAACGGCCTTAATGTGTGTCGTGGAAAAGTGACCAATGCGTCGGTAGCGCAGGCTCATGACATGGCCTGCCATGACGGTCTGGCCCTGCTTAGTTGAAGCCGCTTCAAGGGATAGCCGATGAAGCTTGGTACGCGTGGTGTTTTTGGGTCATGATGATTTTACTATCGGTAGCATTTGCTGGATTATTAATGGCTCGCATGTATATGATGCCAGATGATAGTTGTGCTGATGGCAAGCCGTGTATTACCCAGCCAGCGACTGTGGCGCACCGTTTGATGGCGCTGATCAATGCATTAATGGAATAACGTTCCGCGAGTGCGATTTATGCAAGGAAGCCTATGAAGTTGTTAGCCCCCCTCCTGGCAGTGCTAATGAGTCTTCTCATTGCTTGTGACCGTTCCGAGCAAAGCAACAATGATACGAGTGGATCTCCGGTCGCTGACCAGGAGGAAACCTGGATTGGCTCGGGCGACCAGAGAAGAAAGGATGAATATTACTGGATACGAGACGATAGTCGTTCTGATCCCAAAGTGCTGGGCTTATTAGACGCGGAGAATGCTTATACAAGCCTGGTCCTAGGCCATACTCAAAAGTTGCAGCAAACTCTGTTTGAGGAAATCACGGGTCGGCTGACAGAGTCTGATATGAGTGTTCCCGTTAGGAATGGTCCATATGCTTATATAAGGCGATTTATTCAGGGCGGAGAATACCCTGTCTATCTCCGCTTTCCGGTATCTGACCCTGCCCAGGAACAGCTGTTGCTGGATGCGAACAGTTTGTCAGCAGGCCACGATTTTTATTACATAGGCAACTGGGTAGTCAGCCCGGATCATCAGCGTATAGCGTATGCGGAAGATACCCTCAGTCGAAGATTGTTCACTATCAAGATAAGGGATATTGCGACCCAGCAAGATCTCTCTGATAGCGTCCCTGGGGCGGCGACCTCGATAGCCTGGAGCGCAGATGGAAAAACTCTATTTTATATAAAAAAAGATCCTGAGACCTTACACGAATTTGAAGTCTATCGGCATGCCATCGGTACCTCATCGGATCAGGATGTCCTGGTGTACAGGGAGCAGGACACTGCGTTTTCAATTTCTTTATCGGAAAGTCGCTCTAAAAAGTTCATCATTATTCGCCAAGAAAGTACCAATAGCACAGAGATGAGCCTGATACCGACAGCGCAACCTGAAGAGGAAGTCAGGTCCCTGCTTGATCGGCAGGAGGGTCACGAGTATCGGGTCCGGCATCATGAGGGTTATTTCTATGTGCTAACCAACTGGCAGGCCAAAAATTTCAGATTGATGCGGGTTCCGGACAGTGAACTGAATTCAAGACAGTTGTGGCAGGAGGTTATTCCGGGCAGAGCCAATATATTCATCAGCGATTTTGAGGTGTTTGATGAATTCATAGTCCTTGAAGAAAGCGTTAAAGGCTTATCGCAGCTGAAAATCAGGTTTTTTGATGACCGGGATGACGTTTCCATACCAGTAAGTAAACCCCCCTATAGTATTTCGCTGGATAGTAATCCAGAAGCGGCCAGCCAAGTCATCCGGTACCAGTTCAGCAGCCTGATAACTCCTGACTCTGTGTTTGAATACGATACCGTCTCTGGACAATCTACCTTATTAAAGCAAGACCAGATTGAAGGGCACTATGATCCGAGTCTTTACCGTTCATCGCGATTAAGCTTTGCGGCTCGTGACGGCGCGCAGGTTCCCGTTTCCATGTTGTATCGTAAAGATCGATATCAGAAGGGGACTAATCCAGCCTATCTCTATGCCTATGGCGCATACGGCTCTTCCAGCCCTCCCTATTTTAGAAAATCAATTTTTTCGTTGATCGACCGTGGTTTTGTATTCGCAATTATTCATGTCAGGGGAGGTCAGGAAATGGGCCGTCACTGGTACGAGCAGGGGCGCCTGCTGAACAAGAAGAATACCTTCAACGACTTTATCGATGGCACCCGATACCTGGCCGATAATAATTATATTGCTGCTGACCGGGCCTTTGCTTCGGGTGGTTCGGCTGGTGGACTGTTGATGGGCGTGATAGCAAACCAGGCGCCTGAACTATACCGAGGAATTATCGCCAGAGTGCCGTTTGTTGATGTAATTACTACAATGCTTGATGGGTCTATACCGCTGACTAATCTAGAGTATTCAGAATGGGGTAATCCAAGGATTGAGGCGCATTATGATTACATGCTGTCTTACTCTCCTTATGATCAGGTCAAGCCGCAGACCTATCCCAATATGCTGGTCACTACGGGCCTTTTTGACTCCCAGGTGCAGTATTATGAGCCCGTTAAATGGGTATCTCGCCTGCGCCGGCTGAAAACGGATAACAACCGGCTACTGCTTGATGTCGACATGAAGTCTGGCCATGGGGGTAGCTCAGGCCGCTATCAACGCTATCGTGCAACGGCGTTAGAGTATGCATTTATTGTAGATTTAGCTGGTCGGGAAACAGACTAATGGAGTTAGCGCAAAGGCTGGAAATACCGATGGAAAGGCAACTGGTCTGGGATGCCTTGAATGACCCTGAGGTGTTGAAACAGTGTCTGCCGGGATGTCAGCGGTTTGAAGCAGCAGCCGAGGACTGTTTTGAAATTACGGTTCAGGCCAAGGTCGGGCCGGTAAAAGCGGTTTTTAAAGGAGATGTCAGGTTAACTGATATGGACCCGCCGCGGGCTTACCAGATTTCAGGACAGGGTCAGGGTGGGGTGGCTGGGTTCGCTAAGGGATCTGCTCAGGTGGCTCTAGAGTCGGCAGGAACCGCATCTAACCCAGCTACCATAATGACTTATAGCGTTAACGCGACGGTGGGTGGAAAATTAGCCCAAGTAGGGGGTAGACTGATCAATGGCGCGGCTCGGAAAATTGCGCAGGAGTTTTTCAGGAATTTTGTTGGAAACGTCTGCAATCAGGAAGCATTGGACATAACAATTGAGACAATAGAAATCAAAGAGAATTAAAGAGCGTTAAAGAGCGTTAAAGATAAATAGAGCAACAGCGCAACACAAGAAAAAAACAAAAACCGAGACAACCGAGACAACAGAGATAACAGAGACAACAGAGAGAACAGAGACAAAAGAGACAAAAGAGACAACAGAGACAAAAGAGACAAAAGAGATAACAGAGATAACAGAGATAATAGAAGGAGAAGGTTAATGTCGGAAACCGTGAATTTGATTGTGAATGGTCAGAATCAGGAGCTGTCTTGCTCTGCGAATACAACCCTGTCTCAATTACTGCGTGAGCACTTAATGCTCACTGGCACCCATGTTGGCTGTGATACCAGCCAATGTGGTGCATGTACTGTGCATATGGATGGTGTGGCTGTTAAATCCTGCACGGTGCTGGCAGGGCAGGTTGACGGTGCTGAAGTGACTACTATCGAGGGGATCGCAGCTCAGGGTGAACAGCATCCCATGCAGGCCGCTTTCAAAGAGTGCCACGGTTTGCAATGCGGATTTTGCACACCAGGGATGATCATGGCATCAATTGATCTGGTGCAGTCCGGCAATGACCTGTCAGAAAAAGCGATTCGAAAGGGCCTTGAGGGCAATATCTGTCGATGTACGGGTTATCATAATATTGTATCTGCGGTGGCAAGCGCCGGGCAGAAAATGCGGGAGAGTTAAGCTATGAGCAATGAACAGATTGGCCAAAGAGTCCTGAGAAAGGAAGATAATCGATTCATAAGCGGTAAGGGGCGATATACCGATGATATCAACTTGCCAGGGCAGACCTATGCCTGTTTTGTCAGGTCTCCTCATGCCCACGCCCATATAAGAGGCTTTAATACCGAGGCTGCAGAGAACGCGCCCGGAGTAATACGCGTTCTGACAGGACTTGAAGTTCTCCAGGATGGCCTGGGAGGAATTCCCTGCGGTTGGATGGTGCACTCCAAGGACGGCTCTGAGATGAAACAGCCGATGCACCCAGTGATGGCGGGGGAAAAAGTAAATTACGCAGGCGAACCTGTCGCGGTTGTTATTGCCGATAGCTATGAGAAGGCCAGGAATGCGGTAGAGCAGGTCGAGGTTGATTATGACGTATTACCCGCCGTTGTTAATACCGCGAGCGCTGCAGAACAAGCGGATATCTACCCGGATATTCCTGGCAATACCTGTTACAACTGGGAACTAGGTGATGCAGAGGCGACTGCACAAGGCCTGGCTGACGCAGCGCATATCACCCGGATTGAACTCGTTAATAACCGTTTAATACCTAACGCCATTGAGCCCCGAGCGGCAATCGCTGATTTTAATACCGGCACTGAAGATCTGACTTTGTATACCACCAGCCAGAACCCCCACCTGGTTCGCTTGATTTTTACTGCCTTCGTGCAGATAGCGGCTGAGCATAAGCTCAGAGTGATTGCACCGGATGTTGGTGGTGGCTTTGGATCTAAGATATTTGTCTACTCCGAAGAGACAGCGATTTCCTGGGCTGCTAAAAAAATAGGCCGACCCATTAAATGGACCGCTGAAAGAAGTGAGTCTTTCCTTGCTGATGCGCATGGCCGAGATCACGTTACCCAAGCTGAACTGGCCTTAAATAGCGAAGGCAAGTTTCTCGCCTTGAAAGTGAAAACCACAGCAAATATGGGAGCCTACTTGTCGACTTTTGCATCTGCTGTACCCACTTATTTGTATGGAACCCTGCTGGCTGGACAATATACGACACCGAGTATCCATGTAGAAGTCGATGCGGTGTTTACCAATACAGCACCAGTTGATGCTTATCGTGGCGCTGGTCGCCCCGAGGCGACCTACGTGCTTGAACGCATCGTCGAGAAGGCGGCCAGCGAACTGGCTATCGACCCAGCAGAACTACGACGAAGAAACTTCATAGGTAAAGATGCGTTCCCTTACCAGACACCGGTCGCCCTCGAATATGATATCGGTGATTATGAAGCCAGCCTTGATAAGGCTCTGGAAATGTCTGATTACGCTGGCTTCGCATCCCGTAAGGAAGCTTCTGCAAGAGCAGGTAAATTACGCGGTATTGGCCTTAGTTGTTACATCGAGGCCTGCGGCCTGGCACCATCGGCCCTTGCGGGCTCTTTGGGAGCGGGCGTTGGCCTATGGGAATCCGGTGAGGTGCGGGTCAACCCGACCGGTTCGGTTACGGTTCTGACGGGTAGTCACAGCCATGGTCAGGGCCACGAAACCACGTTCGCCCAATTAGTATCCGCTAAGCTGGGTATTCCCATTGAGGATATCGAAGTCATTCACGGTGATACCGGTAAATTGGATTTTGGGCTTGGAACCTATGGTTCCAGATCCCTGGCTGTGGGCGGATCAGCCCTGTCGGTGGCGGCTGATAAGGTCATAGCCAAGGGCACTAAGATTGCAGCTCATTTACTGCAGACTGATGCAGAAAATATTGAATTCGATGCCGGGGAATTCCGTGTTATTGATAGCAATGAGGGTAAGACGATCCAGGAGATCGCTTTTGCAGCTTACGTAAACCACGATTATCCAATCGATGAATTGGAACCGGGGCTGACTGAAAAAGCGTTTTACGATCCGGTTAATTTCACTTATCCGGCAGGGACGCATATCTGTGAAGTGGAAATTGATCCGGAAACTGGCGTAACAGAAATCACCAAATTCACCGCAGTCGATGATTTCGGTACCTTGATCAATCCGATGATTGTAGAGGGCCAGGTTCACGGCGGTCTGGTTCAGGGAATTGGCCAGGCACTGCTTGAGAACTGTGTTTATGATAGCCAGGGCCAACTGGTGACGGGCTCTTATATGGATTACTGTATGCCGCGCGCGGATGATGTGCCTTCTTTTGATGTCGGTATGACCTGCACGCCCTGCACACATAATCCAGTCGGTGCCAAGGGTTGTGGTGAGGCGGGAGCGATTGGTTCACCGCCTGCGGTGATGAATGCAGTTTTAAGCGCTTTGGGACAGACAGATATGGATATGCCAGCCACATCAGAAAAAGTCTGGCAAGCCGTTCGCAATGCCACTGCATCTAATTCCACTGCATCTAATTCCACTGCATCTAATTCCACTGCATCTAATTCCACTGCATCTAATTCCACTGCATCTAATTCCACTGCATCTA
>JABIZD010000085.1 GCA_018666555.1 Gammaproteobacteria bacterium
AATAAAGGCCTGACACCTGATTTGAGGATGATGTCTGAGGAAACCCGCCGATTATTCACCCCTATTGTGCTTGAGGGCCTTTATCGTTCTGTAGGCATGATTGGTTTTGCTGATGTGCTCAGTGAAGATGAGGTCGATGATATTCATGATTATATTAATGCTGCAACAAATAGTCAGTTAGATGAGCAACAGCAACCAGGGTGGCTCACCCGTATTGAACAGTGGGTTTTAGATAAAATAGGCTTAATTCTCGCGGCGGTTCTATAGTGGGTCCAATGCTGGGTTCAACTGATGATTCCCTGGGCAGCTAAATTTTGTAGTTCATCGATTTCCAGGCCAAGCTCGGTTAGCACCTCTACCGTATGTTGGCCTAATTCCGCTGAGGGTCGCTGGAGATTGCTTTGTGTCTTACTGAAACGCACGGGTGCCCTGGGTTGAATCATTTTTCCCCCTCGAGGGTGATCAGAAGGTTCCAGTAGACCTTGTGCCTGAACCTGGGGGTCAGCCAAGATATCTTCGCGGCGGTTGACCCGGGAGATGGGGATGTCATTCGCAGCAAACAGGTTTATGAGTTCCTCGGTAGAATAAGCTGAGCAATCACCGTTAAGCCGGTGAGAAACGATGGCTCCATCTTGGGTCTGATTGATTTCATAAAAATCAGCCAGATCGCCGGAATAGTCTACGCCGTCACCTTCAAAACTGTAGTTCCACATGAGATCAGGCCAGTTAAAGTAAACAGCGGCATCCAACATGGAAAGCTCTAGATGCTGTCCTCCATGGCCTCTTTGCTTTGCTAGCAATGCAGCGGTAATACCCTGGGCAATGGTTAAAGCGGTAACCTTGTCATAGATGATGGTGCGTACCATGGTTGGTTTTTTGGTGTCTGACTGTGCGTCAAGAATGCCACTAATCCCTTGGATGACATAGTCGAAAACCTTTTGCTCAGCATAAGGACCCTGACTGCCCATACCAGAGATGGAGGTATAGATAAGTTCAGGATTGATCTGATTCAGCTCTGCAAATCCCAGGCCTAATTGATCCATTTTTCCAGGTCGATAGTTCTGTAACAGGACGTCTGAGTTTTTAGCTAACTGTAGAACGAGGTTCTGGCCCTCGGGATGTTTTATGTTGATGGCAACCGAACGTTTGTTGCGATTGATCATGGCATAAATAGCGCTCAAGCCATTTCTGCTGGCGCCCAGCCTGCGTACGCCATCGCCCCATCCAACGGGTTCTATTTTTATGACATCGGCACCCTGGTCGGCCAGTATTACAGCAGCCATCGGTCCGGATACCACCGCAGATAAATCCAGTATGCGAATACCATCCAGAGGACCTGTTAGGTGGGTGTTGTTTGCTGAGTTGATATCACTCATAGCAGGATCTGTTGCTCTTTAAGGGATAGTAAAGCTGCTCATTTGGCTGCAAGCAAGCCTGCATTGGAAGTCTCTGCCGGCGTAGCCTTCCCAGAGGCTAGATTACCGTAGATCATTATCTGACGCTGGCCAGGCAGAGGCGAACCCGTTCAATATAACGATCCAGGCACAGGCCAAGGTTCGCCCTGCAGTCTGGGGGCTTTAGGGCATATTCGCCTCGATGCAGGCTTCGATTTTATCACTGGTTGTTCTTGTTGCCGTTTCTGACACTGCATCTGAGATAAGCGAGGCATCTTGAAAATCAAATAAATAACGTATCACCAGAAGGCCGTCTGTTAAGGGTCCTAATGTACCGTCTCCATCGATATCCGTAGCTGCGCTATGACTCGACAGATAGGTTTCTATGTCATCTGGTGAAGTTCGCTGACCATTGGAATCAACGGCTTGGCTAATCAGAGCATCACCGCCAAAATCAAACAGGTAGCGAATAAATACCAGGCCATCTTCGAGCGGAGCCACGGAACCATTTCCGTCTATATCCCAACTGAAACCTTCGGAAGTACAGGCAGCTGATGTGCCATCATCAACATAGGCAAAGGCACCACTGTTAGTACCTGAAATGAGATCGTCATACACCAGGACCCGAATAGTTTCGTGATCATCTGTACAGGAGCCACCAAACACTGCCCAGGTGGAGCCACCATCAGTTGATTCTTGAATGCAGTTATCATAGGCAACCCAGACATGGTCTGCATCAGCCGGTTCTACAGCTACAGCGCTGAAACCGGAGTGACTGGCAGTGGGGGTGATATCAGTAAACTGCCAGCAGTCAAAGCCTGAACTGGTGCAGGTAGAGGAACTCTCCAGTTCCCCTTTGTAAACGGTCTGCTCGCTGGTGACGTAAACTACGCCGCTGAAGGTGGGTGAACTGGTTGTGCCGTCAAGCGCGGTGATGTATTCGCTCTGCAATTGCGCGAAAACAGCATCAGTCGAATGCGAAGGCTCCCACCAGGAAGAACTTGAACATAGACTGAGTCTGGCGCGAATGCCGGTTTCTCCAATCCTGCCATCTCGATCGCCGATCGCTGCCCAAAGAAAATTATTATTTGAAAGAATGGCATTGACAGGCATTTTCAGTAGCCCTGTTGAGTTCAAGGTGTCGACATCCCAGGTTAGGCCTTTATCATCAGAATAAAATATCCCGCCTTCTGTGCCGGTGTCAGTATTGGCAACGGACAGGTAGACTCGGTCACAGGATCCGGCACTGGAAGTTTGCCATTCCAGAGAGGTGGCATAGCTTCGGTCGGCTCGATCGCTTTCCAAGGGCATGCCTGTACCTGAGTATGCAGCATCCAGGGGATCAAATACCCGGGTCCAGTTAACAGCGACATCGACCAGGTCGATAGCACCATCGGCGCGATCATTGCGATAGACACTACTGGTACCAATTAATGCCAGTGTTTTGTCTGCAGGATCT
>JABIZD010000147.1 GCA_018666555.1 Gammaproteobacteria bacterium
ATAAGTTTTGTTTAAATTGAATTCGGCTGGATTGAATTCAATAAGTTTTGTTTAAATTGAATTCGGCTGGATTGAATTCAATAAGTTTTGTTTAAATTGAATTCGGCTGGATTGAATTCAATAAGTTTTGTTTAAATTGAATTCGGTTAAATTGAATTCGGTTAAATTGAATTCGGCTGGATTGAATTCAATCGGTTTAAATTGAATTCAATAGGTTTAAATTGAATTCAATAGGTTTAAATTAAATTCAATTGGATTAGCTCGAATTAGATTAAATTGAGTTCCATGAAATTAAATGAAATTAACTGAAATTAAATGAATTCGATCTAAATAAAAATGGACTGGACTGGTGACAGGCGTGGGCTGTAGTAACGCTTTGTTGACCGTACTTGGCAGGTAACACTATGAATCAGCAAACCGTCCCGGAAACGACCCGACTTTCTTTTGCGTCAGCCTTCCTCGGCTTTCAACATATGTTGGCCTCCTTCGGTGGTATATTGACCGCACCGCTGATTATCGCCCTGGGTATGGGGCTTTCAATTCAGGAAACCAGTTACCTGGTTACTTCCGCGCTGGTTGTATCGGGGCTGGCAACCTTTATCCAAATCCTCAGGGTAGGACCCATCGGCTCTGGACTATTAAGTATTCAGGGAACCAGTTTTGCTTTTGTTGGCCCATTTATTTATGCCTACGAGACAATGGCTCAGAATCTGTTGCCCTCAGAAGCTTTGGGAGTGCTGTTTGGTTCAGCCGCTACCTGTGCTGCGATTGTTTTTGTGTTGAGTTATTTCGTGCGATCGCTGCGAACCATCATAACCAAGAATGTATCTGGTACGACCCTGATACTCATTGGTATTTCATTATTGGTGATCACGCTGGAAAATATTCGGCAGGAATATCAGGCCATGGGAACGCATGGCTGGCAGGTTGGTTTAATAGCCGCAACCGTATTTGTTTCGGTTCTGGTCTGTTCCTATTCCAGGCTGCATATCTTGAAGATAACCAGTGTTGCCATTGGGCTGATGGTTGGGCTGATAATAGCCCTTATCTTGGGATTGGTTGATTGGACTTTGCTCGAAAATGCGAATGCGATTTTTGTTCTCGAGCCATTCCGACATTCGTGGCGTTTGGATTGGACTGTGGTGCTGCTGCTGTTTCCTATCTTTCTGGTGTCGGCGACCGAAAGTATCGGCGACTTTACGGCAACGAATGCTTTATCCAATTATGCATATGGAGACACTGCCTTTTGGACAAGAATACGAGGAGGGTTGATGGGTGATGCGCTTAATTCATTCCTGGCCAGTGTGTTCTGTACCTTCCCAAACACAACATTCAGCCAGAATAATGGTGTGATTCGTTTAACAGGTGCCTACCAACCTACCATCGGTCTCTATGCGGCAGGGTTTCTGGTTCTATTGGGCTCGATTCCAGTGATATCTGCGCTATTCCAGGCGATCCCTTCAGTGGCAGTCTACGGCGCGACATTACTGCTTTTTATAATGGTGACTGTGGCCGGTATACAGTTGGTTCTGTCCGGTGGTTTTGATGTCAGGTCAGCGCTGATTGTCAGTCTCTCGGTTGCTGGCGGTTACTTTCTGGCGGAATGGTCGCCGCAGTTTAAAGGGCTACCTCAGGCGCTCCAGGCGGTACTTGGATTCCCGGTATCTACGGGAGCTTTTCTTGCGGTGCTGTTAGAGGTTAGCCTGCCATTACGTGAGCAGGGTAAGTAATCCAGCGACTCTGGGCTGCCACCGATTCAGGGCTTGGTGCCAGGATAATGATGCTGGTGCCAGTGCCGGGCGATATCGATTCTTCTGCAGATCCAGACTTTTTCGTGCTGATGCACATAAGCAAGAAAGCGCCGCAGGGATTGAATTCTGCCGGGTTTGCCAATAATCCTGCAATGTAAGCCTATACTCATCATCTTTGGTGTGGTTGAGCCTTCTTGGTAAAGTGTGTCAAAGCTGTCTTTGAGGTAGTTGAAGAACTGGTCACCGGCATTAAATCCTTGTGCAGAGGCAAATCGCATGTCATTGGTGTCAAGGGTATAAGGGATAATCAGGTGTGGCTTGGCAGCCTCCTGGTGCCAGTAGGGTAGGTCATCTGCATAGGAATCACTGTCATAAAGGAAATGGCCGTGCTCTATAACCAGTTTGCGGGTATTTGGACTATCTCGGCCCGTGTACCAGCCGAGCGGTTTGCTTCCGGTTATCTGCTCGTGCAGGGTGATTGCCCTGCTCATGTGCTCTCGTTCGAGTTGTTCAGATATGTTTTGATAATCAAGCCAACGATAACCATGGCTGGCTATTTCCCAATCTGAACCCAGCATTGCATCGACAGCAGGCTGGTTCCGTTGTAGCGCCATCGCTACGCCGTAAACGGTGACCGGCGTCGCAAATTCCTTGAACAGGCGATGAACACGCCAGAAGCCAGCTCTGCTCCCGTATTCGTAGAGCGACTCCATGCTCATATGCCTCGCCGGGTAGGCGTTGGCATTGATGATCTCAGAGAGGAAAACCTCGGAATGGGAATCTCCGTCGAGAACGGATCTTTCGCCTCCTTCTTCGTAATTGACCACAAACTGTACAGCAAGCCTGGCATCACCTGGCCATTGAGGCTGCGGTGGTGTCTCTCCGTAACCAATAAAATTCCTGGGGTTGGTCATAGTCGTTGAGCTGGTTTTGAATAATAGGTTCTATTGTAGCCACACTGGCCTGCGAGGCATACAATTTGCATTCTAATACAGTAGATAAAGAATATGATTATGAATCAGTTTATTTCTATTTTCCTGGCGATCATAGTTTCCTTGCCTGTGACTGGCTGGGCGGAACAACCCGATGGCTGGTTTGAGGCACTAAAAAACCGGGCTACAGATCAGGAGTTACATCAACTCCTATATGAAATGCCTAAAGGCGGAGACCTGCATCAGCATTTGTCTGGAGCACTGTTTTCGGAATGGTGGCTGGATCTGGCCCTCGCTGCCAGAGATGATGGCTATGAGTATTTTACTCGAGTCCAACTCAATAACTGCCATCCCTATGGTCATAATGCTTTTGGTTCCTCGCCTGCAAATCTAATGTTTCACAATTTGATGCGGGTCAATTATGAGGCTTTGTCATCTTGTGAGAAGTCCCAGTACCGAGCGCTGTCGACCCTCACTGAGGAGCAGAAGCAAGGCTGGTTGGACAGCCTCCGGCTGGACAAGCCTTACGAAGGCAGGAATGAATTTTTTGAAACCCACTGGCAGCGGTTGGGGGACTTACTTGCCAACCCCTGGATTCGAGCTGAGGGTATCTACCTTAATATGCAGGCGTTTGCGGATGAAGGCTTGTTATATATAGAGCCCCAGATTGCAACAGACGGATACCGGACTGCAGAGGGAAAAGCGATTCCGACTGATCAAGTGGTGACAATATTCCAGCAAAGGCTACAAGCAAGAGATGCCCTGGCGACTGGAATAACGGTCCGATTTCAGCGAGCAGTATTACGATTTTTACCTGACGCTGAGCAGCAAATGGTAGACACTTATCAGTTTGTAGCCAATAACTGGCCCTGGGTAGGTGTTAACCTGGTTGGGAGAGAAGACAACGACAAAGGTTACCCGTTGCGGTTTTTGTCGACGCTGCGCCAGTTGCGTCAGCAACATCATGGTGTGAGTTTGTCCATTCATGCCGGTGAAGTAGACGAACCTAATGCCCATGTGCGCGATACCCTGTTGTTGGGTGCAGACAGAATTGGCCATGGTCTTAATCTGATACAGGACCCTGATACGATGCTATTAATGCGACACGGCCCTTATTTAGTTGAGATTAACCTGATCAGTAACCTGTTGCTCGAATATGTTGGTCGTTACGATGAACATCCCTTTCCGGAGTATCTGCGAACGGGAATTCCGGTAGCACTCTCTACAGATGACCGGGGCATGTGGGATTCGACCATGACAGATGAATTTTTTGTTGCTGTGAAGGAATTTAATCTGTCCTGGCCGGAAATCAAACAACTCAGTCGCAATTCTATCTCTTATAGCTTTCTTGAGGAGCCGGAAAAGACAGCTTTATTAAACCTTTTTGAAAAACGTATTACTGAATTTGAAAATCGGCTAAAACGCCAGACAAGGATAAAGTTAATTAGTATGAATTCAGCACCGAAGCGTGGATTTATTTGCAGAAAATACGATATTTGTTCTGAATAGCGGTGCAACTTATCTCTAAATCTGTAAGAATAATGGAGTAGAAAATTTTGTCAGGTTTGGCCGAGGTCAAACGTCATTTTAAATCTTAAACGGGGTTTCGTATGAACATAATTGGACCGAAGCTGTTGTCTTTAGCTGCTGTTTTTGCGCTGGTTGCGGTTGGCAATACGGCGGTGGCAGAGAGTGAGATGGAAGAAGTAATTGTTAAAGGGGACTTGGGTAGTTTGCCAGGAGAACGAGTTGAATCTACTTTTGGGTTTGATAAGTCGGTACTGGAAACGCCGCGATCATTGAGTACCATCAGTGAAGAAATGATGGATCGGTTTAATATGCAGGATATTGATGAATTAATCGTCGTTTCTCCTGGATCGTTTACGCAATCATTTTTTGGCGTTGCCGGTGGTTTGGATGTCCGGGGTACGCCTGGCGAAACTTATTTCCGGGGAGTCCGCAGGCTGGATAACCCAGGTAATTACCCTACACCAATTGGGGCGTCTGACCGAGTCGACATCGTTCGAGGACCAGCCTCTCCAATATATGGACCGGCTAAGATCGGTGGCTACCTGAATTTCAACCCAAAATCAGCGCGAGTTGAAGAAACGGGTTCCTACATCGAAGAAAATACTGGCGCGATGTCATATACCGCAGGAAGCTGGGATAAGAGCGTCTTGACCGCTGAAATCGGTGGGCCAGCTGAATTAGGTGGAAAGCCGATGGGCTTTTATCTCTATGGCGAACTGGAAAATTCAGGAAGTTTTTACTCGAATGCGCCTGGCGTTGAGCAAAGCCTGGTTCAAGCCAGTTTCGACATGGACCTGAGCGATAATGTCCGCATTCAGTTCGGCGGGATGTACCATGATTATAAAGGTGCGCAGAACGCCGGCTGGAATCGATTGACCCAAGACCTGATCGATAACGGTACCTATATTACCGGTGTTCCGCTACCACTTGACACGAACGGAGACGGCAAGATATCCCACCAGGAGTTTGACGTAACAGGTGATGGTTTCACTGATCTGAACCCGTTTGCGTGGTGGGTTGGCGCGCTCGGTCCAGACTATCAAGGCACATTTGAAGAGTTCATTCAACCATTAGGTCCATTCGACATGTTTGATAGAGACCTCATGGCACTGCAGAACGTAGGCACAGCGATACTAGATCCCTCAGTTACCTTGATTGCAGCGGATGATAAGCTGGAAAATCAAGTGACTACACTCTACTTCGATGTGATTATTGATGCTGAGTCCGGCTGGCGGTTTAAGAACCAGTTGTTTTACGAGGGCTATGAAAACCTGAACGAAAATGCTTATGGCTTCTCGCAGTTTCACGATTCTTACGTAATAGAAGATAAACTGGTGATCAGTCGGGTATTTGAAAGTGATAGCCTGACTACGTCGATCCAATTTTCACCCTCTATTCGATTCACAGATTTTGCTCATGGAGATGATTATACCAATGAGTATTTTCATAGAAGAGACTTGACTGGGCCAAGTACGGCGCTCGATGCGCGGCTATTGGCGACTCGAATCGATGACGACTACACCGAGTACTATCTTGGTGAATACACCGACATCGGTATCGCTTTCCTGGCAGACCTGACCTGGCAGAATGGTTTGTCTGTGTTGTTCGGTGCTCGATATGACTCCATTGATATGGAAAGCCGTCAGATCGCGGATAAACTGCTGCTGGCCAGTTCAAATAACTTTTGCACAGATGGCTCTTGTATCGATCTCGCGGCGGATAATGATGTTTCAGGTGTGTCCTGGACCTTCAGCCTATCCTATGAGATAGGTGATACAGGGGTGATTCCTTATGTGACCATGTCTGAGCAAGCAACGGTAATTGCAGGTCAAGGCGCTGAACTCACGGTGTCGAATGTGGCTTCTGGAGGAGCTTTCGACACATCTGACCTCACCGAGTATGGCATTAAGGGGCAAGTACTTGATAGCCGGCTGTATTTCTCGCTGTCATCTTATGAACAGGAAAGGACAGACTTTTCTGCGCAATCCATTGTGACAAACCAGGCGGTTCGAACTGAGGGTACTGAGTTTGAAGTTCGATGGTCGGTTAATGAGTCGTTACTACTGGGAATGACCTATACCCACATTGAGGCTGTCAATCTAGCAAGCATCGAAAACGGGCGTCGCTTCAGCTTCTTCGGTGCTGAAGATCTCCCCAATATTGATCCCTGGTTGTTGTGGGGTGGTCAAGTTGGCGGAAATATTAGCGTCGAAGCAAGCGGAGGCGCCCGTGCCGGTATGCCGGAGAATATATTTTCTGTCTATGGAACTTATTCTTTTGGCAATGGCTTTAGTTTAAGTGCCAGTGTTGCTGATGTTGAATCAGTCGCTTCAAGCTTTTCCAACGGCGTTATCTTGCCCGCTTATACGCTGCTTAACCTGAGTCTAGGTTGGGAGAGTGAGAAGTGGAATATGACCCTGAGTGGTAAAAACCTGACCGACGAACGGTATTTCAGAGCAAACTTCCCGAACTTGTTCGGTGCTGCGATTGTACTTCCTGAATTACCCAGACATTATCAGGCAAAACTCCAATACCGCTTCTGATTGTTTTAAAAGCTGAATAGAAAGGGGGTGTTTAAACACCCCCTTTTTTTTGAGGAGAAAAGTGAGCGTGAAATTTTTGTTTTGCATGGTATTGGCGCTGGCTGCTTCACAGCAGGCGCAGGCGGGTAACACCTCACCTTTAGCTGTCAAGGTTGTCATGGTGACGATGTTTGAGATTGGTGAGGATTCCGGTGATCGAGCTGGCGAGTTCCAGTTATGGAAAGAGCGCAGGAACCTGACTCAGCAGTTCCCCTTTCTGGCAGGTCGCGATCTACATTATGACCCTGAAACCGGGTTGTTGGTGGTGGTAACGGGCATTGGCACGGCACGTTCTGCGGCGGCTATTATGGCGCTGGGACTGGATTCGAGGTTCGATTTGAGCCAGAGCTATTGGATTGTCTCGGGAATCGCTGGCTTTGATCCCGCCGATGCCTCAGTGGGCTCGGCAGCCTGGGCCGAATATCTGGTAGATGGGGATTTATCCCATGAAATTGATGCACGAGAGATTCCGGATGACTGGCCTTTTGGCTATTTTGCTCGTTATACCAAGAGACCTTTTGACGAGGATAAACCAGCGCCGACTGGGGAGATGTATCAACTGAATACGGGCCTGGTCGACTGGGCCTATGAATTAACGAAAGACATTCAGCTTCCAAATAATGCCTCGGCCAGGAAGCACCGAATGCTATACACTGATCATCCCATGGCGAGAAAACCGCCCTTTGTGCTTAAGGGTGATCATATTGCTGCGCTGACTTTCTGGCATGGTGAACGAATGAATGACTGGGCTAATCAGTGGGTTCGATACTGGACAGACGGTCAAGGTGAGTTTGTCTCTTCGGCAATGGAGGATACAGGCACCTATCTTTCATTGAGCTGGCTGGACCGGATCGGACGAGTTGATAAGCAGCGTATGTTAGTGCTTAGAACAGCCAGTAATTATACGGTGCCACCACCTGGCGTGAGTGCAGCAGAAAATCTACAGGCAGAAAATGAAGGCTATTCCGGGTTGGGTCTCGCCCTGGAGTCAGCTTATATAGTGGCATCGAAAGTTGCTGATACCCTCATGGCTGGTTGGCATGACTATGCAGAGAACCTGCCTGGCCAGGAAAGGTAAGCTATGTCAAAAGCGGGTTTACAGTTTGTTGAACGAGCACCGAAGGCCGAACTGCATGTCCATATTGAAGGTACTTTGGAGCCGGATTTATTACTTCTACTCGCTGAAAAAAACGCCATATCATTACCTTATAGAACGCTAGATGATATTTCTAGGGCTTATCAGTTTGGGGATCTGCAAAGTTTCCTGGATCTATATTACCTTGGGGCCAGTGTGCTGGTCGAAGAAGACGACTTCTATGAACTGATGTGGCGTTATCTATGCCAGTGTAGGAACGAAGGCATAGTCCATACGGAAATCATGTTCGACCCACAAACCCATATCCAGAGAGGGGTAGGTCTGGAGACAGTGCTGTCTGGGTTTTCCAGGGCAATTGCAAAGGCTGAGCAGGATTGGCAGCAATCGGTGTTACTAATACTCTGTCTGCTGCGTGATTTGTCTGAATCTGAAGGGCTGCAGACGCTTCGCCAGGCAAAACCTCTGCTTGAGCAGATAACCGCGATAGGATTGGATAGCGCAGAAGTCGGTAATCCGCCAGGGAAGTTCAAGCAAGCATTCAAACTTGCCACTGACTGGGGGTTGAGGAAGGTTGCACATGCGGGTGAGGAAGCAGGCCCGGAATTCATTAAAGCAGCGCTTGTCGAGTTAGGCGTAGAACGAATTGACCATGGTGTGCAGTGTGCTAATGATCCTGAATTAGTCCTGAGCCTGGCTCAGGCTAAGGTGCCACTGACTGTCTGCCCGCTGTCAAATGTCAGGCTTAAAGTTTATAACGACCTTAACCAGCACCCGATTCTCAGACTGCTGGATTCGGGCGTGCAGGTGACTGTTAATTCAGACGACCCCGCCTATTTCGGTGGTTATTTAATGGCAAACTTTAATGCTTTAGAACGGGCCTTGGGTCTGACTGAATTACAATCGCGACAATTAGTAAGAAATAGCTTTACAGGTAGTTTTTTGAGCGAGGAACGTAAGACTTGTTACCTCGATCAATTACAGTAGTAACCAAAAGCCTTTAACCCATGCACACCGCCATTGGGATAATGCAGATAGAGTAAGTGGCTTAGTTCTGTCGTCGAGGTGATTTTAATTCGATGATAGGTGTCAGCGCGAAGTTCTTTAAAGGGTATTAAAGCCAGCCAGTGACGTTCATCAACTGATAGATCGATGTTGAAGCCGACCGATTTTCGGTTTAGATCACCTCGGTAGCGTTGCTTGTTCATATATTCGGAAAAATTTTCCGGAATGACCTGTCGACCATCCTCGAAGGTAATGCGCCATCTGGGCAAGGTCGACATGGCTTCCTGAAAATTCTCACCGCTGGGTAGACCAAACAGGTAACAGGCCAGTGGGGCGTTCAGTCGATGCAGGTAGGTATCGACTATCATCTCTTCGATAATGGCGTTCTGTTTTAGGCTAAATATGGCCTGTTCTCCATAGCCGGTTCGAGCGGACTCCCAGCCGACCATATGGGATTCCAGTCGATCTCCCCTGACTGCGTCTGCAGGATGACCGTAATGTTGGTTAGAGACATGGGAAATGGTCGCGTCAGCCAGTAGGTTCGCCTTGCTTTCAGGCTTGTTGAGGCTCTCGCCTAAAAGCTGAATACGGGCGATACCCCCTTCCTGATGGCAGCGAATCAGGCATTCGTCTGCTTTTTCTGACTCGATGGGAAAGCTATGATTTGAATCTGGATTAAGTTTTTGTCGATCCAGAATGATTTTCCGCTGGCCCTGGTAGATCAACTCGACTGAGACTGCCTGAACCTGGTTCCCGGTGAACCAGAGGGTGCTGATGTCGACCTGGCTGACCAGCGCTGATGGTTCCAGACTGATCAGCAGATAGTGTTCTGCATCGGGATTATAGTGGAAACCCTGGCCCTGGAGGTCAACACGAGTCCCGATATGGCGGGCGGATTCAAAGCCCCAATACTGGGCGCCCATATGTGAATATTGGTCTTGGCGATTTTCCGGTGTTTCCGGTCGGGTGACTTCATGCGGGTTTGTAAATGATGAATCGCTGTACTCCAGCAATCGGGTTTCGAGAATTTTCATAGTCGTAACTGTCGAGGTGTCACTAATGTGATTTCGTCACAATTTGATTGTTTCATCTGACTGTCAATGACCAGGAAATCAGATTCTTCTTCAAGCGCTAAACTGTAATGGTGCCAGGTTCCAGGATGGTAATTTACGCCCTGGCCTGGGCTGGCAAGAAAAGCTTCAATGCGAGTTTCATTGAGTTTCCCTGGCGGCGCGACCACCACCAGGTAGGGTCGCTGTGACAGCGGGAAAAAAGCCTGGCTTGCCAGGGGATGATTTTCCATACCGTAGATAGTAATGGGTAAGGACAGAGGCCTGCTTCGAAATATACTCAAACAGGGTTTGCCATTTCCTGAACTGATTTTAAGATTGGCCAGATTATCAAATCGTTGAGTGTTGCCCTCATTGATGTTGATAACCTCGGTTGCCTCGGCAGCAGAGATGACATCTCCATAGGGGGCAAAAGCGTCAGGGGTAAGAGGCTGGATGTTCAGTTGCTGGTCATTCATAGGCAGGTAAAGCCCTGTAAGGTGAGGTGACTGAGGCCGCTATCGTCCACCGAAAAAGCGCGTTGGCCTCAGCTTTGTTTGTTTACCGAGGATAACGCATAAAGAACCGCTTGCCACCCGCTATGAATAGAAATTTGGTTCAAGCTGTAGGCTGGTGTTGTTAGCGTTTAGAACCACGATTAACAGCGAGCAGAAAATACTGAACTGAATATGCTTTGGTTGTTTAAAAGAATCGACTCCTCTTAATTGTTACCAGCAACTTCCTCATTAAACATCGCGTTGAGGAGGTTTTCAGGCAGAGGCTTGGTTAGTTTTGACACGATAACCGTTAGCGCAATCGATACGATTTCCCCCATGACAGCGCAGGAATAGGGATTAGGTCCCTCGCCATCTAGCCAGGTAACCGCAGAAAATAAGAGCGTGTCGGTAAACCAGACTGGCTCCAGAAGCTGCGAGTGCAGGACGATAAATACGCTGAATCCACCGAGGAGACCAGCAAAAGCCCCTTTGGTAGTCACGCCGCGCCACAAAGCACCAATCACCAGTGGCCCGGCAAACGCAGCCATCATGCCGCCAACACCAATCCAGACAATGAGAGCGACGTTGACTTCCATTAGAGACCAGGCCATAGCCATACAAATAATTAGGACGATAATGGTCGAAACCCTGCTGATCGTAAGCACTCGCTGATCTAATTGCTCGGCACTCAGGTCGGGACGGGTGATGGGTACAATAGTCCGGCGATACAGATCATTAGCGATGATCTGGGAGGAGGAGATAACCAGACCATCTGCTGTACTCATAACGGCAGACAGTACACCGACACCGATGAGTGCTGCTAGCCAAGTCGGAAACAGCTCAATGAATAACAGGGGAAGAGATTGATTAGGGTTGGCGCCGGTTGCATAGAGAAGATCACCGAAGTGCGCTCGAGCCAGTAGGCCACCTACTCCGAGCATCCCCAGCGTCAAGCCGAACAGTGCTGCCAGTTTTACAAACTGCATGCGATCGCCGGTGGAATCAAGCGCCCACAGCTTGTTGCCTAGATGGGGCAGTAAACCAAGGGGCATATGCGCAAAAGCGATCACAAAAATGGACCACCAGGAATGATACAGGGGTGTGGCCGGGTTTAATGGGGTGGTCAGATTAGAGTCCTGCGCTTCCAGGTTTGCTAACATTCCACTGAAGCCGCCCTCGATACCGTAACCGGTCATCGTCAGGAAAATGACGACAACGGCTAGCAAAAGCATCATCGCACCCTGCGCGCCATCAGTGAGAATATCCGCGTGAGCGCCGCCGAGTAAAATATAAATGAGCAGTACCAGTGTTGTTATTATCAGTGCCCAGTCTGAGTCCAAGCCCAGCATGATCTCAAACATGACTACCCCGGATACCAGTTGTCCCGCCAGATAAAAGAACAGGACCAGGGAAAGCAGCGAAACCAGAAGGCGCATGATATCAGATTGATACCGGTCTCCAAGATATTCGGGTATAGACCGATTACCAAACCGATTTCCGGAAGTGGCGATAAGGCGCATAGAAATTAGGATGCCGAAATAGACCCCTATGGGATAAAGGAAGTTTCCCCAGTTGGCCGCGAGCCCCCATTCATAAGATAAAGCCGGACTTCCAAGGAAGGTTGCCCCACTCGCAGTCGACGCGGCGAAAGCCAAAGCCAGAAAATAAGGACCGTATGCTCCTCTGGCTGTAGCGAAATCATCAGCGTGCTTTATTTGGCGCTGGGCGTAGAGCCCGATGCCTAGCATTGCGCTAATGTAAAATACTAGAAATATCCAAGACCAGGTAGTCAAACTCATATGGCAATCCCTCTTGCCTGCCATTGAAGCATTTTTGTTGGTTGGGTCACAAGTGATAAGGTTTTTTGGGTACCATAATTCGGGTGAATTAATATTGATTCGGGACTATAGACTTGGGGCCGAGAAAGGATAATGATGCTGGTCCTGAGGAGCGTCAATGAAAATACTTAGTTTTGCGGCTAATGTCATCCTTGCTTTCGTGATTTATACATCAAGCACTGGTTTAGCTGAACAGATCCCACCTGCTGAACAGGTCGTATTCAGGACACTCAATGGCATACCCATGCACGAGATACCGGTTCAGAAATATGCTGATGCGGAATTCATCATAAAGGTAGATGGGAAAGTCGAAGAGCAGATTTGGGAGACAGTGCCAGCGTACGACAATATGATTGTCACGACGCCTTTCACAGGTCAGCCTGGTGCTTTTGCTACTAAAATACGCATGGCTGCTACAGATAAAGGTATGTATGTTTCCTCGGTTATGTTTCAGCCGAATGAAACGCTGACTCGCCGCCTGTCCGCTAGAGACCAGTTTTTAGACCGGGACGTTTTTGGGTTTGTCATGGATACATCCGGTGAGGGCCTGTTTGCCTACTGGTTTATGGTGGCTTTGGGTGACTCTCTGACCGATGGCAAGGTATTACCCGAGCGCCGCTATGAAAATGATTGGGATGGTGCCTGGCTGGGTCGTTCAGCTGAATTTGAAGGCGGCTGGAGTGTCGAGATGTTTCTGCCTTGGTCTATGTTCAATATTCCCAAAGGGGATGGTCCCAGAGATATTGGGTTTGCAGCGAGCCGGCATATATCCAGTTTTAATGAGCGCTACCAGTGGCCTGGGCATCCCTATTCAACTCCTCAGTTTGTAACTGCACTCAACAATTTTGTTGTTGACGGCGTTCAGCCAAAAAAGCAGTTTTCGCTGATACCTTATGTCGCGGCCGTTCAGGATTCAGCCAGGGATCGCAATGAAATTCGTGGAGGGTTCGACCTGAATTGGAAGCCTTCTACTTTGTTGGAGCTGACGCTCAGTCTTAATCCTGATTTTGGGGCGGTTGAGGCAGATGACGTGGTGCTGAATTTGACAGCCTTGGAAACCTTTTTTCCGGAAAAGCGCCTTTTCTTCCTCGAAGGTAATGAAGTATTCGCGACAACGCCCAGATCCAATAGCGGTAACGCTTATCGTGAACTCAGCAATGAAGACTACGCCAATACATCAAGACGAGCGTTTGTCTCTGACTTTTTCCCTTCACCGTTGTCGTTATTAAATACCCGCCGAATAGGCGGTACCTTTAATCAGATGACCCTTCCGGCCGACGTGAATTTAAATAGGGGAGAACGGGACCTGCCCACAGACCTGCTAGGGGCTGTCAAGTTTACTGGCTCGTATGATGACCTTCGGTACGGCATTCTAGCAGCCGCTGAAGATGAATCCGTCTGGTTGGGAACTGACGCATTGGGTAAACCAGTAGACGTTATGGCTGAGGGTCGAGAGTTTAGTGTTGTGCGTTTTCTTTACGAGAAGTCGGAGAGAAACAGGGTCGGGATTGGATATCTGGGAACCCTGGCCAGTGGTCCGCAGTATGATGCACAGGTACACGGTTTTGATATGCACTATGCGTTGGCCAACGGAAACCTATCATCTGATCTTCAGTTGATTGCCAGTGATGTGGATGGGTTGACTGGCCATGGTGGTGTCCTTGATATTCGGTATGTCTCCTCACAGACCTTCCAGCATAAATTGGAATTCGATTATTTTGATCAAAGCGTGGATATCAATGACCTGGGTTTTCTCAGCCGAAATAATTATAGAGGTGCTCAATATGTATGGAGCTATACGAAACCTGCTTCGGGAAAACTCAACAAGGGAACGCGTGGCACGCTTGTTGTGCGGCACCAGTCAAACCTGAGCGCTGGGCAGGGAATTGACAGCGGTATTTACTGGCGACAGAAAATTGAATTGCCGGGCCGGAATACCTTTCGATCCCTGTTTGCCTATCTACCTGAGTACTATGAGGACCTGGATAGCAGGGGCAATGGTGCTTATCGAGCTGAGAAACGTTTATATTGGAATTTACTGTGGGCGACGGATGCCAGCAAGATGTTTAGCTTCTCTTCAGGTTTCGGTCGTTTTCAGGAGAACCTCGGTGGCTGGAGCGGGAAGGCCAGTGCCGGCGTAACGATGCGATTTACTGACAGCCTGTATATGGATTTTGACGTAAAATATACTCGTCGCAAGGGCTGGATCGTTCATCAGGGTCAGCGCTATTTTGGTGCCTATGATGGCTTGGACTGGCAGCCAAGTGTTGACGTGAACTGGTTCTTAACGCCTGGCCACCAGCTCAGGTTTTCCCTGCAATGGGCTGGTGTGAAAATGTCCGAAAATGGGTTCTACACCGTACCGGAGCAGGATGGCGATTTGGTTATTGCCACCCGAACCCAGCCTGATCATGATTTTACGGTCAGTTTGTTGACCACCCAGATCCGTTACCGATGGGAAATTGCGCCCTTAACGGATCTGTTTGTGGTTTATAATCGTGGTAATCAGTTACCGTTTCGTCATCGGGACGAGTTTTCAGAACTGTTCTCGGATACGTTCCAGGATCCTATCGTCAATACCTTAATTGCCAAGTTTCGATACCGGTTTGGGAATTAAAGCTGGACCTTGGTGAGCCTGCTCTTCTACAGCCTAAAAAGGGCGCAGGATTCCAGTTGGAACCTATGCCCTGGGACTGATTAGTCCCGCTGACAGGTGAGTCGGTGATCCGGCCATGACGA
>JABIZD010000065.1 GCA_018666555.1 Gammaproteobacteria bacterium
GATGTCGGTGGATACCGCGATTCCCATTCGCGATGAGAGGATGCGGAATTTATTGTTTAAAATGAGCCCTTCAATCGAGGTACATGCTGTCATCGATATGGCCGCAGTGGGCGTACTTAACTTATCAGAAGGTTTGACAATCGATTTGAATGCTAGGCTGTTGCTTAACGGCAAGCAAACCATGCTTCCTATGACGCTCGACTTGGAACGGGTTTCTGAGTCGAAAATACAGGTTTTAGGTGAGGGTTTAATTGATGTCGCAGCGTACGGTTACCGGCCTGGTATTGAAGCATTGCGCGAGATCGCCGGGCTCCAGCACATATCAACTGAGGTTCCTTACCAGTTGAAGTTACTGTTCGAAAAAACAGGTCCCTAGTAAAGAATGCCGGTTCCCTGTTCCCGGGCAAGACCGTGGGCCAGGGTGCTAGGCTCTACGTACAGCCTCAGCTATCTTATCGATAGCTTGTTTTATGATGGGTCTGGGCGTGGCTAAATTCATACGCATATGATTGGCCCCACCTGGACCGTAATTTGATCCCGGGTTCAATTGAAGGTGGGCGTTATCAATCAGCCATTGTTCGATGTAGTGTTCCGGGCTTTTCAGCCCGAGTCGTTCGGCCTGTGAGGCTGCATCGATCTGTTTAGCGAGATCACCCGTACCGAGCCAGGCCAGATAGGTTCCCTGGGCTTTCTTGTAGCTAAACTCGGGAAGGACCTGTTTGATATAGGTCTCGGCAAAACTATGATTTTCATCTATGTAAGGTAATAACTCATCGAACCAGCCAGCACCTCGCCGGTAAGCTGCTTCATTGGCAACGGCTCCCAGTGTATTTATGTCCGCCCGGTGGTTTTTCTTTACCCTGCTGAGTAAGACAGGGTTGGTTGAAAAGAAGTAGGCGTTTTTCATTCCTGCCAGGCTGAAGGTTTTGCTGATGGCTTTGAAGGTCAAGCTGTTGTCGACGATGGCCTTGTCCGGAAGGTTGGCAAACGGGGTGTACTTCTGGCCTTGCATAATAAAATCACAATGAATTTCATCGGCTAATACGACCACTTTATGTTTCAGGCAGAGTTCGCCTATTCTCAGTAAGTCTGCTTCAGACCAGCAATTGCCGGTGGGGTTTTGTGGATTACACAAGAGCATTGCGTGTGTATCTGCAGTGAGTCTTGCCTCAAAGTCATCCCAGTCTATGTGGTAGACGTGGTCTTTATCTTTAATCATTTCATTTTCAGAGGCGATGGTTCTGGAAAGTCTCAAGTCAGTATAAAAGCCGTTATATGTGGGTGTGTTCATGACTACTTTGGAAGCAGGTGGTGATATGGTTTCCAAAGCGGCGATGAGCCCAGGGTGTACCCCTGAGGCGATAGTAATGCTTTCCATGCTGACATCGATTCCATGTCGGCTCCAGTTCCATTCTTTGATCGCCTCCTTCAGTGATTTGGTAGAACTCATGTATCCCCAGTTTTCATGCTGGCAACGCTCTGACAGAGCTTCTGCTATACAGGGGGCTGATTTGAAATCCATATCAGCGATGCCCATGCCTATTTCAAATTTATCCGAACCGAACTTTGCCAGTTGCATGTCCCACTTGACGCAGTTGGTGCCGATCCTGTTGTAGGGCTTGTCGAAATTGAAGGTATCTTTACTGCTGCTTCCCCCAAGTGGGTTCTGCTCGGATGACCCGAGCACAAGACTGGGTGCCAAGCTGCTAACCAGAGCCGTTGTCGTTGCACCTTTTATGAAACCACGGCGATCGAGAGAGAAGTCTTGTGCGGTCATGTAAAGTAGCCTGTTTTTTTATTGAAGGTAAGTAGTAAAAATCATCAGAACTGAGGCTAATTTGTAACATACTTTGAAATGCCAGAGCAAGCTTTTAGTATAAGCTTATGAGCTCAGCTTATATAAAATACGATTCGGATTGCCAGTATAGGATGCGGTTATTTTGGCGACTACCAACGCGGTGCTGGCGGGTAAGGTCGCTGGCTTCGGGGGTTGTTGCTGCTGAAGGAAATACGCTTGAGCTAAAAGCCCTTTTATTGTTCGCCCCGGGGCATGGACTTTCTGAGGTTTTCGTCAAAACCGGATGCAACCCATTCGCATTGAGCGCTGTTCCAGTGCGAGAAGAATAGTCTTGTGTCCGGGTCTGGATGCAATGCCAGGCGTTCCGGTATCAGATTCCAGTTGGTCAGTGAGGGTGAAGGTGCGCGTATATATCGGGCCGTCGTTGGCAGTGAACTTGCCAGCCAGCCGCCGCGGGCATAATACTGGTGCCAAGTTCTTCTGCCATGGATACCATCACCATCCAGGCGAGTGTGAAAAGTAGCTGTGTCATACAGTACGCAGGTACCTGCTTCACCATGGATAGGCAGTTCCATATAGTCATCGCCCAGATCAGCATAGGCCTGTTTAAGGGTTTTGTATTGGTTACTGCCAGGGACTACACAGAAGGCGGGTGTGGCGCTGTTTACCTCTGTCAGGTAATGGATAGCGCAGAGCCAGTCGCAGGGTAAATAAGGTTTGCGCAGGAATCGATCTGCAGTCACAGCATCATGGTGAAAGTTCATGTTTCCCCGGCCTGCTTGCTCGGGGGTCTCTCTGAAATTGAATTCACTGTAGCGAATGTGATCAAGGCCGCCGAGTATCTCTGCTGCGATGGCGAAGGAACCCGGATGCCGGGTAAATCTGTCCAGCTCTGGGTAATCCAGGAGCGGTTGGCTGAAAATGAGGCCCTGGTCACGATGATGCGGTTTGCGCTTATCCGTGCTGATTCCCCATGATTGCGGACGCTCACGCTGGGTGCGGTCAAAGAAGTCATTGAGTTGTTTGATGTCTGTCGGGTCAAGGCAGTTTTTTAAAACCACATAGCCATACTTGGCAAAAAAGTCACAGGCCTGTTCGGCTTGCGAGTCGGCATCAAACTGCTGTGCTCTTTTTATGGATACTCGGCCAAAACCTTGCTTAGCCGAATCTGGATCGCCGGACATGTTTTTCTGGGGTTTTAGTTTGATGGGCATAATTGGGTTTTTCTTGGCAGTTTGATTGGCTGCAGTGGTAATAAATCGGTTTTCTAAACAACAACTATAGAGCAGGTATCCAAAATAAGTCCAGCCTGGGTTTGTGGCTTATTTGATAGCTAGCATTGCTTTGATGCTTTTAAGACGGCCTCTGATTGCAAGGCGGCATTAGAGAACTGTCTCAGGCAGTCATTGCAAATTACTGTCTTACCCAGTAGTCGTAAACAGCGGTTCAAAATAGCTATTCTAATTAGCTACCCCAAGAAGCTGTCGGTGGGTCGTTTAATTGTGCTTCTTTTTAATGGTAAATTAATATAAAAGGAAGTCTGACTTGGTTAGAATATGGAGTCGTTTGCCTAGACATAGATATGGCTACCAAATATCCATTGAGCCTGGACGGCTCTTTAGCAAAAGCTTGTACCCTGGTTGGGCTAATCATGATGAATCTTCCTCGTTGGGTAGGACCTTAAATGGATGTCATTAAATCTAGAATTTTCAAAATTTTCAGAATTTTTGGTATTGCATGGTTTTTTTTGTCTTGTACAGCTGCCGCGGCGCCAGCAGAAACGGTTAGTTTAGAGGAATTTTTTAGCCGCTCTTCAATCTCGAATATTGATCCTTCAGAAGAATTTTATGTCGACGGTGAAATACTCAAACGAAGAAATATTGCCGATGACAAGATGGTGATTGCCGCAGGCAGTACGCACACCTGTTATCTGAGCAATGGTAGTATCAATTGCTTTGGTGACAATGAAGTCGGTCAGCTTGATATCCCGCCCTTGAGGAATCCCCGTCAGGTCAGTGCAGGCTATGATTTCAGTTGTGCTTTGGGCGATATGGGAGTTTCATGCTGGGGTGATGACAGTCGTGGGCAACTGCGCACGCCAGTAACAATAGATGCCATTCAGGTTGCCACGGGAGGGCGCCACGGCTGCGTGCTCGATGGTGCTGTGGTTAACTGCTGGGGTTGGGACTTTAATGGTCAGGCAACGGTGCCCGATTTAATCAATCCCAGGCAAGTCAGTGCAGGTCTCTACCATTCCTGCGCGCTGGATGAAACCGGTGTGGTTTGTTGGGGTGCAAATTATTATGGCCAGACCGATGTCCCGGAATTGCTCAACCCGACCTTTATCAGCACTGGGCTCAGTAATCATAGTTGTGCCCTGGATGAAACCGGGGTGGTTTGCTGGGGTGATAATCAGTTCCAACAAGCAATTGACCTGGATACGGTAAGACCGACTGACGTCAGTGTTGGTTACTCCCATAGCTGTGCCCTAGATGACTCCGGTGTTACCTGCTGGGGCAGAAATCATCTTGGACAATCTGAGGTGCCGGATCTGGTAGATCCCAGGCAGGTGGTAGTCGGTGGCAATAATAGTTGTGCGCAGGATGCAACAGGGTTGGTCTGCTGGGGATACATAGGCGAAGAATTGCCAAGTGTGCCTGGTTTTAGCGATATTCCCGCAGAGTAGCCTTGTCTAAATAGTAGCCATTTTTGAATCAGCGGGCATGCCTTTTCAAAATGGGTCCTGCTGACTATTTATTCCCCTATTTATTCACCTACTTATTCGCCTAGTTTCCACCTGGGTTTTCATCCAGTTTTTTTAACGACCTTTATTGCCGTCGGTATCAGTTGGCAGGAGGGTCTTGCCGGATGATGACAGGTAGGCTGGATAATTGCGGGAAATCCCTCTGTAACCAGGTTACCAGGGTGTAACACATCATAAATACGATGGGAATGATGGGAAGCGAGGAGACAACTGTCATGGCCTTTACAGTTTCAAAACCTCCCGCGACCATTAAGCCTATCGCCATAGCACCAAGACCTATAGCCCAGGCAACCCGGTTCATTTGATTGGGTTCTTCATTGCTTGGCAGGTCCTTGGTGCAGATGCTGGCGATAATGTAGGCAGCGGAATCGAATGTTGTTGCGTAAAATATAACGGATAAAACGGTGACAATAGTCAGTATTAGCGTCGGTGAGGGTAATTGACTAATCACCTCTGCCACCAGTGGTGCCATGCCTTGAGTGCGCATGATGTTAGCAGCATCCAGAAGGTCGTTGCCCTGTAGATACAGGACATAGCCGCCAGCTAGACTGAGAAACAAGAAAGTACCGAGGCTGCCAAAACCAATAATTCCGAGGACCACATTCCTGATGGTTCGTCCTCGTGAGATCCTGGCAAAAAACAAACCCATCATGGGTGCGTAAGCGATCCACCAGGCCCAGTAAAAGATAGTCCAGGCCTCTGGAAAACCGCCTTTTTCAATCGGGTCTGTCCAGAAGGTCATGCGCAGGATGTTGTTGAGGAAAAGACCAATGCTGTTAGTGGTGATGTCGAGCAGATACAGGGTTGGACCGGCAATCAGAATAAAGGCCATTACGACAAACATCAGTCCTATATTAATATCAGCCAGTATTTTAATGCCTCGCTTCAGGCCCAGATAAGCGCTGGTACCAAATAACATTGTCCAGGTAATTACGACGAAAATATTGGTGGTCAGGTTATCCTCGACGCCGAGCAGCTTAACGGCAAGAGAGGTCACCAGGGGCACGCCAAAACCCAGTGACGTAGCAACGCCGCCAACGACTCCGAGGACCACGAAAATGTCTAGTAGAGTCCAGGAAAGGGAATGTTTTTTAGCAGGTAAAAGAGCTTCGCAGGAGTCACTGATTTTCAGGCTGGCAGTTTTATGGATAAACAGCATATAGGCTATGGGTATGGTAGGCAGGCAGTACATTGCCCAGGGTGTAAATCCCCAATGAAAAATCGGATAGACATGAGCCCACTCAAATGCCTGCGTGCTGTTGGCTAGGATACCCAGGGGAGGCGTTTCGATATAATAGATGGGTTCTGCAAATCCCCACGCTATCAGGCTGGCACCCATGCTGGCGGTAAACATCATGCCAACCCAGCTAATGGTTGAGTATTCAGGTTTCTCTTCCAGATCGCCAAATTTGATTTGCCCGTATCGTCCGAACGCAAGCCAGCCACAGAAGATTAAAGGTAGAGTGCCGACTAGCAGATAGAACCAGCCAAAGTGCCGGGTGATCCATTTCATGGATCGCTGCGCATATTCCGCCGCTATTTCCGGGAAAGCCGTCATGAGTATGCTGACGATTAGAACGGTCGCCAATGAGATGTAAAAAACGCGTTTATCCAGACGGGCGGTACGGGTTGTATTCATGGTTTGAGCTTGCGTTGACATGC
>JABIZD010000063.1 GCA_018666555.1 Gammaproteobacteria bacterium
ATTTTTTTAATTCTGGTTCCATCGCAATTCAGGAATCAATCATGTACCTGCATGGGACTCTTTTTATGCTGGGGATCGGATATACCCATAAAAAAGGTGCCCATGTCCGAGTTGATATTCTGCAAAGAAATCTATCACCGTATCGACGCTGCCAGGTCGACCTGATTGGCTTCTTTATTTTTCTGCTACCAGTCGCATTGTTCCTGTTTTTCAGCAGTCTGAACTATGTTCGATTCTCCTGGTCACTGCTCGAATCTTCTGGAGCACCCGGCGGATTACCCGGTATCTTCCTGCTCAAAACCCTGATTCCAATAATGGCAATCTGCCTGCTTCTTCAGGGCATCGCGGAAGCCTTAAAGAATGTGATTAAAATCAGAGCTGAAAACAGTGCTTGAATACGCACCACTGCTTCTGTTTGCCGGGGTCTTCCTACTCTTACTACTGGGTTATCCGGTCGCCTTAACCTTGGCAGGCACTTCTTTGATGGCAGCAGCGGTTGGTATCGTCACCGGTCATTTCGATCTTAATTTTCTCTTCGCGACTCCAAACCGGGTGTTTGGAATTATGACAAACCAAACCCTGATTGCAGTGCCTTTGTTCGTAATGATGGGTATTACCCTGGAAAAGTCCAGCATAGCGGAAGACCTGCTGGATGCCATGACCCGAGCCTCGGGCGCGCTCCCCGGCGGTCTGGGCTTAGCCGTCTGTATGGTCGGTATGTTGCTGGCAGCCAGCACGGGCATCGTCGGCGCAACGGTAGTAACCATGGGGCTTATGTCGCTACCAACCATGTTAAAGGCAGGCTACCATCCTTCCCTGGCAACAGGCACCATCTGCGCGACCGGCACACTAGGGCAGATAATCCCTCCGTCCATCGCCCTTGTACTGCTTGGTGATGTCATTGCCAGCGCCTATCAGCAAGCTCAGCTTTCAGCGGGTATTTTTAATCCACGGTCAATTTCCGTGGGAGACCTGTTTGCTGGCGCGATTATCCCAGGCTTCACTTTAGTTATTCTCTACAGCCTGCTGATCATCTTCATTGCTACCTTCAAGCCCGGACTGGCACCGGCAACTAAATTGCCAGCAATAAAAATGAGCCAGCTTTTCTTCAGTGCGGTTCCCCCAATACTGCTGATTATAGCTGTCCTTGGATCCATTTTGCTGGGCATGGCAACGCCCACAGAAGCGGCCGGAGTCGGTGCCCTGGGGGCATTGCTACTTGCCCTGAGCAAAGGTGCCTTCAATCGGGAAAAGCTCACAGCCACCTTACAGGCGACGACTCAGACAACCTCAATGGTGTTCTTCATCTTAATCGGCGCCTCACTATTTTCACTGGTGTTCCGGGGTTATGGCGGCGACGAACTGGTGCAATCAATGTTCATGGACATGCCCGGCGGGGTTTTTGGCGCAACCTGCGTGGTGATGCTAATAATATTTTTACTGGGCTTTATCCTGGATTTTATCGAAATAACCTTTGTGGTGGTGCCGATTGTCGGACCCATCCTGATGGCAATGGGAGTAGACCCTATCTGGCTGGGTATTATGATTGCGATTAACCTGCAGACTTCTTTCCTGACGCCCCCGTTCGGGTTTGCACTATTTTACCTAAGGGGTGTTGCCAGTGATCAGGTCAGAACAACCGATATCTATGTAGGCGTGATCCCTTTTATTATGATCCAGCTACTGCTGCTGATATTTCTCGCCTGGCAACCGTGGATGGCGACCTGGTTGCCCAGCCAACTCTACAGTTAGTAACCTTCCAATGCTGCCCTGACTTTCATAAACGCCCGCTCAGAATATTCGTTATAGGCGGTCATCTCTTTACGAAACGTTTCATAAGATTGATAAATTCGCTTACTCAATTCGTCCTCACCGACAAGCTCAGCGACGCGTTCATCGGAGATCAATTTCAGCTGGGCGAGAACGTCATCGGGTAATCGCCGCACCTCGACACCGTGCTGCTCTACCAATTCCTTGAGGGCCTTATTGTTACGAGCGGTGTACTGCGCTAAGACATCATTATTAACAGCCAGTGAAGCTGTCCTGAGAATAGCCTGCAAATCAGCTGGGAGAGATTCCCAAGCCTGTTTATTAATGATCAATTCAAGGTTGGGGCCTGGCTCCTGCCAACCCGGATAATAATAATATTTAGCCACCTGATGAAAACCAATGGAAAGATCATTATACGGACCGACCCACTCGGCAGCATCAATCACCCCGGTCTGAAGACTGGTGAAGATCTCACCACCCGGAATAGTAACCGCGGTGCCTCCGGCTGCTTCAAAGACTTCGCCTCCCAGGCCCGGTATGCGCATCTTAATACCCTTTAAATCTGCTAGGGAATTAATTTCCTTGTTAAACCACCCTGCCATCTGAACGCCAGTATTCCCGCCAGGTATGGGTAACAGGTCATAGCGCGCATAAAGTTCTTCCCACAACGCCAAACCACCCCCGTGGAGAAGCCAGCCATTCATTTCCTGAGCAGTTAACCCGAAAGGTACCGCGGTGAAAAACTGGGCAGCGGGCACACTGCCGCGCCAGTAATAAGCTGAGCTATGGCCCATCTGTACCGTACCCTGCGATACTGCTTCAAAAACCTCCAATGCAGGGACTATCTCCCCGGCTCCATAGACCTTGATATCAAGACGTCCATTACTCATTTCCCTGACCGCATCAGCAATATGCTCTGGTGCCATTCCCATACCCGGGAAATTCTTTGGCCAGGCAGTGACCAGCCGCCAACGATAGACTTTTTCAGGCTGGACCATCTTCCCTGCAGACTCATTTTTTGTCGGTTCACTACAACCCATCAGCAGGCCCACCCAAAAGATGACCACCCATATTCTAAAAATCATCGTATCCCCTTTATTAACCAACCGCCTGTAATTTAGCAAAACTGAGCATAAGCCACTTGCTACCGACCTCATCAAACTTGACCTGGAGTCTGGCCTGCTGGCCTGCACCTTCATAATTTAATATCACACCTTCACCAAATTTAGCATGCATAACTCTCTGCCCGAGCGCAAAATCAGTGCCTTCTACCTCACTGGATACGCGCTTCACCGTATGGGAGGTCTGATAGGCTGGACGAACTATGGTCTCCTTAAACCGGACCTCCTGAATCAGCTCAGCGGGTATTTCAGTTATAAACCGCGACTGACGGTTATAGTTTTCGCTACCATTTAAACGCCGCGATTCAGCATAAGTAATGTACAATTTACGCATCGCCCGAGTGATCCCAACATAACAAAGCCGACGTTCTTCTTCTAACCGGCCAGGTTCCTCCAGAGACATATTGTGCGGAAACAGTCCTTCTTCAAGCCCAGCCAGAAACACGACTGGAAATTCCAACCCCTTGGCGCTATGCATGGTCATCAGTTGCACACAATCTTCGTTAGCCTTCCCCTGGCCTTCGCCCGCCTCAAGCGCGGCATGACCGAGAAACTCATCGATCAGGCTCATTTCAACCTGATTGTCCGGATCAAACATAATATTGTCATCCGGATCAAAAGTTCTAGCAGCGGAAACCAGTTCCGCGAGATTTTCTAATCTAGCCTGGCCCTTTTCTCCACCTTCACGTTCGTAATGGGCCTTCAGGCCAGCCTGCTGAATTATGGCCTCAACCAGTAACGGCAGGTCCATTTCGGTTGTGGCTTCATCCAGGTCATTGATTAAATTAAGAAAACCTTCAATAGCTGTCTTGGATCGGTTACTAACTGCTGCCGCTTTACAAAGTTGGACAGCAGCCTGCCAGAGAGAGACTGCTTGTTGCCTGGCATGGCTACGAATCTGTTCCAGCGTCTTTCCACCGATACCTCTGGTTGGCAGATTAACCACTCGCTCGAAGGCGGCGTCAGCATCTCGCTGATTCACAAGCCTAATATAGGCCAGCGCGGTTCGTATTTCAGCTCGTTCAAAAAAGCGTTGACCGCCATAGATCCGATAGGGCATCTGCGATCTAAGCAGGGCCTCTTCCAGAACTCGGGACTGGGCATTAGAACGATACAAAATTGCATTTTCACTATGGCTGTTACCTTCACCCACCCACTGTTTGATTCGCTCAACTATGTAACGAGCCTCATCAATTTCGTTATAGGCCGCATACAATGAGATCGCATCACCCTCACCGTCTTCCGTCCACAACTGCTTACCGAGACGGTCCGAATTATGGGTAATCAGGCTGTTTGCTGCCCCTAAAATAGTATTGGTGGAACGATAATTCTGTTCCAGACGGACCACCAGGCAAGCTGGAAAATCATCCTGAAATCGCTGGATATTTTCGATCTTGGCACCCCGCCAACCATAGATGGATTGGTCATCATCTCCCACGACCATGAGGTTATTTTGCTCACCAGCGAGAATTCTTAACCACGCGTATTGAATGCCATTAGTATCCTGGAACTCATCTACTAATAACGCTGCAAAGCGTTCCTGGTAATGTTTTAGTAGCGCTGGCTGGTTGAGTAGGGTTTCGTGAGTACGCAAAAGTAATTCGGCAAAATCAACCATACCGCCTCGCTGGCAGGCTTCTTCATACACCTGATAAACGCTTAACTGGGTTCTCACGTACAGATCACCGAAATCTACAATGTGCTTGGGCCTCAGGCCTTCGTCTTTCTGGGCATTAATCCACCAGACAGCCTGACGCGCTGGCCACTTCTTATCATCCAGGTTCAATCCAGCCATGACCCGTTTTACCAACCTGAGCTGGTCATCAGCATCAATAATCTGGAAATTCTGATCTAGATCAGCTTCTCGCCAATGCGCTCGAAGGAAGCGGTGTGCCAGACTATGGAAGGTACCTACCCACATGCCGCGCAACGGTGTATGTAGCAGAGATTCAATACGAGCGCGCATCTCTGCAGCCGCTTTGTTGGTGAAGGTAACCGCCAGAATACTAAAGGGGGATAAACCCTGCGTTTGAATCAACCAGGCTATACGATGAGTCAGCACCCGGGTTTTTCCGCTACCTGCCCCTGCCAGTACCAGTCCACTGCCAAGCGGGGCCGTCACGGCTTCACGTTGCGCCGGATTCAAGGAATCGAGTATATGAGAAACATCCATTTTATTAAGCGTTACCTGACCCTGAGACCATAGACTTTGACAGTATTCACTGACCGGTTACAGCGATTTCGTAACCATCCGGATCAATTAAGGCAAACTGTCGGGTACCATAGTCCTCCGTTCGAATGACACCAGGTTTTAAACCATCCTGGTTAAGTTGTATCCAAAGACTATCGAGTCCATCAACATCAAAGTACAACACAACATCACGATGACCATGATGTTTTTGTCTTCTTGCCGGAGAATTTTCCCCATGTTCATTTAACATCAGCTCGATACCACCTACGGCCAGCTTGGCCCAGCGAATGCGACCTTCATACTGCCATGAATCAACAACCGTAAAACCCATTGCACCGACATAAAAAGCAATACTTCTGGTAACGTCTTCAACATTCAGCAAAACAGTTAACCGCTGGGTCACTATAATCACTCCGATGGACAAATATTGACTTCTTCACCGCCTCTGTATTGTCTGATCAATAGCAGCTTCATTCAAGTAATCAAGGTCTGAAGGCAAAACAGGTTTGAAACCCGGCCGGTTCTGTGCGAACCAAAAAAAATTACTAAGTCCTGTTAGTCAATCGTTGTATCCGCTTTTAAGCCATGTCAGGATAATTACCTTGTTTACCAATGGATAATTTTATGACGGATGATCCGGTTGTTATTGTCGAACGTCCCACCCGTTACGGCTTGTGGGGTTGCTTGATTGGATTGATAGGCATTTTCTTTCTCTCCCCTATCCTTTCCCCAATAGCAATTATTTTAGGCCTGATCGGCATTTTCAGGCTGCAGATATTTTCTAGTCTCTTTGCCATCATTTTTGCAATTATCGGCATCCTGACCTCGCCAATCATAATGGGATTAATCGGTCTTAGTGTACTTGTGATTCCTTTCTTATGATCCTATTGAGGCTATGGTGCGTGTAGGTGTGGGTAGGTGCGATTAGAACAAAACCAAAACTTCATGTTGCCGGTATTTCCAGATAGAAGACGGCATTATTCTGAGTTAGGCCATAGTCACGCCTGTTACATCCAAACCTACTCCACTGTGACGGACTTAGCCAAGTTACGAGGCTGATCTACATCCGTTCCTCGCAGCACCGCCACATGATAAGCGAGCAATTGCAGGGGAACGACATAGGCAATTGGCGCGATGACAGGATCCAGCTCCGGTAAATGGACGATGCGTAAATCGTCGGATTCACTGAAGGCTGCTTGCCGGTCGGTAATTACAAACAACCTGCCACCACGGGCCCTGACTTCCTGAAGATTAGACTTCACCTTTTCCAGTAAATCATCGCTAGGCGCGACACAGACCACCGGCATCTGCTCATCCACCAGCGCCAGCGGACCATGTTTAAGCTCGCCAGCCGGATAACCTTCGGCGTGGATGTAAGAGATTTCCTTAAGCTTCAAGGCACCTTCCATCGCAATCGGGTAATGGGCGCCTCGACCCAAAAACAGAGCGTGGTCTTTATCAACAAAAAATTCGGCTAGCTTTTTCAGAACGGGTTCAACCGTCAGGACCTTCTCCACAGTGGCAGGTAAACTGTGCAGGTGCCGGACCAGTTGGCCCTCATTAGCCAATCCAGCAGGCTGATTTTTTGCCAGGGTAATCGCCAGCATCAACAGATCAACTAGTTGCGTGGTAAACGCCTTGGTGGAGGCCACACCAATCTCTGTACCCGCCTTGGTCATCAACGTGAGGTCCGATTCCCTGACAATAGAACTATTGGGCACGTTACAAATACACAGGCTGGCCAGGTAGTTAAGGTCATTAGCCTGGCGCAGAGCTGCCAGGGTGTCGGCGGTCTCACCCGATTGGGAAAGACTAACGAACAGGGTATTGTCCATCAGCGCGACCTTTCGATAACGAATCTCGCTGGCTATCTCCACCTGGCAGGGAATACCGGCAATTTCCTCGATCCAGTAACGCGCCACCAGGCCACTGTAATAACTGGTACCACAGGCAACAATCTGCACAGCCCGGACTTGGGAGAATAACGTCGCCTCATCAACACCAAAGATATTCGGTAGAATACGGTCTTCACCTAACCGGCCCTGCAGCGTCTGCACAATAGCAGCCGGCTGTTCATAGATCTCCTTCAACATGTAATGACGGAATTCGCCTTTTTCGGTGGCATCAATTCGATCATCTAATTTAACCGTACGGCTGGCGACGGATTGTTCGCTCTGCCCGAAGATAGAGATCTCTGATGCTGACAATTCAACAATTTCTCCTTCCAGTAGATAAATAAACCGGTCCGTGACTGGCCTGAGTGCCTGGGGGTCTGAGGCCAGAAAATTCTCGCCGATACCCACACCGACTACCAGCGGACTGCCTGATCGGGCTCCCACTAAACGATCCGGGTAATCCAGGTGCTGCACTGCGATGGCATAAGCGCCTTCAACCTGGGATAAAGCATTCACCACGCCTTCCCTGAAGTTTTCAGCGCGATCGACTTCCCTGGCAATCAGGTGAACAAGCACTTCCGTATCGGTTTCCGAAGTGAACTGGTAACCATCCTGGGCCAATTGACTGCGCAGGGTTTCGTGGTTTTCTATGATGCCATTATGGACCAAGGATACCGTATCACCCGACGTATGCGGATGGGCATTGGTTTCAGTGGGTTTACCGTGGGTGGCCCAGCGGGTATGCGCGATACCAATATTGCCCTGGGGCTGTCCGGCATGACAAAGATCCGCCAGCATTCTTACCTTACCGCAGCTCCTGAATCGAATCAGGCTGCCCTTGGCATCAAGTAGTGATAAGCCGGCGGAATCATAGCCGCGATACTCTAACCGCTGCAGGCCTTCCAGCAAGATATCCAGCACATTGCGCTGGGTCGCTGCACCAACAATTCCACACATAACTCAGTCTTCCTTTGGATTTTTTCAGGTTTTAGTCAGGCTTTTTATCAGATTTAATATCAGACTTCGTCTTAGGTCTCTGCCAGTCAGGGATATTCCTCTGTCGACCACGGGCAACAGCCAGGTGATCAGCGGACACATCAGAGGTAATCGTTGACCCAGCCGCAATAGTCACGCCATCAGCCAGATTAACCGGTGCCACCAGGGCCGTATTTGAACCGACAAAAACACCATCACCTATTTTCGTCTGCCATTTGTTAACACCATCATAATTACAGGTAATGGTACCGGCGCCAATGTTCACATTTTCGCCAATAAGGCTATCACCGAGATAACTCAGGTGCGATGCCTTGCTACCCGGCCCTAGCGTCGACTTTTTCATCTCAACAAAATTACCTACTGCAGCGGCATTGTGCATCAACGCACCCGGTCTCAGGCGAGCGAAGGGTCCAACGCTGCAGTCTTGCGATACCACTGCGCCATCAATAACTGAATTGGCTTTAATAACCGTTCCGTTACCGATCTGGCTGTCCTTGATAATACAGTTCGGGCCAATCTGCACGGCATCACCAATGACCACTTCTCCCTCAAATAACACATTGATATCAACCCTGACATCCCGGCCAAAGCTGACTTCGCCACGTACATCGAACCGCGCAGGGTCCATGATATGAACCCCTTCAGCCATAAATACTTCCGCCTGGGACTGCTGAAAAGATCTTTCCAGCTTAGCCAGCTGCACAAAATCATTCACTCCGGTGACTTCCACTTTATCATTGGCCATGAGCGTCTCTACTTTAAAGTCCTGCTCTGCAGCGATTCGGATCATATCCGTTAACAGATATTCCTGCTGCTGATTTTTATTATCCAGTTGCTCCAACCAGGGTTCTATCAACCCAGCTGCGCAAAGCATGACGCCGGAATTAATTTCCTGAATTTCACGGGTCGCTGCGTCGGCATCTTTGTCTTCAACAATCGCGGTTACCTGACCTTTATTGTTGCGCTGGATTCGACCATAGCCGGTCGGATCATCCATCTTCACCGTCAGGACCAGGAGATCAGCCTCTGTTGTCACCATCTCAGAAAGGGTTGCCGCCCTTATCAATGGCGCGTCACCTAACAGGATCAGCACGGGAGCATCTCCGGAGAAAAACGGTGCAGCCTGCATCACGGCGTGGCCAGTACCGAACCGGTCAGATTGAACGACCCAGTTAATGTTATCCCTGTCAGCAAAAGCATCCTGAAGCTGGGTGCCTTCCGGCCCGACGACGACATGAATCTGCTGGGGTTGCAAGGCCTCAGCCGTATCCAGGATATGCCCAAGCAGGGGTTTGCCTGCCAGAGTCTGGAGCACTTTGGATTGACTCGATTTCATTCGAGTCCCCTTGCCCGCGGCAAGAATACAGATTTCGAGCGGTTTAAGCATAACGCAGAGTCTACCCTATAAACGAAACGACGAGATAATTCTCAAGGATTAATATCAGTTTGACGCAGTTAACTAAGCAGGCCAAAAAAAAACGGCTGAAGCCGTTTTTTATCAATAAATTAGACCCTTAACTTCGATTCTTCTGCTCGCGGTATTTACGTACCGTGCGAAGCATGGCAGCCTGTTCCTGCAGGTCAGCAGTCACCCGAGCAAAATCAACCTCGGACTTTTGATCTCCCAATGCCTGCTGGGCCTTTTTTTCCGCTTCAGCAGCAGCAAGCTCATCGATATCATCAGCTCGTATTGCGGTATCGGCCAGGATAGTAATCTGGGTCGGCTGGATTTCTATATAGCCGCCGGAAGCAAAGAAAATCTCTTCTTCACCGCCTTCAAGTACCAACCGGACAGGACCGCGTTTCACACCCGTCAATAACGGCGCATGACCAGGGTAAATACCCAGCTCACCAATAGTTCCAGTGGCAGAGATTCGTTCTACCAGGCCTGAAAATATTTCCTGTTCAGCACTGACAATACTACACAATATGGTAGATGCCATAGTTCTTCCTTATAGTGTCTTGGCTTTTTCTATGGCCTGTTCAATATTGCCGACCATACTGAAGGCCGCTTCTGGAAGATCATCATAATCGCCTTCTAGAATACCTTTAAAGCTGCGAATGGTGTCTGAAAGAGACACATAAACACCGGGCTGGCCGGTAAAGACTTCCGCCACGTGCATCGGCTGGGAAAAGAATTGGCTAATTTTCCTGGCACGATAAACCGTTAACTTATCTTCTTCGGTCAATTCGTCCATGCCTAAGATAGCGATAATATCTTTAAGTTCCTTATATTTCTGCAGCACGCCCTGTACACCCTGGGCTACATTATAATGTTCTTCACCGACAACCAATGGATCAAGCTGACGGGAAGTAGAATCCAGTGGGTCAACCGCTGGGTAAATACCCAAGGAGGCGATATCCCGAGACAGTGTCACGGTTGAATCCAAGTGAGCAAAGGTCGTTGCAGGAGAAGGGTCAGTCAAATCATCTGCTGGCACATAAACTGCCTGTACAGACGTGATCGAGCCATCCTTGGTGGTGGTGATACGTTCCTGCAGCACGCCCATTTCTTCAGCAAGCGTGGGCTGATAACCGACAGCAGAAGGCATCCGGCCCAGTAGAGCTGATACCTCAGTTCCTGCCAGCGTGTAACGATAAATATTGTCAATGAAAAGTAAAACATCTTTACCATCGTCGCGAAATTTCTCAGCCATAGTCAGACCGGACAAAGCAACTCGAAGCCGATTTCCGGGAGGCTCGTTCATCTGACCGAACACCATGGAAATTTTATCCAACACTCCGGCATCCTGCATTTCGTGATAAAAATCATTACCTTCACGAGTTCTCTCGCCAACACCTGCAAATACAGAATAACCGCTGTGCTCAATCGCAATATTTCGAATAAGCTCCATCATATTCACAGTTTTACCAACACCTGCTCCACCAAAGA
>JABIZD010000107.1 GCA_018666555.1 Gammaproteobacteria bacterium
ATAGCCCGATCAGAAAAAGGCCGCAATACAAAGGCAAAAACAACATGGCAAGATCTCGGCGAATCTCATAAGTTACCTCGGTCACCGAGCTAATCCCATCCAGGCCAACTAATGATACGATCGCACCCGCACCGATGATTCCACCCGCTGAAATGGCTTTCGCAGCAAACCCTCTAGCAGCATAGAACAGCCCTTCTGACCTCCTGTTGGTGGTTAACTCACTGTCCTCGACCACATCTGCCATCATGGAATCCAGCAGCACCCCACCGATGATGCCGCAAATCACTTCAGTGACAATGACAAAACTATAAATATAGAGCGATAGCCAACTCCCTAACTCCGGCCACCATCCAGCAAGTACGAGAATATAGGGTATTGGGTACAACAGAATATTCACTAGAATCGCAGCAATGGCAGCCCATTTTTTACCGAGCAATTTACCCAGGTAAGGAGCAGCCCAATAGGCTACCGCTGGAGAAATCAGCACGCCCAGGCCTGTCACCGCAATCTGTTCTCCGGAAAACGCGAAGAAGTAAGTGGTATTGTAAAGGTACAAGGCCATACCCAGGCCTCCAGCAATACCAACGGTCAGCCCATAGAAAAATAGTGCAGCAAAATTCCTGTTTTTAACGGACTGAAATATCTGCCGAATTTCCGTTGAAATTTCTGTGAATTTGAATTTTTCAGCCGGTCTAGGAAGAGCTGCTGCCACCTTCTGTGTTCCCAGGGCAGAAACCAGTATCGCCAGCGCTATCAGTAACGCCCCCACAGCGCCGTAGATACTATAGCCGGTCTGGACGGCAAAACCATATGCGCCAACCCAGAAGTACATATTGATGGTATGAATGCCGTTACCACCATACCAGCCAAAGGCATGGCGTAGAGCCAGCCACTTGTTCCTGCGATCATAATCAGTCTCAAGATCCGGTAACAAGGCTGTAGAGGGGACTTCAAATAGCGTTGTTCCCGTTCGAATCAATAACGCCAGCATTAATACATAGCCAAATGTGTTGCTCTCGTTCAGTTCAATAATCGGATTAAACAAAGCATAAAAAGTGAACGGCAACAGAAACAATGCCGAGTACATGAAAGGATGACGCCGGCCTAGATTGCTGCTGGTTTTATCTGACCAGTGCCCGAGCAGCAAATCAGATATAGCATCCCATACCATAGCAATGGCAAGCGCAATCGAAGCTAAATAACCTGGCAACCCCAACACCTGGTTTGCATAGATCAATAACAGATAGCTGAAAGCATTGTTCTTAACACCATATGAAATAGCGGCTGAACCGTAAAACCAGAATGTTGGACTTTTTTCTAAAGTCGATATAGCCATGCTCATCTCCTTCCCGCTCGATTAAAGCGGAGTTTGATGGAGAACGAAAGACAAATCGGACAAAAATAAACGGTGAGGCAGACATCCCGGCTTTACGGGTATCTTTAGCCTATACATTGCGACATTAATGTAGGCAACTTATGATTGGTGCAGGCCATCCCAGGAAAGCTAAAATGATAAGCCGACACACCTCAGCTGATGTTAATACCTGGATACAGCAAGGTTTTGTAGTCATACCTGACTTCTTCAATAAAGAAGAGATCACCCCTGTGCTTGAGGATTTTAAGCAACTCTATACTGGACAAGGAAATCCAGATAGTAACAGCACTGAACTTAACACGAAAACCGGCGAACAAATCGGAGGCTTCCATCCAAAACAGTTCTTACATTTCGATACCCTACCGTATGCCGCTTCAGAAGCGACTAACCTCCTGTCTCTTCATCCAGCGCTAATCGATTTTTCCAAAGACCTCCTAGGCGCTGAACAAGTGCATCTTTACCAATCCCATACCTGGGCAAAATACACCGGAGAAGCAGACTATGATCAACCGTTTCATTGTGACTTCGGTAATCACACCCTCACCGTACCAGGAGATAATCCCATTCACCGTACGGTTGACTTTATTGTTTATATCACTGACGTTACGGATGAATTAGGCGCCCTCCGTTATGTCACCAAACCGGACAGCGCTGAAGTTATTGGCGATCAACAACTGGTTGCCCAAGCAGAGCTTCAAAGCCAACTAAAGCAAAGAGAACGCTCTGCTGCTGGCCCGGCAGGGACCCTGGTGGCTCACAGCATCGACACCTTTCATAGAGGCAGTAATCTGACTGCAGAAAACGGTTTCCGATTCACCATGACGATGGGTTATAAAGCTGCTGGTAACGATATGATCGGCTTTCATGTGTGGCAGGAAGCGCCGAACCGACCCTGGGCGAAAATCCTCGATAACGCCACACCAGAACAGTTGCAGTGCCTTGGCATCCCGCTGCCCGGTGATGCCTTCTGGACACCGAGGACGGTTAAACTAACCCAGGCCCGATGGCCCGATTGGAATATGCAGGCTTATGCAGAAAAACTAGCCAAATAACAACGACCGCTGGAGTTGTATCAAACCGGCGAGAATGCGCAACCTAACTGAATTCGCCAACAACTATCTAATGTGATTAACTGACTGCCTCTTTCTTACTGAGCCTACAGACCATGCTAAACCTCCAAAAAACCTGTGCTTTTAGCGGACGTGTATTACTCGGTCTGTATTTCTTGATTCCAGGCATTTCAAAAATAACTGGGTTCGAGGCTACCAGCGTTTATATGGCGGAGCACGGCATGGTTTTAATACCTTTTTTCCTTGTCCTAACCATCATCTTGCAAGTCGGCGGCGGTATCTGTTTAATTCTTGGGTTTCGAATTCACGAAAATGCACTAATGTTTGCCGCCCTGACCCTTGTTATCAGCCTTGTTATGCACGATTTCTGGAACCTTGAATCGGGTATCCAGCAAGCCCATGAAACACAAAACTTTGTCAAAAACATGGCCATCATGGCCGGCTTGCTGGCATTATCAGCATCACGCTATGTCACTGCCTGGAGTCTGAATAAGCAGAAATCTGAGCCCCAATCCTGATACTGCACTGTCAGGGTTAAATTCCTCCCCTGGGCCACTACTGCTGTTCCAAGTGTTCCCAACGCTCATACAGCTCAACCAAGGACTGCTGCTCCCGTTCAAGTAGTTCATATTGCTGCAGCTGATGAGCCTGTTCCAACTTAAAAAAACCACTATCACTGACTGCTGTTTCTAAAGCCACAATACTTGCTTCAGCGGTTTCAATCAAAGCAGGTAATGCAGCCAGCTCTCTGTCCAGGCTTCTCTGTTGTTTTCTATTTGTAGAGTGTTGTTTAACCGTGGTTTCAGTCATTCCAGTTGTAACTGCTGGGGGGGGGGCCGACTGTCCGCTAAAGGACCCGCCATGAGCTTTCCAATCCTGATAACCACCTACATGCTCACGAACGACCCCATTACCCTCAAACACCAGTAAAGACGAAACCACGTTATCAAGGAACGACCGGTCGTGTGAAACAAGTAAAATCGTACCCTGGTAGTCCACCAGCAGCTCTTCGAGCAATTCGAGCGTTTCAACATCAAGATCATTGGTTGGTTCATCCATGACCAGAAGGTTAACCGGCATCATAAACAACCTGGCCAGCAGCAACCTGTTTTGCTGTCCACCGCTAAGCGTACCAATTAAGGCGCGCGCATCTTCTCCGCTGAACATAAACCGCTTCAGATAAGCCAGCACATGCATATCCTTGCCATTTATCTGGATCACCTCACCGCTGTCACAAAGAAAATCTATCGCCCGTATATCAGGATCCAGCGTCGTACGAACCTGGTCAAAATAGGCAGTGGTTAATTGTGTGCCGGTTTTAATCATGCCATCGGTAGGCGTAAGTGACCCCAATAACAGCCCAAGCAGTGTCGATTTGCCAATCCCATTTGGCCCTAACAGGCCAATTCTATCTCCTCTCTGGATGATCAGGTTAAGCTGGCTTATCAACATTTGGCCATCGATCTGATAACTGACGTTAATGAATTCCTTTATGGTCTTACCCGATTTTTCACCACTATCCACTTCTAGTTTGAGTTGGGCGACTGATTTTCGTTGCATTCTCTCTTTTCGCAAAGACTCTAGCGCCCGCACACGACCTTCATTACGCGTCCGTCTGGCTTTAATACCCTGGCGAATCCAAACCTCTTCTGCCTTCAACTTCTGATCAAACTTTTTGTCATGTTCTGACTGCACCGCGAGCTGATGTTCCCGGCGCTGCAGAAAAGATTCGTAATCGGTATCCCAGCGCGTCAGACTGCCGCGGTCAATATCAATCACTGACGTTGCGACTGCCTGCATGAGTTCCCTGTCGTGAGAGATAAATATGACGGTTCCTGAAAATTCTAGCAGGAGTTGTTGCAGCCATTCGATAGTCGGAATATCAAGATGGTTGGTAGGTTCATCTAACAACCAGACGTCCGGTTCAACTACCAGCGAGCGCGCAATCGCCATTCGCTTTAGCCAACCTCCAGATAATTCACTTAGTTTTTTTTCAGCCGGTAGCTGCAGTCGATCGATCATTGCGTCGACTCGATAGCCTACAGACCAACCATCCAATGCGTCCAATTTACCCTGCACAACACTCAACTCGTTGGCGGTCGTGTTGTCAGCCGCTATGAGTTCCCTGTACTGACTCAACAAGTTGCCAATTTCACTGAAACCCGCAGCGACAGCCTGATACACCGTCTTGTCTGCCGGCACGGGCAATGATTGATCGAGTGTGGAAAATTTTAATTTTTCCTGTCGCCAGATATTGCCATCATCCGGTTGCACGACACCATTTAATACTTTCAGCAAGGTACTCTTGCCACTGCCGTTATAGCCAGTAATGCAGCAACGCTCGCCGGAACGGATACTCAGGTTAACGCGATCCAATACAGCATTAACGCCGTAGGACACTGAAATATTCTGAAGGGATGTGACTAGCATGAGCGCGACCATAATAGCATGAGCCAGGGTCCCCGCAGCAATGATCATTAACTGAAAAGCGCAATGGTTAAACCTGAAATCGAATTTCGCCGCAATACCCCGCGAAAAGCCCTAATCAGGCCAATCAACCTTGGTTTAAGCTTCATCTATGCTTCATCTATGCTTCATCTGTGCTTCATCTCAGCTATCGTCAAGCCGACATTCAGGAAGCAGCTCATCCTTATTCAACTATGTGAAAAGCATGCAGGTGAATAGCATGTAGATGAATAGCGTGTAGGTGGATAGCATGTAACCACCGTCATCTATCCCGCCGGATCTGGGTATCCCCATGCAATAAAGGGGGACAGGGTGTTCGCCGCCTAAAATAAAGCAGGAAAGATCAACCTAACTGTAAGCCAACTATTACATTGGTAACAATGCTGTAGGGAAATTCTTGTTTAGAAGACGTAAACTCAATTAATACCAATATGTTCTTCAACAGACAAATAGCAACGCGACGATGAACCAGAAACCACCTAAAGGCTTTAAGCGATTTCTTCCCAGGGCTTCCAAGCTGCTAACGCGACCGGCTGAGCTCAATCAGATGATTTCAAACGCCGGTAAAAAATTGGCTGGGACCAGTCAGTCCAGGCTCTCGGGAGCGCAGGAGAACCTGACTTTATTCCTGGACCTTCTTAACTGCTATGTGCGAGGCACCTATAGAGGCGTTTCAAACGAGACATTGGTGGCGACAGCAGCGGCGGTTCTTTACTTTCTGGTTCCCCTGGATTTTATACCCGATTTTATCCTCGCCTGGGGTTTCCTCGACGATATCGCTGTTATTTCCTACATCTATCATCAGGTCAGTGATGAACTCGAAAAATTCAAAGCCTGGCGCGCGGAACATAACGATTAAAGAGGTCAGCGAAACTGCGCAGTACTCCGTAACACTGATATCAGGATTACAGCCATTTCAACACTGTTAGCCTACTGCGTTAATTCAACTAAACCAACTAACGGCAACCAACTGCACCACGGACTCACCGATCTCGTTTACGGTAGCGAAACCCTGGCTATTCGATCCCCATGAGCGCTTCCCATATAAATCTCATTATCCACCTTCAAAGCCACTGTGACATACCCCATAGGAGCACCTTCGTGTTCAAGCACGGTCTCACCTAGCATGGTCTGAGAATCAACCCGAGCCACCTGAAAGGGCAGTAGACATGGGCCTTCTTCAACGGTACAGGTGTCATTCAACGGATCCTGTTGATGGGACGCTATCCATAGCATTCCATCAGCATCAAGGGTAACGTTATCAGGCTGCCTTATTTCAAATGTTCCTTCCACCATGCCAGAACCACGGTCCAGTTTAATGATCTTATTTCCCATATAAACGTTAATAAAAATTTTCTTGTTATCTTTGCTCACGGTAATACCATTGGGCATCACCTCCTGGGAGTTAGCGACAAAGCTAAAGCCGGTTTCTGCCTGCCATTCCCAGACCCAGCCCATTTTCTCTCCGGCAAGCAACCGACGGCCAACCTCTTCAAAGGCAATCGACTTGTTCCACATGTGGGTAACCAAAAAGCCCCCATCAGATAGCGCCACAACATCATTGATGAAGGGATCGCCCGGTGGCAGGGCGCAGCCCATCCACTGCAGTGTCCAGTCCTCATCTGCAGCTATTACTTCAAAGAATTCAACGGCTTCACGACCACCATGATTGACCACCAGCAGCTGTAAGCGATTACCCTTGAGGCTCAAGTCAATACCGTGGGGACTGAATAAATCAGGTTCAGGAGCTGTGCAAGCACTATCTCCCCAGACTTCTTCACCAGCGGACCACTCAATGGGTAAATCTAATTGCTGCGCGGCAGCAATGTCATAAATTAGCAGCTTCCCGGGGGCATCGGTCATGAAGGCACCCATTTCACTCACCAGCAACTGCTGGGTTCCCGGTAACTGCACCAGGTCTTCAGGGTTTTTGAAACCACAGATGGGGGTAATACCATCAACAGCCCGACAAGCAGTGATCTCATTACTGCCAGCCTGATCCTCATCATGCTCAGTAGATGAGTCCTGGCAACCAGCAACTAATAGTACACAGAATAGAAGCGAAAAATTACAATAGGTTATCCTCATGACCCTCTCCTGAGTTTGACGGTTGGACTGATTATAAACCTACCAGATTCAAAGCCTGAGGATAACCCCTCTATAGCCTGTTCAGGACTCATAGCCCAGTTGCATCCCTGATTGATCGATTAAATTTAACGACTACCAGCCCACCGGTTTGTCTTGCTGGGTCATGTTATATGATTCATATCCCTGGTTTTCCTGATCATCTTTCGAAAATCAGGTAATCTGCCTCAATCAATATCCAAACGAGCATATTATGGAAATCCAGGCCAACGGTTTTTGCGATCCCGCATTTGAAGGCGTCAGAACGGTTTTCAACGGGCTACTATCAAGTGGTGCTGACCTAGGATCGTCATTCTGCGTCACCTGGAAAGGCCAGACTGTAGTCGATCTATGGGGCGGTTACCTTGACGAAGACAAGCAGTTGGAGTGGCAGGAAGATACCCTGGTCAACGTATACTCCACGACTAAAACCATGTCCTTCCTGTGTGCCCTTATACTGGCTGACCAGGGAGAACTGGACTTCAATGCCCAGTAAGCCGTTACTGGCCTGAATTCGCCGCCAATGGCAAATCAGGCGTGCTTACCTGGCACCTGATGAATCATGCCGCTGGCCTTTCGGGGATGGATGAGATGATGACAATCGAAGATACCTACGACTGGGATAAGATGACTCGGGCACTGGCCGAGCAAGCTCCCTGGTGGGAGCCAGGCACAGCTTCGGGCTATCATGCGCTGACTCAGGGATACCTCATAGGCGAGGTGGTTAAGAGGATCACCGGTGTCTCGCTGGGACGCTTTTTTAACGAGGAGATCGCCAGCCCACTACAGGCAGATTTCTATATCGGCGTACCGGATTCTGAATTCTCACGAATAGGTGATCTAGTGCCTCCGCCGAACTCCGATATCATCGGTGGCGACACCGCAATCGATTCTATTGCAGCTAAAACATTCAAAAGCCCCTCTATTTCTGCCCTTGATAGCCGAACCGATGCCTGGCGACGAGCTGAAATACCAGCAGCCAATGGTCACGGCAACGCAAGGTCAGTGGCTAAAATACACACGCTGCTTGCCAACGATGGCTATATTAACGGTCAGCAGATCATCTCTGCTGAAACCTGTCGCTCGATTATGCAGCCCAGAATACAAGGCATGGATCTGGTGTTCGGTAACCCCATGGCTTTTGGTCTCGGCTTCGGGCTCATTCCCGCTGAAAAAAACACCCGTAATCTTTGTTTCTGGGGCGGCTGGGGCGGATCCCGCGCCATCATCGACCAGGACAACCAACTCAGCTTTTCCTATGTGATGAACAAAATGGCAGATGGCCTGTTAGGCGATGATAGAGGCAACCTGCTAACCCAGGCTGTGTTTGCCAGCGTACCGGACTGAAATTAACACTGCCTAATCGGCACCTTTCATCTGAATCAAAAGCTTAGACCCTACCGCCACTTCATGGAGATGCTTTATGCTACTCGGCAGCCATCCTATACGGCTCTAAATCCATGCCCTGGTAACGGCTCGCCATGTCGCGCAGAGTTTGTTCATTCCAATAATGATGACCTGGCAAAGGTATATCGAACAAAGCTCGCTGCTGCGGTGTTGCAGAACTCAAAAACTCAATCATCGCCCTCTGATGTCCTGCCTCAGGCCAACCCTGACGACTGATCCAGGTAGCGTCCGCGCAACGATAATCACCCAGCACCGTCATGCGTGCTTTGCCCCGACCGGTCATCTGTGTTGCCCTGTGAAAAACATCATAAGAATAAAACAACACCGACCCTGCCGGCCCAACGGCTAGAAATTCTTCCTGCTCAGGCTCAAAAGACAACTGCTCTGGCAATTGCATCTCTGCAAATGCAATTGGGTCAGTCAACGACCGAGGTAATACAGCCGTGGGGCCAGATTGTTCATCAACGTCTGATAAGAAGATGAAAATAGATAGTTCCTTATATAGCTGGTCCTGTCTCGGCACGAGCAAGGTGTGATTACCAAAATCCCGATGAAAGGCTTGGTCATAGTCAATGGCGCCCGCATACTTCGCCCATAATTCACCTTTATTCAGCCTGATATCCTCACTGCCGAGTAATTGTGTCGCTGCCCCGAGAATGTCGTCAGCAACCAGCAAGCTATTAACTTCGATCGAACTAAAGGGAAATCTTTTTAAAGAAAACTGGGTTTGACTGTACAACGGATATTGATCGGGGTCTTTAAAATAAGCCTGAGCACTTGGATGATCCACGCTCAGGTTCGCCTGCGCAGACTCCAGCAGGTCCTTATCCAGCAGTTCCGGTAAAAGTAAAAACCCCCGCTGATGATACTGGCGTACCTGACCTTCAGTCAGCATTTTTGGCTGGGTCACTGCTATGCTTAATCGGCCCTGACATCGACTACTAAGCCTTGACGGCTAGTGCGACTGCCTCGCCCATAGGTCGGTTTTCACCTGCTACCCGATGCAATACCATTTTATCGATCTGCCAGCCGACTTCAGGATAAAAACTAATCTCGTCAAAATAGGTCCCCAAAAACAACCACACCTGTCCATCCCCCATTTCATGCCAAGCCTGCACGTAGCTTTCCATGCGCGCCTCTCCGGAGGCGACCGAACCGTCTACATCCAGGGTCAGGGCCTGTATTTCGACTAACTGGGTACCGACAAGATGCTGAGTGGGCCCTATTGGACCCAGCGCCTGAACCACTACATCAACCCAACTATCCGGACCTTTGCCTACCAACGGCTGGACCCCTTCACCGGCGGTGCTGAACTCAACCGCTGGCGAAAAAATACTGTGATAAATCTGCCGGCCCGCTTCAATGGAAGCAGCGTCAGCCAATCCAATCATGTCCGTTGCCTTGGCATAAGCTCGACGCAGATATTCGATATTCTGCCTGGCTACTGTGCTGGCAATTTCCTGTTGATAGGCTGGCATAATGATCCCCTTTTAAAAAACTACAACCCTTCCAGAGTAGAACATCGATTCCAAACAGTCCTGCCCGGCTTTCTGTCAGACCATACCACAAAGCCGAGCAGACTGACCAAACGACCCATCAAAACACTCACCACTTCAGGTCTGGGTACTGGGAATCCAGATAGGCCGCCTTCATCGAATGAGCACAGCCAGTATAGGTCGTATAACTGGGCCGATGACCCAGAAAAATAGACTTTAAAAGGCGGCTGGGCCTTCCACAAACACGGGCTGGAGCAGAATCAGTTGAGCGGTCAATCGGCCTGGTTTTGGTACCACTCACGTAGCACGAACTTCTGGACCTTGGTTGCTGACATGGGCCACTGGTCAACGAACCTGATATGTCTGGGAAGTTTATAGCTGGCTATTTTATCACGACAAAATTCGATTAAGTCCGCCTCACTAATCACGGCGCCGGGTACAAGTTCAATATAAGCACAGGCAACCTCAAATAATCGCTGGTCAGGGACACCGATCACCTGCGCCAGCGCCACTGCTGGGTTAGAGACCAGTACAGATTCAATTTCAATAGCAGCTACGTTCTCACCACCTACTTTCAGCATGTCCTTGATCCGGCCATGAAATTCAATGGAACCGGTCTCATCGATTAAGCACAGATCACCCGTTTTGAACCAACCATCGACAAACACTTGCTGGTTCTTTTCCCTCGACTTGTAATAACCATCAAAAACCGCGTACCCCTTAAGAAGAATTTCACCCTTTAAACCGCGCTCCAATTCAATGCCGGTATCAGGGTCGACAATCTTGGCTTGTAGCCCAGGCATGGGTTTACCGCACGTTGTTAATCTTGAATCCAGGGATTCGTCAGGGTGATTTAGAGCAACTACCCCTCCTGCCTCAGTTAAACCATAAGCCCCTGTCTGTACCGCCTGAGGAAAGGCATCCTGGAACTGACGAAGCAGGTCTGGCGGAGCCACATTATTGATTCGCCTTAATCGGGATAAATCAGTTCTTTTAAATGCTTCATGTTGAATCAAAGCCATGGTCACCGTAGGGAAGGATGGGAAAGCAAGTGTGACCCCCTCCTGCTCCATCATATGCAGCGCTTGTCCCGGCTCAAAGTGAGTCATGGACAGCATCGCAGCACCCGCATCCATGCAACATATCAATGGCAGAATGGCCGCCATATGGAACATTGGCAGGGGTGCCCAGAAACGATCTTGTGCATTTAAACAGTAATTCGAGGCATTCATATTCATGCCGTTTCGAACCAGCATCTCATGGCTCAGAGGGCAGCCTTTAGGGTTGGCAGTGGTACCTGATGTGTACATCATAATAGCCGTATCTCTCAAGCTAACCCGCGCTCTATAATCATCGACCAGGGTCCTGTCGGCGGTCTCAGCAGCATGGCCAAATTCCTGTTCCGACAGAAATCCCGACCGACTATTGCCAAGCATAACCAGGTGTTTTAATCGTCCAAGGCGGTTCTCAGCCAGGGCATCATCCAAAAGATCGCCAAAATTCGCATATTCAGAAATCAGGTCGTGGGTAATGACTATGTCCAGATCTGCGTTTTCTACTAGATAGGCAATTTCGGGCGATTTGAAACGCGCGTTTATTGGCACAACAACGGCACCCACTAACTGCGCAGCAAATAAACAGGTCATATAGTCAAGGCAATTGGCCATTAGCAAGCCGACATGATCTCCAGGGCGCAAACCCAGGCCGAGCAGGGATCTGGCCCGCTGCGATGCGGCTGCCAGTAATTCTTCATAGGTGAGACGTTGATCGGGAAATATCAGGGCGTCGTTATCTGCCCAGTTATTTGCCGCCCGTACCAGCAGGTCACCGAATGTTGTGACATTAATCCACGACACTATCAATTCCCCTAAGCTGTCTGCATGACCAATAAACTAGTAGTCGACACGCCATAAACTAGGAATGACCACCTTTAATCACCATGGTTTCCCCAGTCATCCAACTCGAAGCAGAAGATGCCAGAAAGACAACCGCCGGGGCGATATCTTCGGGTGTACCTACCCTGCCAAGTGGAATCCCCAGTTTTTTACCCAGGCCTGGGATATCTTTTTCTTCCAGCTTTAAGAACTCGAGAAATACTTCCGTCGGTATAGGGCCAGGTGACACACCATTAACCCTGATATTGTAGCGAGCCAATTCTGATGAAAGCGTCTGGGTGAGATTATCCACACCCGATTTTGCTACCGCATAGGGCCCATTGAACGGAGATGCCCTGCCTGCGGCAGCAGAGCTGATATTAATGATGGTGCCACCACCATGCTCCTTCATCACCGACGCTGCGGCCTGTGCTCCCGACCAGACAGCCTTCAAATTCAGGTTGAGCTGGAAGTCCCATTGTCGCTCGGGCATTTGCAGCAAAGTTCTGGGTACCCTGTCATCTGCCCCGCCGGCATTACTGACCCAACAGTCCAGCCGACCAAAACTATCCAGCGCAGTCGCAGCAAGCTTCTCCACCTGAACCATATCCATAACATCGGTTGTTACAGCCAGCGCTCTCTGGCCTAACGACTTAATTTTTTCAGCGACAGATTCAATCTCCTCGGTTCTTCGCGCAGCCAGGACAACATCTGCGCCAGCCTGAGCCAGGCCTAAAGCAATACCTTCGCCAATGCCCCTGCCGGCTCCGGTTACTACAGCTACCTGCCCATCTAAACGAAATCGATCTACAATATCTTCCATGCCACGCCCTTCAGTAATGAGTTAAGTTTTAGTTTTAGTTTTAGTTTTAGTTTTTCCAGATCATTCAGATTCGCAAGCGACTGATTGAAACCTGATGACAGCCTATCCCTTGAAATTCCTCTAATACTAACTGACCTTATCAAAAGCCAGGTCAAGGCCCGAAAGCCCATGTAACAATGCATTAGCTGCAAAGGTGGGTGAGCTGGCGCCTTCTGCCAATCGAAAATTCTCCAGTCTTTCCAGAATAACTTTAAATCCTATATTCATCTCCCGCCTGCTCAGGGCAGCACCAAGACAATGATGTACGCCTTTACCAAAGGCTACCTGATCTTTGAGATTATCCCGCATGAGGTCAAATTTTTCAGGTTCTGGAAACTGCTTTTCATCTTGATTTGCAGAGGCAAAGCGAGCAAATAAAATCGCATCCTTGGGTATAGTCACGCCGTGCATCTCAACGGTTTCATTCGCTCTCCTGAACATATTCGAAGAAGGACTGGAGATACGAAGTACTTCCTCTACCAATCGCGATATCATCTCTGCGGAGGGGTTTTCGCGAAGCAAGGCGTATTGATCCGGATTTTCTATTAATAACCAGATGCCCTCTGTCAGTGATGCGGAAGTGGTTTCATTACCCGCCACCAAAATCTGCGCAATCATCGACAATGACTCCGCTACTGACAACTGCTCGTCACCGTCTATGCTGGCATTGACTGTTTTTGAGAGAATATCCTGCTGTGGCTCGAGACGGCGTTCTTCTATTCTAGCGGCGAAATAGTGTTGGAACTCAACCATATCTTTCGCTGCCTGTATCAACCCGTCTCGATCCAACTGCTGACTCAAATTGCCAATAAACGCTTCAGTCCATTTTCGAAAAAGAGCAATATCAGACATGGGCGCGCCCAATTGAGAAACAATCACCCGCAAAGGCAGTTGCACTCCAAATGCGGATAGAAATTCACATTTGCCATCGTCAATGAACTGGTCTATCAGCTCATTTGCTGTATTTTCAATAAAGGGCTCCAGAGCCTTTAAACTGGCAGGTGAGAAAGCCTTGTCAACAAACTTACGGTAACGCCGCTGCAATGGCGGGTCTTGAGTTAACATTGTTGCAACCTGGGGATAACCCTGTGCAACGATTTCGAGGACTTCCGCATCAGCAGTAGAACTCAATGCGCGTGTTGAATTGAGCATTTTACTGGAAAAAGTAGTGTGGTCAGTCGCCATTCGCACGACATCTTCATATCTGGATATAAAGAAAATACCGCTGACCGGATCCTGAAACACCGGCGCTTCATGACGCAACCGGCGATTCATGTTCCAGGGCTGTTTCAATAATTCAGGATGCATCGGGTTCAGTTGGTGCAACGGACAACCCAGAGCCTCAGCTAAGACATCAGTATCGGGTTTCGTCATATGATCCTCCTGTTTGTGCTGCAAGCATGATAATAATCATTCAACTAGCATTTGCGATAGTGCAACTCCACCCAATTACCCACCCATTTAACCACCCATTTAACCACCATTATATCGGTCGCTACCTAACGGCTGCCGACAAAAGGCCGCTGCTCAGTTAGGCGCACGGTCAAACTATCCAATCACACCCAGTACCTTTAACAGGCGGTCCTCATGAGCTTGGATCGTGAAGGACAATACCGGTGAGTTTACTTTTAAGTGCGCGCTAATAAAGATGTCTTGGTTCAATCAATCCGGGGGCTGCTAAGGTGATCCACTGCCCCCTTCAGTGGTACACGCCGGCTACCCACATCAAGATGACAAGAGTATAGTATTTAGTGCGTAGTTTGAAATAATAGTCGAATCGGAGGGCCAATGAGTCAACAATACCTGGTTAGCAGTGATGCAGAAAGAAAGGATATGATCTCGAAAATGAGATCGGGTGACCGAACCATATCCAACAAGAAAATCGCTGAGATATTTGCCATCGATCCCTTCATAGACGCCTACGACCTGGAACTCGATGACCTGGACCCTTCTCATCCGTCCCTATTTGTAAACGACACAATCTGGCCTCACTTTGAACGGCTACGCAACGAAGACCCAGTTCACTTTCACGAAAATTCAATGATGGGCCCGTATTGGTCAGTCAGCAAGTACCATGACATCATGTACGTAGATTCCCACCACGAATTATTTTCTTCGCAACAACAAAAAGGTGGAATCGCTCTCGGCGGTGTTGCCCGCGATGAGCAATATGCCTTACCCATGTTCATTCAGGAGGACCCACCCAAGCACGATGCCCAGCGAAAGGTAGTCACCCCCCTGTTCATACCCAGGCAACTGACAGATCTTGAACCATTGATCAGGTCCCGCGCCGGTGAGATCCTCGATAATCTACCTAGAAATGAAGAATTTAACTGGGTCAGGAAAGTGTCTGTTGAACTCACCGCACAAATGCTGGCAACCCTTTTTGATGTTCCGCAGGAAGATAGACTAAAACTGATAGAGTGGTCTGACACCATTCAGAACCTGGCAGATCCAGAGTTTTTTGACTCGGTAGACGAGGGCTTCCAGACCTTGTTCGAGTGTCTGGCTTATTTTCAGGCCTTGTATGAACAGAGAAAAAAGGAACCACCGAAATTCGATCTCATTTCAATGCTGGCACATGATGAATCAACTAACAATATGGAGCCGATGGAGTTACTGGGCAATGTCATGCTGCTGATTGTCGGTGGCAACGACACTACTCGTAATTCAATTTCTGGCGGCGTACTAGCACTGAACCAGAACCCCGATGAATACCAAAAGTTAATCCAAAACCCAGCGCTGGTGTCATCCATGGTCCCTGAGATTATTCGCTGGCAGACACCAGTTGCTCATATGGCAAGAACGGCAACTCAGGATGTTGAACTGGGCGGTAAGCTTATCAAGAAAGATGACCGAGTCTGCATGTGGTATATCTCCGGAAACCGCGATGAGGACATGATCACTCAAGCCAATGAATTTATCATAGATAGGAGTAACCCACGCCAGCACACTGCCTTCGGTTATGGCGTGCATCGCTGCGTCGGCAACCGACTGGCAGAAATGCAGTTGAAAGTCATATGGGAAGAGATTCTTAAGCGCTTTGGAAAAGTTGAAGTTACCAGCGAACCTACTTTGCTCGCTTCCAACTTCATCCATGGTATCCGGGATCTGCCGGTTACTCTGCGAGATTAGACGAAATCGGCTAACAAACAAAACAAGTAAATTAATAACCCTATAACAGTATCGCCGAGTGCGGTGCTGTTTCACTATAAGGAGCCATAATGCAGGATTTTGCTGGCAAGGTAGCCGTAATAACAGGAGCGGCAAGTGGTATCGGACTCGCTCTCACTGAAAAATGTCTAGACGAAGGCATGCAGGTGGTCATGGCAGATATTGAAGAGCAAGTACTTGACAAAGCCGCTGAAAAACTACGTGAACGGGGCCACAATTCTATCCTTGCGGTACCAACCGATGTGGCTGTGCTCGAGCAGATTGAGGCTCTTTGCCAGAAAACAATAGATCAATTCGGTGAGGTACATCTGTTGTTCAACAACGCTGGCGTGGGCGGTGGCGGAAATTCATGGCAGGCAACCAACAAAGACTGGGAATGGGTCATGGGCGTCAATCTTTTCAGCGTAATCCATGGTCTGAGGGTCTTCGTTCCACAGATGATCTCCCAGGGAAACAGCTGTCATATCGTCAATACGGCCTCTGTGGCCGGACTGCTTGACGGCGTTACCAACGCATCCTACGCTGTGACAAAACATGGTGTTGTCGCCTTGACGGAAATTCTTTTCCGCGACCTCGGCCAAGAGAACGTGCCGATAAGTTGCTCGGTACTCTGCCCCGGTATCATTAATACCAATATCTTAACCAGCCACAGAAATCGGCCCGCAGACCTTACTAACCAGCAACCAGACCCGTCGCCAAGTGCAGAACAGGAAAACGCTCGTAGCCAATTTGCAGCACTTATGCAGCAGGGCATGCCAACATCCCAAGTGGCTGACATCGTTTTCAAAGGGATCCGCGAGGAAACTCTATATATCCAGACTCATGATTCCTTTAATCAGGCCATCCTCGACCGAGCCCAGAATATCACCACAGCAACCAACCCTCCGCTCAGAAACCTGACACCTGACGAATAGCCGGAGGATCTCAAATGCCTGAACACTATACCCTCTACGGAGGAGAACTAAGCTATTTTACCCGGAAGTTGGAAGCAGCCCTGATTTTCTATGATGCCGATTTCAGCTTTGAAGCTAAAAACGATAAAAATCGAGAGACTCTTGAGTCTCGTTCTGGAACCCACCAGGTTCCTGTCCTGAGAACTCCGGAAAACTGGCTGATTGCTGACACAACCCCAGTGATGGCCTTACTCGATAGTCGATTCCCGCATCGACGAATGTTTCCTGAAGGCAAGTTAGGCGTATTGGTTCATCTGCTTGAGGAATATTTCGATGAGTGGGTCGCCAGGACTATGGTTCATTATCGCTGGCATTATCCTGACAGCGCCGCATTTGCTGCTAATCGAATGGCGGCTGGTAATCCTCAGGCTGCCGAACGGGTTCTGACCTGGGGACCTAAAGCCTGCAGAGCTACCGGCACTGACTCACAACAGCAAAGGCAGGCTGCTGAAGATGAGTACCTACGTATTCTGGAATCCATGGAGGCGCAGTTAGCGGTTACACCTTATCTGCTTGGTTCAAGACCCACCGCCGTAGACTGCGTGGTTTTGGGAGGCCTGCGGGCTCACACCAATATGGACCCGGATCCAAAAAAACGCGTCGCCAGCTACCCGCGTGTAGTTGCCTGGGCCGAAGGCTCATCAGACCACTGGGCCGGCGAAGGAGACCTCTGCGAATTTGACAGCCCCACTGCCTTTGGCCAATTTATTATTAAAGAGATGGCTCAGACTTACCAGCCTTACGTGCTTGCCAACAAAGAGGCCTTGGCAGTTAATGCAAAAGCATTCCATGCCCGCATATACGATGAGGAAGTCAGCTATTTATGCCGCCCTTATATAGAACAATCCAGGCAAATGCTTGAAACAAGAATGAGCAACCAACTAAATCAGGCAGAACAGGAATATATTGTGAAGTGGCTGCACGAGCATCAATTGACCTGTGTTGTAGGTCAACCTCAAACACCCGGCGATGCTGGCTAGGCCATTGGTGCTACTCTGGTCATCAATTTGGTTTGGCCGTTAAACCGACAAGGATTAAGGGAGAATCTGATGTCTAATTCGGAACTACTGGCAAAAAGAGAACAAATACTCGGTAAGGCCCAGCTATTTTATCGAGAACCCGTGCAAATCGTGCGTGGCCAGGGCGTGCTGCTTTATGATCAGCATGACCAGCAATACATTGATATGTACAACAATGTTCCTTGTGTTGGTCATGGAAATCCCAGCGTTGTTGCCGCCCTGCAACAGCAGATGGCAGAACTGAACGTACACAGCCGGTATCTGCACCCAGGTATTATTGATTTTGGTAAGCGATTGCTCGATCACCACGCAGACCATCTGGACAGTATTGTTTTTTCTTGTTCAGGTACGGAAGCGGTCGAAGTGGCACTCATGACTGCCCGGCATGCTACAGGGGGCCAGGGTATCATTTGTACGGATGCAACTTATCATGGCAATAGCACAGAAGTAGGAAAAATGTCTGCGCGACCTGTCTCTGATCCTCGGTTCCGCAGCATTCCATTCCCACAATCTTATCGTCCTCTCGCAGAGGGGGTTACAGAAGACGAACTCTGCCAGTTGTACCTAAACAAGGTTGAAGAGGCAATCGATGACTTCGCGGATAAAGACATCCCCTTCGCCGGTATGATTGTCTGCTCCATCCTCGCCAATGAAGGCTTACCTGATATACCAGCCGGCTTCATGTCTCAGGCCGCCGCTCTGGTTCGAGCAGCTGGCGGTGTATTCATAGCCGACGAGGTGCAGGCAGGATACTGTCGATCAGGTCATTGGTGGGGCTATCAAACCAGCGATTTTCAACCTGATATCGTGGTCATGGGCAAACCCATGGGAAATGGCCTGCCTCTGTCGGCCGTGGCCGCAAATCACGATCTGATAGCTGCGTTTAGATCAAAAACCGGCTATTTCAATACGTTTGCCTCAAGTCCCATGCAAGCTGCAGTGGGTATGGCAGTACTGGATGTGATCGAAGCCGATAATCTGCTCGAAAATGCCACTAGCATAGGACGATATCTTCAGACTGAACTTACAAAACTACAGCCGGACTGCGATGCCATGGCAGAGGTACGCGGCCGCGGCTTGTTCATAGGTATCGAATGGGTAAACGACCGAGAGCGCAAAGTGGCTGATCGCAAGGGTGCTTTTGACGTAGCTAACAGGATGAAACAGAAAGGATTCCTGATCAGTAACGCCGGGGCATTAGGCAATGTTGTAAAAATACGACCGCCACTGGTATTCAAACAGGAACACGCTGATTTATTCCTGAGTGCATTTGCTGAGATGCTCACTGAGATTAAAAGATAATGGTTGAACCCGAATCGCTACTGGAAGTTGCTGAAGCCAGTTTAAAGCACTGGCTCCTTGATGCAGAGAGTATCCAAGTAGTATCGCAATCAGAAAATATCGTTTTTAAAGTAGTGACTCTTGACCAGCGAGCCTATGCTCTGCGCCTGCATCGACCCGGCTACCATACGCTTCAGGAACTTGAATCAGAACAGACCTGGATCCACGCTTTAGATACATTCGGGTTACAGGTACCCCGCAGCCTGAAGTCAGTCCAGAGTAGCCATTTCCCAGCCGTCGATTGCGGCGCTACAACCCGCTACGCTGGCCTGATTAACTGGTTTGATGGCGTGCCTTTGATCAAACTTTCAGAACAACGCCAAGCGCTGATTAACCCAATGGCCTTTTTAGGTGAAACCTGCGCCAGAATGCACAATCAAGCAAGCCAGTGGCAGGCGCCAGCTGATTTTGCTCGACCTCAACTGGATATTGATGGGTTCTTTGGCTGCAACCCTTTCTGGGGTAAATTTTGGGAAGTCCCAGACTTAACTACAAAGCAGAAAAATCAATTTCTTCTGATAAGGGAAAAACTAATCACCTTACTCAGCCAATATGGCAAACCAATTGACACCTTCAGTATGATCCACGCTGACATGCATGAGGGTAACGTGATGGTATCGACCGACGACTTTCTGTTGATCGATTTTGATGACGCTGGGTTTGGCTGGCATCAATATGATCTAGCCGTTGTCCTGTTCAACCATGCCGAAAGTGACAGCTATGAATCGCTCAAAGACACGCTAATCAAAAGTTATAGAAAGACCCGGGATTTTTCTGATGAAGACTTCGCTTTATTGCCTTACTTCATTCTGATCAGGGCATTGGTTACCGTGAGTTGGCTGCATTTCCGTCCAGAACATCATCAACCCGGTCTTGTTGCTAACTTTATCAGCCGGGCCTTAAGAATGGCGAGCCGACTCAGTCTCATTTAAAGCGTATCCTGCGCTTGCAACCATCAGCTCATAGTTGTTCCTACTGGTTGACCCCATTGAAGCAGGTTCTAACACCATAATCATTATGGAATTCAGCTTAAATAAGACCCAACAGTCCAGAACCGGGGGGGGGGGTAAACTAAATGCTGCTATTGCCGGCGATGGTCCTGATAGACTAGTCTGATTAAGCGCGAAGAAGCGTACACAGAAACCAATTATTCTGCTTTCGGTAGGCCTTGAACAAGCGTCAAGAACGTCTCCGCCCAAGGAAGACCATGAGCGACAATGACAAACTAACCAGCAAGGACAACCATGAAACTATATACCGGTGATCTCAGTCCCTATTCCGCTAAGATCCGGATGCAAATCTACGCAATGGGCATCGAAGACGACATTGGTTTCGATCTTCCCGTCCAGTTCATGATGGGCAAAATGTCAGAGGTGTCTCCTATTGGGCGTATCCCGGTTCTCGAGACCGAACACGGCCTAATACCGGAAAGCGAGGTCATTGCTGAGTATCTTGATGAGTTGTATCCAAATAAGGCACTGCTGGGCGCTACCCTTCAAGAACGTGCCGAAGCTAGGGTCATCTCAAAAATTGCTGATACTTACTTGATGAATAACATCTTTCTATCGCTGAGTCAGGCCAATCCCGACAACCGCGTACAGGCGGTGCTTGATCTTCTACTTGGACAGGTAAAAAGAGGCATCGGTGCCTTAGAACACCATATTGGAACGGGTGATTTTGCTGTCGGTGAGGTGCTGACCCGGGCAGACTGCGCGCTGACCCCTGCGCTCTGGATGTGCAACAGCACAGTCCCAAGACTGGGTGTCGACAATCTAATTAAGCCTGGAACTCGAGTGGCAGACTACTGGCAGAAAATCCAGAATAATAGTCATGCACAAAGAATTCTCGAAGAAATGAACCGAGGCCTACAGGCAAGATTAGACGGCACCGAACGCCGTATGGCAAAAGAGGCCATCGCCAGAGCGACTGAAGCAGGCAGCAGTTAACAGAAACTAACCAACGCTGCCAGTCTTGTTTAACCATCTGGCATGGTTGGTTGGCCGCTTGGCTGATCATATCTCCCTGCCCAACCGGGTGTTATAGTACCAACCAAGGCAGAAAGAGCGTTAAAAATGACCAAACAGATGGTGCTCGTACTAACAGAACCAACCGAAGGCAAAGAGGACGAGTTCAACGAATATTATGAACACCTTCACCTCACGGAGGTGCTCAGTTCAACTGAGCTCAAATCTGCCCAGCGCTACCAACTAATTGATCAAGTGGGAGAGGATTGTCCCCTGCCCTACCTTGCCCTGTATGAAGGCGACAGCAGTGACACAGCCAGCTTTATTGCCAATCTCAACGAGACCAGATCACAGCGGCAGCAAAGCGATTCACTCAATAAACGGACTGCTCGCATCTGGGTATTTGAAGCAATTGGCCCTGAACACCATGAATCAGGACACGGATAGCCCACCATCCACGGGAAGGGTGACACCGGTAATATAGCCCGCCTTGTCAGAAGCCAGGAAGCAGGCAGCATGGGCAACATCCCAGGCACTACCCATCTTGCGCCCTAATGGCACCTGTTGGTCCCTTTCTGCAATCACTTCTTCGCGCGCCTTGTTAGCAGCAACCCGGGACTCAATTGCCATAGGTGTATTCATTAAACCAGGTAGAATCACATTAGCGCGGATACCGTAGCGTGCATGGGTTGCCGCTATTTGCTCAGTTAAAGCAATTACAGCGGCTTTAGTCGTTTTATAGCCCACTAATGGGTAAGGCTTAATAGCTGCCATAGACGCTATATTAATAATACTCCCAGAACCCGCACGACGCATGTGCGGTAAAACATGCTTGGATGTCAGAACCATGCCACGAAGGTTTATCTCAACTAGTAAATTAAATGCGTCCGTTGTTATATCTTCAATTCGAGCATCACCGCCAGCGATACTCACGCCAACGTTATTGTGCAATATATCGATCTGCTGCCATCGATCGATGACCTGTTGGACCATCTCACTGATATCCCGTTCTTGGCGAACGTCTGCCTCTACGGCACTGCCTGAGTGACCTTCAGCCATGATCATCTCAGCGGTTTGCTGAGCCGAAGCCAGGTCCGAATCTGCTACCACAACGGTAGCCCCCTCTCTTGCAAATTGAATCGCGGTGGCGCGACCGTTACCTATGGTCTCACCTGGGGTTTGTCCACCTCCCACAACAATGGCGACTTTTTCTCTAAGCAACATGCCAGGACTCAAATGAGGAAATCCTCTTGAGTCTATAGCGGTCTTGTTATGCCGTAAAGCAACCAATTTCCGCTGGTCTATACGTGAAGTCGGTGCGAACTGGGTTACCTGACCCAGTCACACCTCACTTGATGATTAGAATCTAACAATGCCTTCCAGCAGGTAGGAACGGCCGATACTCAGATTCTGAAATTGGTTGCCGGCAATATTATAGGCGTGTTGTATCGTCATCTCATCGCCTAAATTACGTCCGATCACACCCACTTCCCAGCGTTCATCGTTGCCAGCAAGTGCTATTCGTGCATCCCATTTGGTAAACGCACTCTGAGTCGCGTAAGCAGCCTGAGTCGGTTGGACGAAATACCCATCAGAACGATACATCGATGCGGAACCCTTCAACACAATGGTATCGGTCAGTTGGGATTCCCATATGGCGCTCAAGTTGAATTCATAATCGGGTGATCGTTCAAGTTTTTCGCCTGCCTGATTTTCAGTACCGCTGGCCGAATCACAATCCGCATTTACGGGTGAGCCGCTTGAGTCCTCTACACATTGCGCACCCGCAAAATCATCATACTCAGCATCAACCCAGGAAACCGATGAATGCAACCTCAATTGATTCGATACCTGCCAGCTAAACTCCACCTCAGCTCCGTTGACGGTAGCGCTACCTGCATTACCAATGATGAACTGGGTACCATCGTAATTTGATGTCTGCAGGTTAGTGAACTCGGTAGTAAATACAGCAATAGCCAGCGTTGCCGCTCCACCAGCAAGATCGCTCTTCAGCCCAACTTCCCAGCTCTCTGCTTCCTCGTCTTCAAAATCAAAAATTCCATTACCTTGACTGAGTGTCAGGCCGTTGCCAACATCTTCCTCTGTCAACGAAGACACGCCTGCATATTGTTGTAGGTAGGCAGCATCGGCGGCCTTGAGCAATATCTGCGCACCCAGTTTAGAATCGTTCGCCTTCAGACCACCGGCTTTAGAGCCTTCTGCATAGGCCAGGTACGTCATCATGTCGTCACTAACGTCATACTGAAAGCGCACTGAAGGGTCGACGCTATCATCTGAGCGTTTCTGCCTGAACAGGTATTCAGGATCATGCCCTGCGGTACTGCGTGCGACCCGGACCGGTTCGAAGGTACTACTACCAGAAAACAGTAACGGCCAGGACTGACCAACTCCATCCTGATCTTCTTCTGTATAGCGCAAATCAACAATGGCTCGCAATCGATCACTCAATTTCCAGGTTACTTGCCCATACATAGAAAAAGCGTCACTGTCACGGGTAAAGTTACGGTCCATGCCTGAGCCATGGGTAAAAGCCAGGGAGAGTGGTGGAATGTTAACGCCAACAGCAACCGGAATACCCGTCACACCTTGCCAGAATAAAGGATGAAAGGGAGAAAATTGACGAGTAGTTAATTCAGAACTTTGGAACCAGATCCCAGCTATATACTCAATGGCCTGGTCAGACGGTGACAGAATGCGTAACTCCAGCGTATTTTGTTCGTAATCATCAAACAAAGCCGTGTTCAACATTGCCTCCGGATGACCATCGACATCGAGGAACCACTCATTTTCATATGACCAATGACCAGCCACAGCCATTAACGAATGGCCAGCCAATTCGGTTTCGGCTTTCAGGGTGACTGAATTCCATTCATAGTCGTAGAAATCTTCCTTTTCTACACCGGTACTGACGCTGCGTATAGCATCCGCCTCGTACTCCTGATTCGGGTCGGTGGTCGCTCGCGACATTAAGCCGGCTGCAACCAGTTGGTTGTTGCGGCCATCAGTATTTGACTCACCGGTCTCTATTTTTAGGTAGATACTGGTATTTTCTCCAGCATCCCAATCAATGCTGAAGCGTGCGGCACTAATTTCCTGGCCACCATCTTCAATCCCTAATGCAATATTGTCTGTATATCCGTCCAGATCACTCATTTTAAACGCCAGTCGCGCACGCACGGTATCAGACAAGGCACCAGACAAGTATCCAGAAACCGTCGAGCCGCCATACTCAAGTTCAGAGCCTACTTTCAAGCGAGCTTCAAATTCATCAGTCGGTTTTGCGCTAACCGCACTAACCGCCCCAGCTATCGTGCTTTTTCCAAACAATGCACCCTGTGGCCCTCGAGCCACTTCGAGCCGTTCTATATCCAAGAATGCCGACTCCATACACTTACCTCGTCCGCAGTAGACGTCGTCTACATAAACCGGTACCGAGGAATCAAACGCCAGGTTGGTAATTCCTGAGCCGAGACCACGAATACGAACCGCCCAGCTACCAAAAGTCTGTTGAACCTGCAGGCCCGGTATAAAATTCTGAGCATCGCTTATGTCCTTGATATCAAACGTATCCATGAACTCACCGGTCACTACGCCTACAGAAATAGGGACATCCTGAAGATTTGATGCCCGTTTCGTTGCTGTGACTACAACCTCTTCCAATACCTGCGTTTCTGCTGCAAAAACACAACCTGGCAGAACGAGAAAAAAACCGAATAGAACTTTTTCTATATTTAGATGCATCATTGATCCCATATATAATTTTCTTGGCGAAATATTTATATCAACTTAGGAAAATTAGTCAAGTTTATTTACAAAGTTTTGAAATCGACGGACTGGTACTACCAATCCTTGAGCTCAAAGTCTGTGGCCTCTGGGGCCGTGAAAGAGCGAAATGGTGAAAATGAATAGCGACATTTAAGTCGAAGGTATTGCCGTAGCCGTTATTTAAGCTCTGCAGCGTGTTGCGCTGGCAGACCTTCAAAATGGCGCGCCATAAAAAAAACAGCGATTAATCTTACAAACAGTGATTAATCTTAAAAACAGTGATTAATCTTACAAACAGTGATTAATCTTAAAAACAGTGATTAATCTTACAAACAGCGATTAATCTTAAAAACAGTG
>JABIZD010000152.1 GCA_018666555.1 Gammaproteobacteria bacterium
CGGCATTAATTGATTTAAGACGCCTTCTGGAACAAGGATAACCAAACCAGGGCTAATTTGTAGTGAAAATCCACACCTAAGAGTTTCCTAATGGCCAACCATTCACTGCTAGTGGCCTCGCACGAATATCAAGAACAAACGCGGCATTAATTGATTTAAGACGCCTTCTGGAACAAGGATAACCAAACCAGGGCTAATTTGTAGTGAAAATCCACACCTAAGAGTTTCCTAATGGCCAACAATTTTGTACCATTGGGCCCCTTCGCAATAGCGTTGACTAATAAAAACTGAACAACCCAATTGAGAGTGCTTATGACTTTTGCTAACGAAATACCACCCATATTCGGTGGCCTCGGCCTGATCTGTGCCTTCATCATCTATCTTTTGATGACTAAATACCCGGATGGTGACGAGAAAATTCGAAAAATTGCCGAGGCAATTCATGAAGGAGCGATGGTGTTCATGCATCGGGAATACCGTATGCTGCTAATGTTTGCCGCACCACTTTTTTTGTTGCTGTTTTATTTTCTGGGTTGGCAGACTGCCCTTTCTTTCGCCGTAGGCGCGATGTCTTCCGCCTTAGCTGGATATCTTGGGATGTTTTCGGCCACCAAGGCAAATGTCCGCACAACCGCTGCGGCTCAGACCCAGGGTCAGGCCGGTGCATTAACTGTTGCGTTTTACGGCGGCTCCATTATGGGTCTCTGTGTAGCGTCACTGGGCCTGTTGGGCTTAGGCTTCCTATACTGGTATTTCGGTGGTGACCCAGAGACTGCCCATGCTATCCATGGTTTTGGCATGGGTGCATCAAGCGTTGCTTTGTTTTCCAGGGTAGGTGGCGGAATTTTCACCAAGAGCGCTGATGTCGGGGCAGATCTGGTAGGTAAGGTCGAAGCAGGTATACCCGAGGATGATCCTCGCAATCCAGGCGTAATCGCAGACAACGTTGGCGATAATGTTGGCGATGTTGCCGGCATGGGTTCTGATATATTTGAATCCTACTGTGGCGCCATGATAGCCAGTATTGCCATAGCATCAACCTTGGCTATGAGTGAAGTCACTAGCCTGACTGCACTGGATTTCTCAGCCGGACAGGCGGCACTGATGGCTCTACCATTGGCGCTAGCCTCACTGGGCTTGATCTGTTCAGTTATCGGCATATTAACCGTCCGGATTCTCTCCGCTAAGAAGCCAGAATTTGCCCTGCGTATGGGGCATCAGTTATCTGCCCTGGTCCTTGTGGCCGGCGCCTATCAGCTGTGCGCAACCCTTGGCATCGACATCAATGTCTGGTTGGCCCTGGTAGTGGGCACGGCAGGTGGCGTACTCATCGGACTAGTAACAGAATATTATACTGCGGGCAAACCCATTGTGCGGATTGCTGAAGCAGGCCAGACAGGTACCGCTACGGTGATGATCACCGGACTGGCCGTCGGCATGCAGTCGGTTGTTGTCCCAATCCTGGCTATCGCTGCTATTATTTTCGCCTCAACCGAATTCGCTGGACTTTACGGTGTTGGCATTGCTGCAGTTGGCATGCTGGCCACAGTAGGGATGACCATGGCCCTTGACGCCTATGGCCCGGTTGCTGATAACGCTGGAGGTATCGCTGAAATGGGCGGACTGGGAGCAGAAGTCAGGGAAATTACCGATGGTCTTGATGAAGTCGGTAATACCACAGCAGCCATTGGTAAGGGCTTTGCAATTGGCGCCGCTGCTCTGGCAGCACTGGCGATAATCGCCGCGTTTGTCGAAACCATGACGCATGATAATCCCAGCTTTGCTCTGGAACTATCTAACCCGAAAGTTCTGGTTGGTATTTTTATCGGCGGCGTTCTGCCATTCCTGATTGCTTCAATTACCATGACGGCTGTCGGTGATGCTGCAATGGAAATGATCGAAGAAATACGTCGGCAGTTTCGTGAAATTAAGGGCCTTATGGAAGGAACAGCTGACCCTGACCATGCCAAATGTATTGATATAGCAACAAAGGCAGCCCTTAAAAAAATGATTCTTCCAGGTGTTATCGCCGTTTCCAGCCCCCCTCTGGTTGGCTTTATCCTTGGAGCCGAGAGCCTGGGTGGCATGCTTGCTGGCGCGCTTCTGGGCTGTGTACTCATGGCACTGATGATGGATAATGCTGGCGGCGCCTGGGACAACGCAAAAAAATATGTTGAGAAAGGTAATCTGGGCGGTAAAGGTTCAGACGTACACGAAGCCGTTGTAGTCGGGGATACTGTGGGAGATCCTTTTAAAGATACTTCTGGCCCAGCTATGAACATCTTGATCAATGTTATGGCAATCGTCAGTCTGGTTATTGCACCCTTGCTATAACGCGAAAACCATGTTCCATTAAAAAGCGGGCTAAGCCCGCTTTTTTTTTCTCATCTATAGGAGAAAGTATGAGTCGCTATCAATCCACTGCTTATGACGACCTGAGTGAAGACCGCCAGGAACTGTTCAAATCGATTGCAAGCTCGCGATCACTGCGTAGCGAGCAGACCCTCGGCGGGCCTTTTGATCCCTGGCTTGAATCCGAGGAAATGGCCAGGCGACTGGTTGGCTTGGGAGATTTTTTTCGATTTCGCACTTCTGTCGATAGACGCTACATTGAACTTGTTATCCTGGTAACAGGCCAGTTCTGGCAAGCGCAGTTTGAGTGGTTCGCACATGAACCCATGGCTAGAAAAGCAGGTGTATCAGAATCGACCATCCGCGCAGTTAAGGCAGGTTCAAAGCCTGAATTTGAGGATCAAGGCGAAGCCATAGCATACGCCATTGCCGATGAGATAAATCAGCAACACGAGCTCACTGATGCCACCTACCATAGAGCCTGTGAGCAATTCGGCCAACAGGGCCTAGCCGAGCTACTCGGTCTTAGCGGTTTCTATACAACGGTGTCCATGACTTTAAATGCGTTCAAAATCCCCTTACCAGAAGGGTTTGAATATCCCTTTGCCCGGCGCTAGTCAGCAGCCTGAAAAGCAGCCAGCTTTTTAGTCACTAGTTGATTAGTTAACTCCGCATACTGGGGCAGACCATTGCTATAAGCTGGATAATCTTCACCTTGAATTAAAGGTAGAAGATAGGATCTGCAGGATTTGGTGATACCCCAGCCATCCCTGGCAATAAAGCTTCTCGGCATTTTCTTCTCTACATTGGCAACTTTATTAAGTGGAACTGAACCAGTTGTCCAGGAGTAAGGCTCCGTGCTTTCTCTTTTTATCGTAACCATGACCTCATTTTTACCCGCCAGAGCCAATTTAACCGCTGCTTGACCCACTGCATAGGCTTGCGCCACGTCAGTCTCCGAGGCAATATGCCGTGCAGCTCTCTGTAGGTAATCGGAAACAGCCCAATGACATTTGTAACCTAACTCATTGTTGACCAGGTCTACCAATTTCGGCGCGACCCCCCCTAACTGGCTGTGTCCAAAAGCATCTTTTGCAGCTGCCTCGGCAACAAACCCACCCGACCGATATTTAACTCCTTCGGACGCAACAATGACACAATAGCCATTGCGGTTAACGCTGTTTTCAACCTGCTGGCAAAATTCAACAGGATCGAGCGGAATTTCAGGAAACAGTATCAGATGAGGAGGATCGGACCGCTTTGAGCGAGCCAAACCTGATGCCGCTGCTATCCAGCCTGCATGCCTGCCCATCACTTCCAGTACGAAAACTTTCGTTGAAGAGGCTGCCATTGAGGCGACATCAAGAGAAGCTTCCATTGTAGAAACAGCAATGTACTTGGCAACAGACCCGAATCCCGGGCAGGTGTCAGTGTAGGGCAGGTCATTATCAATTGTTTTAGGAATTCCTATACAGGTGACTGGATAGCCTTGCTGGCGACTGAACGAGGCGACTTTATGTGCGGTATCCTGCGAATCACCCCCACCGTTATAAAAAAAGTAACCAATTTCATGGGCCCTAAAAACGTCCAGAATCCGCTTGTACTCCCTAATATTGTCGTTAATTGAAGGCAACTTGTATCGACAGGATCCAAATGCTCCACCTGGCGTGTACTTTAGTGCGCTGATAGTGGCAGGCGATTCTTTCGAGGTATCGATCAATTCCTCTTGAAGTGCCCCTAAAATCCCATTCTTACCCGCATAAACCTGGCCTAATCGCGTTGATCGATTTGCCGTTTCGATAACGCCACAGGCTGATGCATTAATGACCGCTGTAACACCACCGGACTGGGCATAGAAAATGTTCTTTTTGGCATGCATAACTGATCCTAATATCTATGAACTTGAAATCAATCCATGCTGACTGATTCCAGGAAAGAGTCTTAATTATACTGATAATAGCCGCTCAGAATATCTTGTCTTTCTCACTTCAGGTCTTGAATACCAACAAACAGGGATTACATAAGGAGTATTGACGAAAATACAACTTAAATCACGGAGACATTAATATGACTTATTCACACGTTTACCCCTACTCTTTTGTTCCTGCACGGCACCTGCGCGCCGACTTTGAACCGAGTTCATTGCTATCGGATATACTCAGGTTTAGCGGCTCTTTACCGAGCCAGGAGAAGTCGTCTCGCTGGTTAACGACGACACCCGCATCACAGCCCAACGCTGCGTTAAAATCCTACAAGCCGAAAGTCGACCTGATTGAATCAGAAAAGCTTTACATACTTAGACTGGAGCTTGCTGGAATCGACCCAGACAGCGTCAGCATTACACTGGATCAATCAATCCTATCTGTGTCGGTCGAAAGACCCGAGACTGAACTCCTGGAAGGACAGATCCAGGTCAGATCAGAAATCCAGGCTTATCTTTACTCACGTGAATTTGAACTTCCCGAAGATGCCGCGCCTACCGACATCAAAGCCTCATCAAAAAACGGTATTCTGGAACTGAGAATCTCTCGAAAAGTGCCTGCCCCACCTAAGATGATTAAAGTGAAGCAACACTAACCATTAACTTTTGGCGGCGGTGTTTACACCGCCGCTTGTGTTTCAGCAGAAACTCACCTGGATTTTTAAGACAGCGTTAGCTACGACCACTTCTCGACAATAGGGATGCGTCGACCAATTCCAAAAGCAACCTTTGATACTTTTGTTCCAGGGCACGTTTGCCTGCGCTTATATTCCATTCTGCCAATCAGACTGACAATTCGCTGATAGGCCTGCGGTGCCTCTTCTTGTTCAAGCCACTTGAGCAGAAACGTTGGCTCCGAAGAAACCGCCTGCTGCCTCTTGGTAGCGTCTAGCACCCAGTCACAAAATGCAGGAAATCGATTCACATAATCTTCGATATAGGCCTGTACCAGCGGGTCAAGCACCGCATAAGGCAATAGAGACTGTTCATCCATCTGCCCCTCTGCCAATTCAGCGCTAGGCGGTTTTTTCCAGATATGAGAAGGGATTCTGTCGCTCAACTTCGCCAGGGCAAAAACTTCTCGCTTATATAGGTCCTTGATTGGCGCAAAACTAAAATTCATATCAAAATGAGTATAGTATCCACAGGCAGACTCAGTTTTATTACCCGTCGATAAGGGCATAGCCCCATAAGCGTTAGAAAAGTGCATTACATACAAATCTCGCAGCCTTGCCTGCATATTCTGATCTGCAACTTCATTGTATCGCTGTGCCAGAACAATCTGGCGGACCAGGTTTTCACTATCTTCATGCTGCCGAAAATAGCTATTCAGCATTTCCAGCACAGCTTCGTGCTCAATGGGAACTTCATAATCCCAGCATCCTAATTGCTTATGTAACAGGACCGCATCGGTACAGGCATGCTCGGAACTGAATATCGAAGGCATGCGAATAGCATGGACATTCTCAGCACCAATTGCATC
>JABIZD010000110.1 GCA_018666555.1 Gammaproteobacteria bacterium
ATCGACGGTACCGATATACGAAAATTCACCAAGAATTCTGTTCGTGAAAATATCACCCTTGCTACCCAGGAGAATATGCTTTTCTCGACATCAGTCATGGAAAATATTCGTTATGCCCAACCCACAGCAACCGAAGAAGACGTATTCTGGGCGGCTCAGGTCGCCGAGGCGACCCAGTTCATAGAAAAGCTTCCTCAGGGCTACCACACCGACCTGGGTGAAAAAGCAGCCAGGTTATCCACCGGCCAGCGGCAGCGGATAGTTATGGCCAGAGCGCTGTTAAAGAAGACGCCGGTACTGATATTGGATGAACCGACCGCCTCACTTGATGTGGTGACCGAGCATCGGATTTTAGAGAATATCAAAACCCAATTGGCAGATAAGACCATTTTCCTGATAACCCATAGGCTATCAACGGTTCGTCAGGCCGATCAGATCGTCTATCTGAAGTCCGGCCAGGTGCAGGAGCAGGGTACCTACCAGGAGCTTGTTAACAGCTCGGGCCCGTTTAGCCGTTTTGTTGCCGCTGAATTAGATGAGGTGTAATCGTGTCTGAAGTAGAAAGCGAACACGAACCGATCAGCAACTCCCGAGCGCTCGAGGTGATTGCTCGAGCTATGGTCTATTCCTTTCAGTACAAATTTGAGTTGGCAGTGAAGGCAGCGACCCAGATGACCAGTATATTCTGGATTTTATTCCTGCCCTGGCCGGCGAAATTAATTGTAGATTATGTGGTGCTAGGTCAGGTTGAGATGAGCAGTTCAACGGTGTTGCCGTTTTTCTTCCTGCCGTTGGTTGAACTGCTGGACGGCCGGGAGCCCTTGCAGATTACCTTCCTGCTGGGTGGTGTATTCCTTTTGATGATATTACTAGTGGGTGCTTATGGCACTGATGGAGCGCAAAGAGACGCTGCAACAGCGGCGCTGGCCGAAGGAGAAGATTCAGCGACAAGGTCTGAGAACCAGGCTAACAGTATGCATTCTCTGGTCAGTGGTTTTTTTGGCCTGTTTGAAGCGCTTTGGCATATTCGGATCGCCCATAGAATGAATCATCAGTTGCGCAGTGAACTATTTCACCATTTCCAGGCGCAGTCGCTGACCCAGTACTCGAGTCGATCCATTGGCGATGTGGTTTACCGATCTATGTATGACACGCCGTCTATTTCTAACATTGTTTTTAACCTCTGGGTGGGACCGGCGACCAGCGCTGTTAATCTGACGGTGACCATATTAATGATGTATCTGGTGTTCAGAAGCGAGCCGGTGGTTGTCTGGTGTGCCTTGGCTATAGCACCACTGAATTTTGTAATGGTGCTCTATTTCGCAGGCCTAGTTCGCAAGTATGGAAGTTATGCCAGAGAAGCCGGAGCAAAAACAACGGCGCTTATTGAGGAAAGCCTGGTTAATGTTCTGGCGGTTCAGGGATTGGGTATGTCGAATCAGCAGGAAGCCCAGTTTGAAGCCGCCAGTGCCGAATCCTATAGGCGGTTCAGGCAGTTAACCGTGGTGAGAATACTGGGATCGTTTACGGCCGCTTTCGTTGGTAACGCCATGCTGTTCGTGGCTTTTTATTTTCTTGCACCGTCATTTATCGCTGGCAAATTTGCCCCCGGGGACTGGTTCGTTATTTATGGCTATTTTGGGGCGATAGCTGCATCGTCTACCTATCTCGGCAGACTATGGCTCGATCTACAGGAAAATGTGACGGGTATGGATAGAGTCTTCAGCATCCTTGATTCACCCAGAGAGACCTTGGGACAACAGAGCGATGAGGATCAGCCGTTTCGTTTCGAAAAACGCCTTGAGTTAAAACAACTTTACTACCAATACCCTGATGGAACTCAGGCTCTGCGAGATATCGAGTTCCACGCGGAAAAGGGTGAAATGGTAGCGTTAGTCGGGCCCACTGGTGCAGGTAAGACAACACTTGCCTACCTGATCCCAGGGCTAATAGAACCGGGTTCAGGCCAATATCTTGTAGATGGGCAGACGCTTAGCGGACGGTTACTTTCAGCACTGCGTCGCCAGGTTGCGTTTGTATTTCAGGAAGCAAGTCTGTTTGATGTCAGCATTGCTGAGAACATTAAAATGGGCAGAGCCGATGCGACCGATGCAGAGATACAGCGTGCGGCTGAAATTGCCAATGCAGCAAGTTTTATAAATAGCCTGCCTGAGGGGTACCAAACCCGGGTGGGTCGTAGCGGTGGTAAATTATCTGTGGGCCAGAAGCAGCGTATTGCCATTGCCAGAGCGCTAGTCTCAGAAAAACCGATTATTATTTTAGATGAACCGACCGCGGCGCTTGATCCGGAGACGGAGCGGGGCCTGGTGCGTAGTCTGAATGAAATCAGAACGGATCATGTGGTCATTCTGGTAGCGCATCGATTGGCTACGATTCGTTCGGCGGATCGGATTTATTATCTGGAAGACGGCCGAATTATCGAGTCTGGTAGCCATCAGCAATTGCTGGCCTCTGGTGGGCCTTACTCGCGATTCGTTGAGTTACAAACAAAAGGGAGTGAAAACTAATGTCTTTTGATGTTGAA
>JABIZD010000060.1 GCA_018666555.1 Gammaproteobacteria bacterium
ACATTCGACATTCGACATACGACATTCGACATCCGACATCCGACATCCGACATCCGACATCCGACATCCGACATCCGACATCCGACATTCGACATTCGACATTCGACATTCGACACTAACAAATACCCTCCTGCAATTTTCGCCTAACCTAATACTCGTCCAGGTGGTGTTACACTGAATTCCTGATTAACAGCGATTCAAGGAAACCTCATGGACATTGGAGTTTGCATTGCCAGCGACATCACCGATATCGACTATTGCGTGCACGCAGAAAGCCTCGGTTACAGTCACGCCTGGTTTGCCGATAGCCAAATGCTATGGTCTGACTGTTATGCCTGTCTGGCCCTGGCCGCGACTAAAACCAGCACTATAAAACTCGGCACTGGCGTGGCTATAACCGGTACACGGCCAGCCGCTGTCAATGCAGCGGGCATTGCAACCATTAATGCTCTTGCACCTGGCAGAACCTTTTTTGGTGTAGGCGCCGGTAATACCGCTATGCGAGTCATGGGCCTGCCACCACAGAAGATAAAGGCTTTCGGCCAGTACCTATCAACTGTCAAACCGCTACTTACAGGAGCTGAGGCCAAAATGCTGGATCAGGGCCGGCAAATTCCGATTCAGCACATTATGCCGGATAGTGGTTTCGTGAATTTTAAAGACCCCATTCCCATGTATGTATCAGGTTTTGGCCCCAAATCTCTTGCTCTGGCCGGTCGATATGGGGATGGCGCAGTATTGGGCATGCCTTCTAACGCCGCCACTATGGAAAACATCTGGTTAATGCTGGAGAGAGATCTCGATGAAAATCTCAATCGAGACCAGTTCTATACCACCGCTCTCACAACTATGATGGTGCTGGATTCGGGAGAAGCCATCGACTCAGAGAGAATCAAGGACAGTTGCGGTGCTATGGCTATGGCAGCACTACACTATAATTATGATCAATACCGAAACTTTGGTCACCAGCCAGCTTCGGGCTTCCATGATATCTGGGAGGACTATTGCGACCTGTTGAGTCAGTATCCAGAGGATCGCAGACACCAGAGAATCCATATGGGCCACAACTGCTGGGTTCTGCCCGAAGAATTGCACTTTCTAACCCCAAAATTGCTGGATAGTACCTGCTTGATCGGAACACAGGATCAACTACTCGAAAAACTGAATGCATTAGCGGCAGCCGGGCTTAGACAAGTTATGACTTTACCTAATCTTAGTAGTCGATATGAAAGCCTTGAGCGTATCGCCAGGGATATCATCCCTTATGTCTAATCCGGCTGCTGGATAGGGACCTATCTCCTGTAAACTGGCCGACACCAACTGTTAAAAAGGTTATCGCGCTACCAATAACGAAGATTTCGATGGCTAAGACTCTTCCCGAAGATTTGAAAAACAGAAAAGTAAAGCCACAAAACGGCTTCAGCGAGCAGCCTTTGCTAATATGGTCAATTTCAATAAACTACCCAATTGATCTAATGGCACATCAGCGAGATCTTGCCCAGGCCAGCCGCCGCAATAGCTGCCATCCACTAAAGAGCTGCTTTATGATCAACCCCAGTAATGATAAACAAATATCGTCGCTTAGCGATGAAGAATTGGATTTTTTTAAACAGCAGGGCTATCTCATAAAAAAGCAGGTCCTCTCCGCACAAACCTGCAATACCCTGTGTGATCAACTCTGGCAAACAGCGCCTGAGCATCTGGACCGGGATGATCCTCAGACTTGGAACCCAATACCAAAAGCACAATGGTCGTCAGATCCACTGCTATCTCTCAATGACACGAAATGGCAATTCAGAGCCGCAGGTACTAAAGCCGAACAACTTGCGGTTATGAAGCATCCGCAACTAGTCCATTGGGCCGAGCAAATGCTGGGCAAAGGTCAAGTTCGCGAGCCCATCGAAAATGGCAAACCTATGGGGTCCTGGGGAACCGCTTGGCCTGAAGGCCCGGTTGATCCACAAATGACTGAGGGCGTCCGCGGCATCTACGCCACGCTTCCTCAGCAGACAGATACGATTCTGGAAGACCATCTACACACTGATGGCCACCCCTTTAGCCTCGGTGTTGTCTGCCTGCTAGATGACTGCCCAGCCAATTCTGGTGCCTTTAAAGTCTGGCCAGGTAGTCACCGTAGGTTTTACCCTTTGTTTCCCACGCAATACGACCAGGCTCGTATCCCATTTTATCCACATATGCCGCTGCACAAGGGCATCGTACATCCTAAAGAATATCTCGAAGAAGTGGCCAAAGTAGAAGAGGACACCACACCGGTTGATTGTTGCGGAGAACAAGGAGATATCGTTTTCTGGCATCATCGACTTGGGCACATGGCGGGCTATAACAACACCAGCATGCCCAGCATTCGCCAAGCTCTGTTGTTCGACTACTGCCATAAAGACCTGGATAAGCTACGCCTGAGTGCGCCGCACCTTGATATGTGGAACGATTGGAGCGCAGAGCTACAACAAACCGAACCGGCCGTTTCATCTGCAACTGGTCAACAACAACCATTGACTGACCGTCAATCCTAAGAAAGGTCCAGTTAGTTTGAAAAACCCATTAGTCAGATACTCAATCAAAGGCAGCCTTAACTACTGCAAGCACCTAACCAACAACAGGCCAATCTGATGTTCATATTCAGGCAACTCTTCGATCAGCAATCTTCCACCTATACTTATCTGCTAGGAGATTCAGAGTCAGCACAGGCGGTCTTGATTGATACCGTTTTTGAACAAAGCCAGAGGGATATAGCGCTGTTAAAGGAACTAGAATTAACCCTTGTTGCCACCCTGGAAACGCATATCCATGCCGATCACATAACCGGTGCCTGGCTAATGCGAGAAGCGCAGGGCAGCGATATTGCGCTGGCAAGAGATAGCAATGCTGAGGGAGCAGATCGTTACCTGACAGAAGGAGACCGGATTGCATTTGGGCAACGCTTCCTTGAAGTACTAGCCACCCCTGGGCATACCAATGGTTGTCTTACTTTCGTGCTCGACGACCACAGCATGGCATTTACCGGCGATGCCATCCTGATCCGCGGATGTGGCCGCACAGACTTCCAGCAAGGCAGTTCGAAAAGTTTGTATCACTCGGTAAGAAACAAGATATTCAATCTTGTAGATCAGTGTCTGCTTTATCCTGGTCACGATTATCGAGGCTTGACCGTCACCAGCGTCAGGGAGGAAAAGCTATTCAATCCGCGCCTGGGCGGAAATATCAGCGAAAATGATTATTTTGGTTATATGGCTAACCTGGATATCCCCCACCCTAAGAAAATTGACGAAGCTGTGCCAGCCAACCTTCGCTGCGGTAAACCCGACAAGGAGCATCCATTGACGGACCAACAGCCATGGGCAACCCTGCGATTTTCTTTTGCTGGGATCTGGGAGATTGAGCCCGCCATGCTAGAACAGTTAAATTGCGCCTACCAATTGGTCGATGTTCGCAGCCAAGCAGAATTCGACGGCCCGCTGGGAAAAATTAACCAGGCCCAACTTATCCCCCTGGACCAACTTTCCGAGCGCAGTGGAGAGCTCGACTCAGAAATCCCAGTTATCATGGTGTGCCGATCTGGGGCACGTTCCGCCCAAGGTCTGCTACTGTTGCAGAAGCAGGGTTTTAAAAAAATTGCCAATCTGGCTGGAGGCATGCTGCGCTGGAGAGCAGAGGGCTTCAAAACAGAAAGCGGTCTTCTTTAACTAACTGAAATAACCCTGGGTTTGATCAAAAATCTGATCTTGCCTCTATGGATCACCAAGGTGCAGCAGACTCATCAGTATGGCTTCAACCAGGTATTGAAATCCCGTTAGCTAATGGCGATGATACCGACAGCGCAGCCCCGACATCTAAATGATCGAACAGCCTAACATTCAACAACTAAACCATTGACCTTCAACCAACTGACCTTCAACCAACTGACCTTCAACCAACTGAGACATCAACCCAAAGTAAACACTCCACAGGCTTAATATGAAACAACTAATAAAGGAACCTGTTGTCTGGTTTATGCTGGTGGCTGTGGTGTTGTTTGCCGCTGAAGGGGCTATCAGTTCAAGACAAGATGCCATTATCATCAATGATAAGGTCACGGCCAGGATAACTGCTCTGTGGACGGCCCAAATGCAGCGCCCTCCATCGGAGCAAGAACTCGAAGCCCTGCTGAACAGCTGGGTTAAGGAGGAAATGTTTTTTCGAGAAGCGTTACGGCTCGGGCTGGATCAGAACGATACCATTGTCAGACGTAGACTGGTGCAAAAGTATAATTTCATGATGGAAGAAGTGGAAAGCCAGGAAATCAGCCAGCAGGACTTACTCGGATACTATCAGCGAAACCAAGACAAATATCACTTGCCGGAAAGAATCACCTTCTCAAACATTCTTTTCAAGAGTCAAAATAAAGCCACAGAGACACTGGCCACTATGACCAATGAAGCTGACTGGCGTTCTCTAGGTGTGGCCACTTTGTTGCCTGATCGTTATGCACGAAGGTCCTATAAGGAAGTTGGCTACGCCCTCGGTACAGAGTTCGCTTCAGGCCTTGCCAAAATCACTGACAGCAAGTGGGGCGGACCTATTCAAAGCAGTTATGGCTACCATCTCGTCAGAATCGAAAACCGTCTACCGGCTGAAGCAATACCCTTTGAATCAATAGTCGATAAAGTCAGTTATGATTTCCTTAAAGAGCAAGCCGAAGCTAATCTCGAACGATCTGCCAATGCTCTTCGCAGCCGGTACCCACTGGTCCATGAATAAACCACTGCTTTTTTGTCTGCTACTCATATCCTGCTTATGCCTACCTGCAAGTGGACATGAATTAAAACCGGCTTTACTCACCCTCTCAAAGCAAGACGACCAAAGCTGGCAGGTTCTGTTCAAGCAACCCTTGATCAATAATCAATTTCTAAACCTTCAATTAGAATCGAACTGTGCCTTCGAGCTATATAATACAACCGCCACAGCCACAACGAAGCAGGAATCCCTGCGCCTCGATTGCAAACAATCGCCCCTGGAATATGTCGCAGTGGAGGGGCTCAATTCAACCTTAATTGATGTCATGGTTCAGCTGCAACGGCCTGGGCAAGCAACAGCAAATCACCTGCTATCTGCGTCAGCTCCGCGACTTGATCTCTCAGCGGCAAGCCTTGCAGTGCCCGTCTATTTCCAACTTGGCGTAGAACACCTCCTGCTGGGCGTCGATCACGTCCTGTTCGTAATATTATTGCTCTTGCTGATCACTGGTTGGAAAACTCTACTCACCGTTATCACCAGCTTTACGCTGGCTCACTCAATCACCCTTGGACTGTCTTCGCTGGATTATTTTTCTTTACCTCAAGGCCCTATAGAAGCCTTGATCGCATTGAGCATCGTATTGTTGGCCAGAGAGGTTCTTCTGCCATCACAATCTGTACTGCAAAAATATCCCTGGCTGGTCTCTTTCCTGTTTGGCCTTCTGCACGGTTTTGGTTTTGCCGGCGCACTGACTGACATAGGCCTACCCGATGATGCAGCAATGCTGGCACTACTGCTATTTAATCTGGGGATTGAGGCCGGACAGTTAATTATAGTCGCCATAGCCGTTACCGCTATGTTAGTGTCCAACCGGTTTTCGTTAAAGCCGCACCCGTACCTTGTCAACCTGCCGGCAGTTGCCGCAGGAGGGCTGGCTCTATATTGGTTCAGTGAAAGGGCACTGACTGTGATCCTGGGCTGATAGCCGCTGGCGCTCTAGGCAAGCTTCGCATAGCCTAGAAGCAAACAGATCAAAACAACCACTGCTGCTAAAGCATTGAATACTTTATTGTTAACCGACACGCCCAGAATTTGCGCTCGGTTCGCCAGCCAAACCAGGAGCAGTGCCAACAGAGGCAGGAGCATGCCATTGGCATACTGGGCAAACAGTATCGCTGCCAGAGGTTTCACCCCAGTGAGGGCCACCCCTGCCCCAGCCAACAACACCAGCACCCAAGTTAATCTAAATCGCTTTCCTTTTAACCCTTCGTTCCAACCAAAAGCCCCATTAGCTGCATAAGCTGCTGCTAGTGGAGCCGTTATCGCACTGCTAAGACCCGCTGAAAAAAGACCCAACGAAAAGAACAATTGTGCCCATTGTCCTAGCAACGGCTCAAGCTGCTCAGCAAGACTGCCAAGACTAAGTTCCTCGGCACGTCCATGAAAGGCTATAAATGAGGTCAGCATGATACTCAGGGTCACTAGGCCACCTAGACTCACCGATAGCCACAAATCTCTTCTCGCTTCCCGTATTGCGATTAGCGCTGGGATCTGCGCCGACCACTTCTCCTGGACTGCACTGGCATGGAGAAACAGATTATACGGCACCACGGTGGTACCAATCAGGGCAACCAACAGCCACTGGCTACCCTCCGGTAACGCAAATTCAACGAGCTGGCTCTGCACTAAAGCCATCGGCCAAGGTGCTGCTAAAGCGGTCACTATAAATACTAGCGCCATCAACGCCACCAGCAAAACCAGAACCCGTTCGATCAGTTTATACCAGCCGCTGGCAAGCAGTACTCCTGCCAGCAGGCACATAATTCCCACTGCTAACCCCGTATCGAGATTGAAGAGCAGTTCTAATCCGATGGCCGCTCCCAGCAGGTTACCTGATTGGTAAGCTGCGTTACCTACCACCACGGCACTAATCGTTAACAACAGAACTGGCCATTTCATCCATGCCTGTCGCAGCGACCGATTTATCACCTGACCCAGACTTAGCCGGCTTATCAAACCAATGCGAAGCGCCATATCCTGAAGGATCAGGGTCGCCAGCAAGGAAAATAACAAGCCCCAGAAGAGAACTAGTCCGAATTCAGCGCCAACTCGACTAGCCGTAGATACCGTGCCCGGGCCTATAAATGCCGCAGCCACCAGAAAACCGGGACCAATACGAAAGGGTTTCATGACCATTGATTCGTTCCACGCTACGTTAACTGAAATTTAGATTAATATTTATCGCCAAATTCTCGCATGATCAGGAGGTAATCGCTGCACTATGCCAGGCCTATTTACCTCTATTTCGTGTACCTTGCTCATCTCGGTTAGCTAGGCTGCGCCTATCTTTATTCGCTGCAACCCCTGGATCTACATTAGCTAGGCTACGCCTATCTTTATTCGTGCTAACCGGCTGATTTACTTAGCTAGGCTGCGCCTATCTTTATTCGTGCTAACCGGCTGATTTACTTAGCTAGGCTGCGCCTATCTTTATTCGCTGCAACACCCGGACCTACATTAGCTAGGCTACGCCTATCTTTATTCGCTGCAACCCCCGGACCTACATTAGCTAGGCTACGCCTATCTTTATTCGCTGTAACCCCCTGATCCACATTAGTCAGACTGCTTGTGTCTCTACTATAGATAATAGAAGTTTGAATGACCTATAGATAATAGAAATTTTAATCACCTTTAGGCCCTACACAGGCGATCCAAAGACAACAAAACCTTACCATCGCGAAGAGACAAATCTGTTTAGCTGCTACTGATGCCCAGCCAGTTAATTTTAAAATCAGCTAAACAGGCTTCACGAATACTCGGAAATCCAGTTGGATAAGGCTACTCTGCTAACAGCAGATACAAGTGATGAAACCCTCTTAACAGGTGTGAGGGTACTCGTTCATTTTCGCTCTGGCCTCGCTCGAATTTTTTAAACCGCTGAAATAACGCCCTTAGGGCAATCTTAGCTTCAAGCCTAGCCAATGGCGCACCGATACAAAAGTGAATTCCAAAACCGAAGGTATGATGATGATTCTTCGCTCGGTCCAATACAAATTGGTCCGCATCCGGGTAACAGCTTTCGTCTCGATTAGCTGAACCCATAATCACATGGGCCACTTCACCCTCTTGAACTTCCTGGCCATGAAATGTCGCTGGTTTAAGTAGCTTTCGCCGAAGAAACTGGACTGGCCCATCATAGCGAAGGGTTTCTTCAATGGCTGCTTCAATTAAACCCGGCTCTTCTACGAGCCGTTGCTGCATAGCCGGCCGGTCAACCATTATGTTTAGGAAATTACCTAATAGATTCGTGGTCGTTTCATTACCTGCAATCAACAGCAACATACAAAAACCAACGATCTCCGAATCTGTCAGTCCTGCTCCTGAAAGCTTCGCATTAACAACCGAACTGATGAGGTCTGGACCGGGCTGAGCACGTCGAACCGGGATCAGACTATTAAAATAACCTGCCATCTCAGCTATTTCTAATTGCCGATCGGCCAGCGAGACTCCCGCCAAAGTACCGGTCAGTGCATCAGACCATCTCTTAAAGTCAGCGGCACGCTCATCTGGGATTGCCATCATCTGTGAAATTACCGCTACCGGTAACGGCGTAGTCAGGCCCGTGACCATATCGACTTCACTACCGACTGCAAGTCGATCCACAAGCGAGTCAGCAATTTGCACGACGTTATCTTCGATACTTCTTAGCATCCTGGATGTAAACGCCTTATTGACTATGCCCCGTAGCTGGGTATGCCTGGGGGGATCATCTGCAAGTAATGGTAACGCGACACTGCCACCACCCATCGCATTTGATGAGAACTGTGTTGAGTCTTTCAGAATACTACGCACATCATCGTGCCGACTGATAATCCAGTCCCCTGTATCTTCGTCCTGCCAAATAGGATGCTCAGCACGCCAGTGCTGGTAAGACGGATACGGATTTTCCAGGATGGAGGGTGTATAAAATCTCATAAATAGGGCATCTTTATCATTAGGGGTGAAAAAACAATAGGCTGTCTGGCCGGTTAAGTGCAAGGGTCAACCACGCGTCAATCGCTCTGCATTAAACAATCTCAGTAACCCGATAACGGCTAGGCAAGCAACCCGGCTAAAGGCCACCCGCCTTTAGCGACAATAACACCATCGGTACACACACGCCGGGACTCGCGTATCTCGTTTGCAGGATCATCTCGATGGCCATGTGCAGTATCTCATAGCCGCATCCAGCCATTAATCTAGTTGTTTTCTCTTGACATGTCATGAGATATAGCAAATGTCAGTTAAGCGCGTTTAGTCTGGATAGTAAATCGTGTGGCTCAGGCAATCACGGTTGCGATCACAAGGCGGGACTTCCTTAACACTACCACCATAGGTGCCAGAGGCATAACGTTTGCGAACATGCAAAGACCACTGCTAACTGCTAACTGCTAACTGCTAACTGCTAGACGACAGTGATGCCTCTATGGATCAGACGGTTTTTAGCTGAAAACGAAATCAAATCCAGTTATTGTAATTGAGATCAACACGTTGCAACGGCAACTTTACAATGGAAGGTCTATGAACGTTGAAGAAATAACAATACTACGTGGGCTAATGGAATATGAAGCGGCTAGGACCGCTCCACCCCCTGACTTCCCGGTCCTCCCAGACCTACCAGGTGGTCGCTATACTGACCCTCGATACTTTGAACTGGAGAAGCAACATATCTGGCGCAAAAGCTGGTTACTGGCAGCACATATCGATGAACTCCCCGAGCCTGGCTGTTTTATTCTCTGGGAACGAGCCGGGCAACCAGTCGTTCTGGTTCACAGTGAAAGCGGCCGTATTAATGCATTTTACAACACCTGTAGCCATCGGGGCGCACCCGTCGTGACTGAACCCAGCGGCAAGAAGCTGCGCCTCACTTGCCGGTATCATGGCTGGACTTATAACCATGAAGGGGACCTTTTACAGGTCCGCGATCCGGAGGATTTCAAAGACCTCGACTTCTCTTGCCGTTCCCTGACTTCGATTCGATGCGAACAATTCGGCAACCTTATTTTTGTTAACTTTGATTCCGCAGCCCCCAGCTTGCTGGACTGGCTCGGACCCATTGCCGAGGAATGGCAGGAATTTCAATTTGACCAATGTCGTCTGGCGGCTCGCCATACCTTCAACCTTGATTGTAATTGGAAGATAGCCATGGAGGCGAACACGGAGGTATACCATGTGCGAAGCATCCATCCTACCACCGTTGCGCCAATACTGGATGACCGCCGCAACGTCAATTCACTCTATCCTAATGGCCACCACCGTATGGTTGCACCGAGACCGCCGGGGGCTTCGAGCACGTTACAACAGCAACGTCCGAACCTGCCGGAAATTGACTCTGTAGGAGAGATTGCCCGAACCTGCACTCAATCCTACGGTATCTTTCCTAACTGGGTGTCGCCATTAAGCCCGGAGGCCTTGCCACCGCTATTATTCTGGCCTGACGGTATCAATCGATCCGTTCTCGAAACCTGGACTTTTGCGCCGCCCTGGGGTGATTTACAAAAGCCAGATCTGTGGACCGAGAACGACGGCCAACAACTGGTTCAGGTACTGCGAGAGGACACCGAGTTCGGCGCCTGGATTCAAAAATCGGTAGAATCCTATGGTTTCAAGGGCGTACCGCTAAGTTACCAGGAAGCTAGGATTTTCTATTGGCATCAGAGTGCCGACGACTTAATAGGCAGGGAAAATATTCCGGCGGAATTGCAGGTAGCCAAGACAATCTCCAGCGAATGGGTCTATCCAAATGATCCCAGGCGAGCCTACTTGTAAAAAATGGCTAAAAGGATTTTCTATTGGCATCAGAGTGCCGACGACTTAATAGCCAGGGAAAATATTCCGGCGGAATTGCAGGTAGCCAAGACAATCTCCAGCGAATGGGTCTATCCAAATGATCCCAGCCGAGCCTACTTATAAAAAATGGCTAAAAGGCCCGTTCGACGGTGCCTTTCGCAGCAGGTAAACTACAGGCAGGGATGACTGATTTGGACATTAATCCTGCATAGACAACTTAACGGGAGACTTTAGATGTCAGAGATAATAGAAGGGCAGTTCAGGAAACCAAGACAAATGCTCGCTGAACAGGAATATGAAGGGCACACCTCCATACATGATGACGAAACTGCAGAAAAACTTGGCTTTGTCGCTGGCCCCATAGAAGGACCGACCCACTTCAGTCAATTTGTGCCTCTACTCCAAGAACTATGGGGTCAAAACTGGCTGGAAAATGGCTGTCTTTCAATCCATTTTCAGAACATGTGCGTCGAAGGTGATGAAGTTAAGGCCTTTGTTAAGCCCGACTTGGAAAACAACCTCCTGGCTCATGTATGGGCTGAGAAAGCGGATGCCACACCGGTACTGATGGGCACAGCAACCATACCAGACAGCACCGGGAGTTATCCGCAATCTGAATTGGAAAGACGGTTAGCCCGTCTCACCCCTCCTGGAAAGCTACTCATACTAGAGCAAATATCTGCCGGACTAACAGCAAAGCAGAGTACTCCAGTGAACATGGAATTCGAACAGAACATGGGGGCGCTCTATCCCTTCAGCCTGAAAGAAAAGCTCGCAAAAATAACAGAAACGTCACCCTATTACCATCCAGACACGGCACAAGATTCCCCTTGGGGTGGTGCAATCATTCCCCTGGAGATGATCAGTGTATTAACCGAGTATTCTAACGATTCTACGCAATTCCCGACAAATGGCCCGGCCATTGGCCTATTCGCGGATCTGGAAGTAAAAGTAATCGATGGGCCCTTAAAAGTTGGCCATGCATACAAGAAGGAGCGAGAAATCATAGCCGTCTCTGAAAGCAAAAGAACCGAATCCTATTGGGTGAAAACTATTTTGCGCGACCTCGAAACGGGCAATGTCAGAGCCGAGGTACTCCTCAACCACGCGACTCTAAAAGCGTCTTATCATGGCTACCAGAACCTACCTTAATGCCTTTAACGTAAATCATTAATTTGGGGGAAAGCTATTAATTTAGCATTGTTGTTAATAAATTTTGGGATTATTAATTTAATAAAAGCATTATAATTAAATATACTGGGATTTTATGTGTTATTTTGGGTTATATTTGAATAAATCATAAAATTTGGAATTTATCTAGTACCAGAAGTACGGGTTAGGAGCATAAATAGTATTTATATCAACATTTCCCTTTATTTATTATATTATTTGCATTATTTAAGTAAAAAACCTATTAAAATAGATTATTAAGGTTATATTCACTGATGTAACCCACTTATGTGTCATTTCCCCGCATCATCTGAAGCGGGCCCAGCATGAATTGGATCAATCCAATACTGCCCTTTCGGATCTTCACTCACCGGGATATCCAGATTAACCACAACAGGCTCCTGATCACTACGCACCAGCACACAAACAAGCGGCTCATCATCTCGGGCATTAATTTCCTGATGAGGAACAAAAGGCGGCACATAAATAAAATCTCCGGGTCCTGCCTCTGAAACAAATTGCAGTTGTTCACCCCAGCGCATACGAGCACGTCCGCTAATAATAAAAATGATGCTTTCTAACTCGCCGTGGTGGTGGACTCCGGTTTTTGCATCAGGATTAATTTCCACCGTTCCCGCCCATAATTTCTGGGCACCTGCTGTCGCATAATTGATTGCTGCAGCCCTATGCATCCCTGGAGTCTGAGGTGTGTTGATATCCAGATGGTCACCGCTGACAACTTTAATACCATTATCCCGCCAGAGATCTTTATGAGTCATGTTGTTAGCTCCTATTAATGCGAATAAGCCAATTATCGCAAGTTATATACCAGTCATCGTTATTACAGTGCAATTCAGTATGACTTACATGATAATCTCAGGCCATGGTTGGAGGAACAAAATCTTCAACTGTAAATCAAAAATTAAATTCTTGAAAAAGGTAAGTTAGAAATGTCCTATGTTAAAGGGTTTTTTAGGTTCCTGTGGCGCGCCCTGCAGGCAGGCCAGACTGTGCTGTTTGGCGGGATAGCCCTGGGTTTAGCCTTAGTCCTGATCATCGGATTAATGACGTCAGATAAACCTGATATTCCAGATGGTGGCGCACTCGTATTGAACCCAACGGGATTTCTAGTAGAGCAAAAATCTGCCATCGATCCACAACAGTTTATTCAAACCGGTGCAGGCCCTAATGAGACCCTGGTCCAGGACTTGATCGATGCATTGAGTATTGCTAAGGCTGACCAACGCATAAAACTGGTGGTGCTCAATCTGGAGAATTTCAATGGTGGCCTGATGCCGCACCTGGAACTGATAGCCGGCGCCATTAGCGATTTCAGAGAGGATGGCAAGAAGGTGATCGCAGCGAGCTTCAATTATTATGGACAAAGCGACCTGTTCCTGGCCGCACATGCCGATGAGATTCTCCTGAACCCAGAGTTTGGAGCTATGCCTGAAGGCTTCGGTGCTTATCGGACCTACTACCGAACCATACTCGATAATTTCGATGTGTCGGTTAATTTATTCAGGGTAGGAAAGTATAAATCCGCCGCCGAACCTTACATCAGGGATAGCATGTCGGAAGAAGATAAGACTGCCCGCCTCGAATATCTGAACAGCTGGTGGACGACCTATACCACAATGATTGAAGAGGCTAGAGGGCTTCCAGCGGGCATCATTGATGAGCTGATGAGCGACCTACTGACTACAATGAAGTCAGCTCAGGGCAATTTTGCTGAGATGGCTCTGGATGCTGGTCTGGTAGATAAACTCCTCACTAACAGAGAAACCCAAGAGTACCTTATTTCACTCACTGGGGAAGATGAAGAGGTACCCGGCACCTACAGGGGCATCGGATTTAACCAGTACCTGCAATCTGAAAGAAAACCTAAACCAGACCAAGAGGACAAAGTGGCTGTCATCACGGTGGTCGGTTCAATTATAGATGGCTTCGCCAAGGCCGGGACTATTGGTAGTCGTTCGGTGTCAGCACTGATTGATAAAGCACGCCAGGATGACGGCGTAAAAGCGATCGTTCTAAGGGTCGACTCTGGAGGCGGCAGTAAGACGGCATCGGAGGTGATTCGAAGAGAACTTTTACACGCTCAGGACGCTGGGATTCCGGTGGTTGCCAGTATGGGTTCGGTCGCAGCATCAGGCGGTTATTGGATATCAGCGACAGCAGATAGGATATTTGCCCACCCTAATACCATAACCGGCTCGATTGGGATTTTTGGCTTCATTCCCACTCTTGAAAAAACCTTAGGCCGGTACGGTATTTTCAGTGACGGCGTTGGCACCACCGCTCTGGCTGGCTCTGTCAGTCTTGAACGAGGGATTACGCCAGCTATGGCTAAAGTCATTCAATACAATATTGATACCGGTTACCAACAATTCATCGAAACTGTGGCAAGCGGTCGCGACCTTTCAATTGAACAAGTAGATGCCGTAGCACAAGGCCGAGTATGGACAGGCAGCAAAGCCCTTGAAATTGGCCTGGTCGATGAAATCGGCGGCCTTGAGGATGCCATATCCAGCGCTGCCGAACTCGCAGAATTAGAAACCTATTCTGTCTGGCATGTCGAGCCTGAAATTTCTAACCAAGAAATGCTACTAAGAGAACTCACTGCAGAAATATCCTCCGCCGTGCCGAAGGCACAGACTGGCCTGCTCGAGGAGCTACTCAGGAATATCCGCAAAGATCTGAACTTATACACGTCATTGAATGACCCGATGCATAGCTATGTCATCTGCGAGAGTTGTCCCAACCCTTCGCAGCGCTAAAGCTGTAACGGAACAGGAGTTGCGCTATTAGCTGGCACAGTGAAAGGCCAGACACTACCTTGCTGGACAGCAGGGTTATACCAGGCTTTGGTACCATGGAGCATTTATTTGGCGCCAGCAGGGACCTGACCCACAACTTGGGTTTTTGAAGCCGCACTCAGGCCTGTCACAGCCGCGCAGGGTTTAAAGTAAGCCCAGTTGCACATCGCTTTCATGGGTTGCCAGCAGCGTATCTTCGAGCCTATAGCTTTGCAGCCCTAGCTCCTGCTTAGCCAGCAAGGCATACGATCTCGGACCATCATGAGTCGGTTGAACAGGCTGGCCCGACAGCATTTCTTCTCCGCCAATATTAGCTATTTCTGGAAATAACTGGCCCAGCTTTGCCTGGAGTTGATGGGTAAACATCTCACCAGAACGATCCATAGCTGAAAGTATATAGCGAGACTCATTTGCTGCCAGGGTGCTTTCCGCAGCTAACCGATGAGCTCTGGCGGTATCTCTTACATCGACCATATTCCAAAGCATGCGCCCGCCCTTGGATTTAATGTAAGGCTTGCCGCGTAACATAAACTTGATACAGTTCTGCCAACTCCAGCCTTGATCATGATTGGCGCACAAGAGCGGACCTACTACGTGCAGCGGTAGTATCGCTATTGCATCAAATCTACCCGAAGCTGCAGCTGCCGCATAAATCATTTTTTCTGTGCGAGCTTTCGCTTTGGCATAAGCAATATCACGATTAACCGCTATATTATCGTCCGACCAGCCCCCCCGATGGCCATCTTCATTATCGCCACACCAGTCTTTCTCCGTAAACACGTAGCCTTTCGGTCGTGGATGTCCTACGGCTGCAAACGAGCTGGTAAATACAAATCGTTTTAAAGCTCCGGAATTCATGGCCGATTCGAGAACATGACCTACTTCGGTAAAACAGCCATCATAGACCTGCTGAGGTGACTCACTGTTATAACCGACTGCGGCCCCGGCGTGAATTACAGCACTACACTGCTTGAAGGCTGCATCATAACTTCCCTTTACATACAGGTCTGCCTCATACAATTCCAGGCTACCTGCCTGCGCTTGCTTGTGCATGGCTAACAGGTGATCAACCTTGCCACTGTTGTTGACATCGCGAACACAGGCTCTGACCTGATAACCCTGCTCGAGCAGGTCGCGCACAATCCAGGATCCGATATAACCGCTGGCTCCGGTTACAGCAACCGGGCCATCGGCTGCGGAAATTGCGCTGGTTCTATAATCGCTACTGCGACTCATATTGACTTTCCTATAGAGTTAGCTGCCATCATAAATCCGACTAAGATTAATTTACTTACAACGGTTATAACCTGCATCCAGCAATTCCATTCGCTTTCAAGCATCTATTTTAGTCAGAAGCCCAGGCGACTATGCCCGACCTGAAAGAACCAAACGACTCGTGGCAGTTCGGTACGCATTAGGCACTCCCTGCGTCAACATCACACCAGCACCCTAGTCATTAAACTACCAGCAGCATTAGCAGCCACCGGTTGTACAATCGGTGCAGGGCGAAATAGCAATATATTATGCTCACCACCACGGGCTAATTTTCCATGCCCAGGCCAATTTTAAGGCCATCGTACAATTGGATATCAACGATTCCAATTCCTTTCTCATGACCCGCAGGTTGTCTTGCCTATACCTTAGCTGCAAGCAGGGCCATTAAAACGATTAGATAGCTGCGTTTTAGGTGGCATAAGCAGAACCGCCGTCGCAGGTAATCACTTCACCAACCGTATAGGCTCCGGCGCGAGAGCATAGGAATATGGCCAGACCCGAGATATCCTCAGCCGTACCAACCCGACCTCTCGGATTATTGTTACCTACCACGCTCCAGTCTATATCCGTATCACCACCACCGCCCACACCTGTACTCAGCATCCAGGTGGGAAAGGGTCCTGGTGCAATTGCATTAACAATAATATGCTGGCGCGTCAGGTGAAGCGCCAGACCTCGGGTTAAATGATGCAATGCAGCCTTTGAGGGCCCATAAGAAAAGGTTTCAAAAACCGGATTTTTTAAACCATCAATGGATCCCACATTGACAACTCGTGCCGGGTCCTCAGCCGAACCCGATTGACGCAACAAGGGCAGTAATTTCTGCGTCAGAAAAAATACACCTTTGACATTCGTATCCATCACCTTATCCCAACCGGATTCAGGAAAGTCATCAATCGGTGCGCCCCAGGATACACCGGCGTTATTGATGAGGATATCCAACTGGCTCTCCCTGGCTGCCAGCTCATCTGCCAACTGCTGGCAACCAGTCACTTCTGCCAGATTTGCCGGCAAGGAAATACATTCACCGCCAAACTGCTCCATCAATCGAGCTGCTGTCGCATTACAGACCTCAGCTTTTCTGGAACTGATATAAACTTTTACGCCGTTAGCCAGAAACCCTGCCGCGATCATCTCACCAATGCCCCTGGATCCACCCGTTACCAGCGCAACTTTACCTCTGATATCAAATAAGTTGTTCATGCTTCGTTCCTTTGTCTAAACCCCTTGTTTTTACAGAGCCTACCCTGGGTTGTCTATAGCCATCACGCTTATTAATAGATCATCAATGGCGGGGTTGCTTTTGCCTAAATATAGTCACTTTCACCAACGGATCACTTGCCAGACGAACAAATTTCGTGTTTTGATCAGGTTATATGTAAAGGAGCTATCCATGCCAGACCTAAATAATGATCTCTATACCCTTGCCATGTCGGAGAAGGCCCAACCTCTGATGGATGCCGTAACCAAGCACATCAGAGACAACGTGGTACCGATTATCGACGAATTCCAATCGCTTGAAAAAGATAAAGCAGACCGGTGGTCCTGGCATCCCCGGCAACTTGAGCTTCTCGATGGAGCCAAACAGAAAGCAAAAGAATCGGGCTTATGGAATTTCTTCCTGCCTGACTCTGAAATGGGAGAAGGCTTAACCAATCTCGATTATGCTTATATTGCTTCCGAGCTGGGTAAATACCCCCTGGCTTCAGAAACACTCAATTGCAGTGCACCCGATACCGGCAATATGGAAGTACTCGAGCGAGTGGGCACGGAGGCGCAGAAAGAACAATGGCTGAAGCCACTCTTAAACGGGGAAATACGCTCTGCCTATGCTATGACCGAGCCTGCGCTGCCCTCTTCTGACGCCAAAAATATCAGCACCAGCGCAGTTCTTGACGGAGATGAATGGCTCATCAATGGTGAAAAATTTTACATCTCTGGTGCCGGTGACCCACGCTGTAAAATTATGATTGTTATGGTTAAAACAGACCCGGAGGCAGCTCCTAGCCGGCAGCAATCCCAGATTCTGGTGCCCAAAGATACTCCTGGAGTGGAAATCCTTGAAGGCATGCACGTATTTGGTGCTGACCATGCGCCACGCGGGCATATGCACATCCGTTTTAATAATGTACGTGTTCCGAAAGATAACATTCTGCTTGGTGAGGGACGTGGCTTTGAAATTTCCCAGGTTCGGCTCGGCCCTGGCCGCATTCACCACTGCATGCGGTCCATTGGCAAGGCCGAGAAAGCCCTTGAACTCATGGTGAAACGCTCGGCAACCCGAGTTGCATTCGGCAAGCCGATTGCAAAACTCGGTAAGAACCTTGAGGTCATTTCCAGAGCGAGAATAGAAATCGACGGCATGAAGCTAATGGTTCTGCAGGCAGCCAAAGCAATGGATGTGCTGGGCAATAAAGAAGCCCGTGTGTATGTCAGCGCAGTTAAAGCCATCGTTCCGGAAAAGGTCTGCCTGATTATAGACCAGGCCATCCAAATGCACGGTGCCACCGGAATTTCGCAATGGTCACCCTTAGCTGGGATGTATACCGACATGCGACACCTTCGCTTTGCTGATGGACCTGACGAAGTACACCATATGGTGGTAGGTCGCGCAGAACTGCAGAAGTACGATCTCTGGTAGCGTCGAAGACACAGGCCAGCATTGAACCCGCCATTAGACCTGCTTATGTGAATCGGCGAAATCTATCAGTAGAGCGAACGGCAGTAAAGCGCGAACATGGGCCGTTTAACTAGCGGGATTCAAATTCCAGCTCAGCTTCCAGCAGAACCGGGCGAACAGCATCTCGCCATAACTGATAACCCAGCTCATTCAGGTGCAGGCCATCTGGGGCAAAAAGGTCTGGCCGGGGCTGGTTGTCTTCTCCGAGCATGGCTGAGGCCACATCAATGTAGACCAATCGCGCGTCAGTAGCGCACAGCGCTTGCAGCGCCTCATTTAACTGTTGCATGGCTGGCCAGAGAAGCCACCTGCTGATACTGGGTTTTACCGATAATATATAGAATCGGGTCTGTGCGCTCTGGTCATGGACCTTGCCAATTATCTGTGACAACGAGCGCAAAATTGAATCCTGCGCTAGACCAAAGGCGATATCGTTATCACCCTCATAAATCATCACGGCTCTGGGCCGGTATTTTAAAACAAGGCGGTCCAGATAATGATTTAAGTCATTAAAAACACTGCCACCAAAACCCCGATTGATCACGGTTAAAGGCGCCATCTGACGCTCCAACATCTGGTCCACACTCCAAAAACGCATACTGGAACTGCCTGTAGCCAGAATGGCGCCCTCAGGCCATGGATTGAGTTCATCGTGTTGGGAAAACTGTGCTACCTGGGCTGCAAACCGGCCAGGCTCGGGAACTGCTCCAACAACTGCCATATTAACAGCCATTAAAAACACAGCCAAAGCTAGTTTATTTGTTTCATTCATGATGGTTTTCATCGCCTCGGCTGAGCTTATTGATTGCAACGGGTCAGAGCCTTCCAGATTATAACGGCGGCGTAAATTCAATCGATCAAAGCGTAGGGCCGATCGTAGTCGACGTCTTCGCTTTTTCGAATTTTTCAAGGGTTGAACTTGCATCTGTATTGATTTGGGCTAATACCACAACAACCACTCGCCGATTCTTGGCTCGACCTTCGACAGTGCTGTTATCCCCGATGGGATGATTTTCGCCATAACCGATGGCAGCTAATCTCTGTGGCTCGACGCCCGTAGCTTGAAATAACCTGACCACAGTAGAGGCTCGGCCTCCGGATAATTCCCAGTTCGATTCAAACTTTTCAGTCTCTATCGGCACCGTATCGGTATAACCCTCCACGTGCACCTGATTCGGCAAGCCCACCATAATTTGCGCCAGACGCTGTAAAACAGAAATTATTTGAGGGAACAATACAGAACGACCACTGCTAAATAAGATAGAGGTATTAATTTCAATCTCAAGCCAGAACTGGCTACGGCGAATACTGATTAAGCCCTCCTCGATCAAGTCCTTCATGGCTTCTTCCACCGACCGCTGAATCTCATCGAGTTGCTCACTCACGTCAATAAGATCATCGGAACTCAGTTGGTCTACTTCTGGCAGGTTTCTTGGATTGATCGGCCTGGACATGATGGGCTGGGGGTTACTACCCAAATCAGGCAGGTCCGCCGGCGCCCTGACTACTTCGCCAACCTGAATCGGTTCAAGGGATTTCTTGGGATCTTTAAATGCGGCCACCAAAGACTCTGATAAAACTTTGTACTTACCCTGATTCACTACAGAAATAGAATACATGACCACAAAAAAAGCAAACAACAATGTGATGAAATCAGCGTAGGACACCATCCAGCGCTCATGATTGGCATGCTCTTCGGGTTTTTTCTTGCGTGCCATTTAGCCAGCCTTCTAGGTAACCGTATAACTTTGCAGTTGCTCTTCAATGTTACGGGGATTCTCCCCTTCGGCGATGAGCACCAATCCTTCTATGATCATATCGCGGAACTCCGCCTGTTCTTCAGCAATCGTTTTCAGTTTTGCCCCAAACGGCAGGAAAAAGACGTTTGCCAGCAATAACGCATAAACTGTAGCAATGAACGCAGTGGCAATGCCCTGTCCTAACTTTGCTGGATCAGACAAGTTTTCCATGACCACAATCAAACCTAGAACGGCGCCAACAATACCGATGGTCGGCGCAAAACCGCCCATACCTTCATAGAATTTAGCCGCTGCCAGGTCCAGTTTTTCCCGGCTGCCAATCTCAACCTCCAGTATCTTACGAATCGCCTGCGGTTCCCGACCATCCACCAGCATACGCAGGCCTTTTCGGGCGAATTCATCATCTTCAGTTTCCGATACGCCTTCCAGGCCTAGCAGTCCTTCCCGCCGAGCAATCTGCGCCCATTCAACCAGCTTTTCAATCATGCCCGAGACATCGATCTTAGGGGGCAGGAATAGCCAACGAGTGACTTTCAGCACCCTTTTAAAATGCTCCATGGGCACACTGACCAGTTGAGCCCCCATCGAGCCACTCAGAATCATTAAGAAAGGCCAGTGATGAGCCAACACCTGACCAGGCGAGCCGCCTTCCTGATAATATCCAAAAAAAATGCCCCCAAAAGCAAACAAAATACCGCCGATTGTTAGAAAATCCATGGGCTATCCTTTGCTATTACACTGGCCACTTACGATACCCAATCCGTCATTTTTGACCTGAGTCTGATCAAGGCCTGGCTATGAATCTGACTGACGCGAGATTCACTGACCTCAAGAATACTGCCGATTTCGCGCAGATTCAGTTCTTCCTGATAGTAAAGCGCCATGACCATTTTTTCTTTTTCCGGCAACTCAGATAGGTTAGTCGCCAGGAAATCCCGGAAACGTTCATCCTGAAGAATAGTCTCTGGTCCTGCTGAGGTTTCTGTTTCCTGTTGCAAGGCATCGTCTTCAATAAAAAGCAACTCACAGCCGGTTGTCTCATTCAATAAATTCCGGTATTGCTCAAGCGAGATATCCATCGTGTCAGCAATGTCCTGATCACTGGCAGGCCCACCTTTAACAGCCTCAACCTTTCGAACGGCTTCTTCGATACGACGCGATTTCTGGTGAATAGAACGTGGTGCCCAGGACTGCTTCCTTAGCTCATCGAGCATGGCACCTTTAATTCTGATTCCCGCGTAGGTAGCAAAGCTGGCGCCCTGGTCAGATGAATAGCTGCGCACCGCACTGAGTAACCCAAGCAGGCCAGCCTGCTGCAGATCATCAAGCTCAACCGACGCCGGCAGCCTGGCTAACAGGTGCAGGGCAATTTTTTTAACCAACAGAAGATGTTCAGCAACCTGTTCATTTTGCTGCAGCTTCTGCTGACTGGCGTAAATGGTTGCTGAATTCACGATCAATGACCACCAGTTCCAGCACTGGCTGTTAGTAAGCGTTCAACAAAAAACTGCAAATAGCCACTGGCGTGATCGGGCTGACGCCATTGATCAATTTTCCCGGCGATATCAATAAAAGCCTTCGCTGCTTTACTCCTCGGATAGGCCTGCACCACTGGTTTCTGAAGTTGCACGGCTCGACGAAGCTGCTCATCAAACGGTACCGCGCCCAGATAACCTAGCCCCACATCCAGGAAACGATCCGTTGTCGTTAACAGTTTATCGTAGAGCTGCAACCCCTGAGCCTGGTCGACCACCATATTGGCTAATATCTGAAATCGCTTGATGTCGTGCTGAGTTCTCAATACTTTGATCAGTGCATAAGCATCCGTAATAGAAGTTGGTTCATCACAAACAACCACTACAACTTCCTGGCAGGCCTTGGAAAAGGACACTACCGTATCGGCAATGCCGGCAGCAGTATCGACAATGAGCACATCAAGCGTTTGTTTTAATTCACTGAATGCAGTGATCAGGCTGGCATGCTCTGTTGCCGTCAGATCAGCCATACGAGACACGCCCGAGCTGGCTGGAACCACATGAATCCCAGCGGGTCCCTTTATGATAATATCATCAAGTTGCTTTTCACCAGAAATAACATGTTGCAGATCGTATTCCGGGTTCAAACCGATCATTACATCGACATTAGCAAGACCCAGGTCTGCATCCATCAACATAACCTCTTTGCCAGACATTGCCATGGCCGTCGCTAAATTGACCGAGACATTAGTCTTACCGACGCCGCCTTTACCACTAGCGACTGCAATTACTCTAACAACATCAGGCATGAATTCGTTTTTCCTTGTACTGGAGCTTGTTAAGCCTTTTGCTTTTCCTCATCATAGCAAAGCTGGTCGATAAGATGGATGAGATTCTTGCCACTTCAATATCTGAAAGCCCCTGCCCTTTACAACAATAAGCCAGGGAAAGCTTCTCCTGAATCAAAGTAGACAGGCCTGATCCCAAATCAATGGCTTCATCTGCTTTAGTCAGAATGGCAGCATGCACTGGAGCATGGTTATATGCTTTCATTACTTCATCAGCGAGACCCGTTTGACTGGTCGCAGAGACGATCAACAGATTTTTAGCATATTCACCATGCATTTTTATCCTCGAAAGATGGTGATTTAGCTTAATGTCACGCTGACTATGCCCCGCCGAATCTATCAGTACGAGTTTCTTGTCCATGGCATTCTTAAGCGCGCTTGTTAATTGTTTTGAATCAGCACAGACATTTACCGGGATACTAAGCAATTTCCCAAAGGTTTGTAATTGATCTTCACCGCCTATTTTCAAAGTATCGGTGCTGATTAAGGCAACATTTTCACGCCCATATTTAAGCGCAAAACGAGCAGCTAATTTAGCCACCGTGGTCGTTTTACCTACCCCGGATGCGCCAATCACGGCAAAGACTCCACCCTGATCGATCAATTCATCTGGCTGGACTATTAACTTTTGACCCAGCGAGCACAACAATGTCCGCCAGGTTTCCTTATCACTGCCTTTCTTAAGCAATTCAACGGCATCGATTCCGACTGCCACATCATCAATCGCTCGTCGACTTAATCCTAACTCGGCAAAGTAATCCCTGATCTGCTGGTCAGCATTACTGGCAGTATAAACAGGCCTTCTTAACCGAGTCAGCTCTCCTACTAACATATCCTTAAGCGCTCCTAATTCTTGCTGGAGTTTAAACAAATTCACAGCATCCTCGGCTTCCTTCTGCTGTTTCCTCACTCGAGCTGGAGCAGCCTGCCTGGGTCCCAACTGGCTTTGCTGAGGGCCTGCACCCACCGACTGCTGATCTGTTAACAGCGCCGCTTCATGAACAGTAAACTGATTCGGTCTAGCGGCATTACTTTTAGCATTACTGGTGTCCTGAGCGGTCTTGATAGTTGCGCTTTTATCTGAACTGCTCTTTTCTGAGTCGCTGTTTTTGACCGCAACTGGAGTGACATTTGGTGTTTTAGAAGCATCCACTGAGAAGTCATGCACTTCAACTCGAGACTTTTTCTTAGCCGCTTCTGCACCAACCATAATCGATTGAGCATCAACCTCCTTGGTCGCCAAAATCTCAATCTTGGCACCGACGCGCCGATTAGAAAGAATAACTGCGTCGGGTCCCAACAAGCTACGCACACTCATCATCCCTTCTCGAACGTCATCCGCCAAAAATCTTTTAATATCCATTAATCTCCTCCACTTCTAACCGATTCCTATTGCTCTACCTGATTGCCAATGGTAGCGATCACTCGTACCCTTTTTTCTGCCGGTATTTCATCGTAAGCCAACACGTGTAAGCTTTTATTATTGGTTCTGACTAATCTTGCTAGCCAGAGCCGTAAAGTCGAAGTCACCAGCAACACTGCAGGCTTTCCTTCTGACTCCAGTCTGGTCACTCCTTCTGTAATCTGCCTCAGCATTTGCTCGGCAAGGCCCGGCTCAAGACCAACCGATTGCTGTGTACCACGTATAGCATCTTGCAACATCTGTTCCAATGTTGGTTCGAGCGACAAGACCTCTAATTCTGACTCTAAACCATTGATTTGTTGATAAATAGTTCTACTCAGCGCTATTCTGACGAGGCCTGTTAGAGTGTCAGGATCTTGACTAGTGACGGCAGTTTCTGCCAGAGCTTCGGCAATCGTGCGCATGTCGCGGACAGGAATGCCCTCTTGCAACAGGTTCTGCATGACCCTCAGCACGGTGCCCAGGCTCAATAAATCCGGCACCAGGCTTTCAACCAGCTTAGGTGACGCCTTGGCCAGGGTATCAAGTAACTGCTGGACTTCATCATGGCCGAGAAATTCGTGTGCGTGGTCTTTGAGAAGTTGGCTGATATGAGTAGCAATTACCGTACCTGCATCAACAACGGTATAACCAAGAGACTGTGCTTCTTCCCTTTGGGAAGCCTCGATCCAGACGGTGTCAAGCCCAAAGGTCGGGTCCTTGGCTTCTACACCCTCTATCGCACCGAACACCTGGCCCGGATTAATGGCCATTTCCTTATCCGGATAGACCACACCATCCGCCACAGCCACTCCCATCATGACAATCTGGTAGGTATTAGGATCTAAGTCTAAATTATCTTTAATGTGCACGGACTGTAATAAAAATCCCAGATCCTGGGACAGCTTTTTACGAACGCTCCGAATACGTCCCAATAATTCACCGCCCTGGTTCTTGTCCACCAGGGAAATAAGCCGATAACCCACTTCCAGACCGATCATGTCCAAGTCAGGTACATCAGACCAGCTGAGGTCAAGCTTTTGCTCTGCTGGCGCAGGTAAAGCTTCACTCGCAGTCCCTTCACCTGCGACCTCGACACCGAATTCCGGCTGCGAAAGAAATAATCCGATACCGACCATCAGTGCTGCCAGGGTTAGAAACACCAGGTTTGGCATACCAGGTACCAGTCCCAGAGAGCCGATAATAGCTGCTGTGATATATAATGGCCTGGCACTACTAAATAGCTGACTAATAATCTCGTCAGACATCTCAGCAGAATCAGAAATCCGAGTGACAATTATTGCAGTGGCTGTCGAGAGCAATAACGACGGTATCTGCGCAACCAGACCATCTCCGATGGTCAACAGGATATAATTCTCTGCTGCTACACTCATGGATAGATCATGTTGAATCATACCCACTACCAGTCCGCCTATTATATTAATAAACAGGATTAACAGGCCGGCAATGGCATCACCACGGACAAATTTACTGGCTCCGTCCATGGCACCATAGAAGTCTGCTTCGCGAGCCACATCAGCCCGACGCTGCCGGGCCTCATCCTGGGAAAGAACGCCCGCATTCAGATCCGCATCTATGGCCATCTGCTTGCCAGGCATGGCATCTAACGTAAAACGAGCGGAAACTTCTGATACACGGCCTGCGCCTTTGGTTACCACCACAAAATTGATGATCACAAGGATGGTAAAAACCACCAAACCCACCGCATAATTACCACCGACTACAAAGTCTCCGAAAGCCTGAATCACCTTTCCTGCTGCTTCGGTACCGGTGTGTCCCTCTAAGAGTACGACTCGAGTGGAGGCCAAATTCAGCGCCAGACGCAACAAAGTCGCTATCAGCAGAATAGTCGGGAATACCGAAAAATCCAGTGGCCTCATGGAATAAATAGCAGCCAGTAGGACAACCAATGACAGCGCAATATTAAAGGTAAATAGAATATCCAGCGCTAAAGGCGGCAACGGCAATACCATCATTGCCAGCAGCATTAAAATAAGCAGCGGTGTTCCCAGGCCCACCCCCCTTGAAGCGCTAACCTGGGCCGTTGTAGACGCCGCCATATTCATCAATAAGTTCCTCGATATTCTTCTGGGACATCAAATTGCTTGGGCGGCTGTAACTTCCTTGCCTGGGTCCCAACCAATTCTTTTAGCTGGAAGATATAGGCCAGGACCTGAGCTACAGCCTTATATAACGATGCCGGGATTTCCTGATTAATCTTCACCATACCGTGCAAGGCCCTGGCCAAGGCCGGTGCCTCAAAAATGGGTACTGCATGCTCCGCGGCAACTTCTCGAATTTTAAGCGCCATAAAATCCTGTCCTTTGGCTACTACAATCGGCGCGTTTTCACCCTCAGTATCGTATTGTAAAGCGACCGCATAATGAGTCGGGTTAGTAATAATCACATCCGCGGAAGGCACCGCATCCATCATCCTTTTATCTGACAATTCCTTCTGCAGCTTTCTGATCATGCCCTTAACCTCAGGTCTGCCTTCGGTATCTTTCATTTCGTCTTTGACTTCCTGCTTGGTCATTTTTAACTGTTCTTTGTGCTGCCAGGCCTGAAACGGCACATCAATAGAAGCAATAAATATCAGTACAGCGCTATAACCAATAAAAGCCCAGAGCAACATAGCGCCTGCACTGGCTGTTGATGCCTGTACCGACATCAAACCCAGGCCGAGCAATTCCTGAATAGAAAAGTAAATAATCAGAGTTGCTGCTGCCGCCACCAATAAAAACTTAAATACAGCTTTAATCAATTCCACCAGGCTCTTCAACGACACCATCCGACCAAGGCCTTTTAGAGGGTCAATTTTTTCCAGTTTCGGCGCCAGCGCCTCGATACTGAAAGACCAGCCGCCCATCGCCACCGGACCAACAAACGCCGAAAGAGTCAACAAAATCAATAGCGGAACAATAGCGATAACGCCAGATCGTATGGTTGCTGCAATCTGACCCAGCAGTAAGCTGGTATCATTGATATGGGTAGTATTAAATGTGAGTCCGTCTTCGACCAGCTGAAACAAATCCCGCATTAACCCATCACCGAGGAATACCATACCGATGGCTGCGGCCATAAGCGAAAGCATGGTATTGAGGTCCTTGGAGCGCGCTACCTGGCCCTTGTCCCTGGATTCCTGGAGGCGACGCTCAGTGGGTTCTTCGGTTTTTTGCTGGGAAGCATCTTGTTCTGCCATGGCCAGTTATCCCAGGATCAACAGCATCTGGAGAAAGCCTTTCTCCAGTAAAGCAGTGAACTGCGGTAAAAATATCGGCAAGCTCAATAAGATCATAATGAAACCGGCTAGAATCGTGATAGGGAACCCAACCGCAAATATATTGATCTGCGGTGCCGCCCGGGTCATCACGCCGAAGGCCAGGTTCACCAGCAAAATTGCTGACACCGCGGGCATCGCCACCAATAGAGCGCCAGTAAAAACCTGGCCTATCCAGCTGGCGACCTGCCAGGCAAGGTTTTCAGGAAAGACCGTCACACTGACTGGTAACAGATAGAAGCTCTCAACAACGGTTTCTATCATCACCAAGTGACCATTCAGAGCGAGAAAAATCAAGGTTGCCAATATCAGAAAATACTGGCTGACGACCGGCACCTGAACGCCGTTTTGCGGGTCCACTGTAGAGGCAAACCCTAACCCCATACTGGTCGCTATGGTTTGACCTGCAACCACCGTCGCGGCAAACACCATCTGAAGTATAAAGCCCATGGCCAGTCCTACCACCACCTGCTGCGCGGTTATCAGCATACCCTGGATAGAAAATGCGTTAAGGCTAGGCATCTCAGGTAATAACGGAAAAACAAGCCAGGAAATGAGCAATGCCAGCAATATCCTGGAGCGTATCGGGAAAGTTCTCGCGCCGAACAGGGGGGCTGTCATCAGCATCGAACTGATCCTGACAAACGGCCAGAACAGACCATTGACGTATCCCATCAAGACTTCAGGCGAAATCACCATGTCAGCCTACCAAACCCGGAATTTCATAAAAAAGCTGCTCTGTGAATTCCACCAGGGTTCTGATCATCCAAGGCCCACCAACAACCAAAGCCAGAACCAGCACCATCAACTTGGGAATGAAACTCAAAGTCATTTCCTGGATCTGCGTCGCTGCCTGGAATATACCTACCAGCAGACCCACAGCCAGCGCTGACAACAATAGCGGTGCTGCCAGATAAACAGTTAGCATTAATGCCCGGTGCCCCAGGTCCATTACCACTTCCGGTGTCATCATAAAACTGTCCCTCTAAATAGTGTTCCATTCTCAGACATAAAAGCTGGTTGCAATGGTTCCCAATACCAAAGACCAACCATCCACCAAAACAAATAACATGATTTTGAAAGGCAGGGATATCAGCATCGGCGACAACATCATCATACCCATCGACATGAGTACACTGGCTACGACCAAATCAATCACCAGGAATGGGATAAAAATCAGGAACCCAATCTGGAAGGCTGTTTTCAACTCACTGGTAACAAAGGAGGGCAGAAGAATACTCAACGGTATATCCTCCCTGGAATTAAAAGCCGGTGTGCCCGCCAGGGATGCGAACATCATCAGGTCCGTCTCCCGGGTTTGATTGAGCATAAAACTACGAAACGGCAGCATCCCTTTCTCAGCCGCTTCTTCAAACTCGATGCTGGCTTCCATATAAGGTTTAACCCCCGCTGAATAGGCCTCGTCAAACACAGGCATCATAATAAACAGCGAAGTAAACAGCGCCAGGCCAATTAAAATCTGATTTGAAGGCGTCTGCATCGTCCCCATCGCCTGACGCAGAATGGCCAGCACAACGATGATCCGAGTGAATGAAGTAACCGTCATCAGCATGGCAGGCACCAGGCTTAGTAAGGTCATAATAATCAGAATCTGCAGACTGGTTGAGTAGGAAGACGACCCATCCGCGCCCTGGGTCATGGTCAATAACTTCAATTCCTGTTCAGCAAATACAAATTCAGGTATCAAAAGCAATAACAGACTAATAAAGAGGAAGCGCATTAAGCTGTCTCCCTCTGCATAGAGCCAGACAGCACTCCACGCAAACGATTCAAGGCAGGCACAGAGGTTATTTTCGGATCAACCACCGGTTCATCAAATGCCGCAATGGCATTGACGCTACCTGGGGCAACACCAACCAGTAGTTGCTGCTTTCCCACCTGCACCAGCACCAGGCGCTCACGAGTTCCCACGGCGAGCCCGGCGAGTACCTTCATATTTCCTGGAATGCCCTCACCGGAATCAGATAACTTCCTAAACAGGAAAGCCAGAACCAGTATCAAGCCTATCACCACAATCAGCCCGGCAAACAGCTGACCAAGGTAAGCAGGGGTAAAAAAATCCTGGCCAGGCATCTGCAATGATTCATTGGAATTCGTCTCTGCTGCCGTGACTATCAGCGGATAACCCAGCACCAAAAAGAAGCAGCACAACCATTTCAGGAAAAGGCTGACTTGTGATCGCAAGCTAAAAGTATCCACTGGCACTACGACTGTAACTTTTGAACGCGTTCGGAGGGACTGACAATATCCGTAAAACGAATACCAAACTTATCATCAACCACGACTACTTCACCCTGCGCTATTAACGTCCCGTTAACTAATACATCATGAGGCTGGCCTACAAGTCGGTCTAATTCCACCACAGCACCCTGGCTGAGGCTGAGCAAATCTTTTATTGGTATAGATGTTCGACCGATCTCAAGCGTCAGAGTGACCTGCACATCAAGGATCGCATCAAGATTTGCCTGCCGGTTTGACCTTGACGCTACATCTTCAGTTACTTCCGGTATTTCCACATTCCGCGGATCCGTCTTTTGATCCTCAGCTTGCTGAGCGCCTGGATCTGTTGTTTCGTCTGACATATTTCACCTCATCTAAACTTCTGTATTCACTACCGCTTGATTAAATCTAATAGCTCCGTACTTGCAACCTAGTCGCTACAGCGGCTTTAATCACCTTGCCTTAACTTAGTTCCGATTCCGTAATCTTTACGGCGTTGTTACCATTGGCGATCCCAAACTTGCCTTTAAACACGGTCACCTCATCAACCTTGACGGTGACATCATCCGGCGACTTAATCGGCAGGACATCGCCAGGTGATAATTCAAGCACTTGCCGAACCGTTAAATCCGACTCTCCTAAAGTCGCCGACAGACTCACTAAAGCTGTCTTCAACCCTTGAGCAATTTTTTGTTCCCAGTCTGAACTCGCCTTGACAGAGGCGACCGTACCCGCCTGACCTAATCGATCCTTAATAGGTTCCAGCATTTGAAACGGCAGAATCAAATGACATTGACCCTTGTCTTCCTCGCTAAACCCGATCTCCAGAGGCAGCTGAAAAACAGTTTCATCCGTGACCGGCACGGACAGATAATCCGGGTTGTGTTCCATGAACTGAGCTTCTGGATTAATTTCCAGTACATCTGCAAATGCGGTTTTCAATTCCACCAGCAGCAGGTCAATCGTCTGTGCAGCCAGCCTTTGCTCTATGGAAGTAAATTGTTTTGCTGTTGCGACATTAGGCGAATGACCCTTGCCACCAAAATAACGGTCCACCATGATATAGAGCAGTTTTGCATCAATAACCAATAGCCACTGACCCTCTAACGGTTTAGCAGTACAAACCGTGATACAGGTTAAAGACGGCAAGCTTTGGATGAAATCAGACATGCTTCTGGAAACTTTTTCCTTGACCTCTACCAGCGGCTCAGACCGAAAAAATCGCTGCAGCGCATCGGTAGCCCCCTCGGCAAATAATTCCTGGATGGTATCGAGCCGGGCAAGCCCTGAAAGCCGTCGACTCTCTTTGGCAGCAAAATTGAACGCCCTGATATCTCCTGTCTCGCCATGATTGTCGCGAGTATCAATGTCACCACTTTCAACACCCTGCAGCAGTGCATCTTTCTCTTCCTGGCTTAGGATTTCATCGTCTGCCATGACTACTGCACCACAAAGCCGGTTAATACCACTTTCTCGAGTTCCAACTCCTCATGACCGTTAAAAATTTCTCTAATCTTAACTTCCAGAAGTTCCATCATAGCTAGCTTACCGGCGCTGGTTTGCAACTCGGCGAAATCAAACTCTCCGATTTCAAGTAACATGACGCTTTGAATCAGGGCCACGTTATCCGTCAATAGGGTAATTGACTCCTCATCTCTGGATTGCAATTGAATAACCACTTGTACATAACGGACGGTGCTTCCCTTGGTAAACGTCACTATCACCGAAGGGACTGGGACGTACTTGAAGGGCCGCACATCAACGGTATTTTTTTCTTCCGTCGCGTTAAAACCAAACATGTCCGTCATGTAGGCAGCACCCGCTATTGCGAGTACAGCAACACCTATTACGATAAGAATTATCTTTTTCACCCGTCTCTCCTGAATAATCGATAAGTTTCGATTCTCAGATTGGCATCGAAACCCATACAACACAACCTATAGCAATGCCTATGCCATAATTTTTATCAATATAATTCAGTAGGTTACGATCACCCTCAGAGGGTAGTCGTCAGAAAAATGACGTTTCTGTCAGTTGATTGGCAGTTCCCAGCAATTAAGCCCAGGTATCGACCATGCCCTCTGGCAAGGTCGATAGAACCTGCTGAGAGCCAGAACCCTGGGCAGAATGCGCCACGGAATCCGATTGTAAATCTGCTGATTGCTGCTGCCCGGATGCATGTTTTTGTTGCTCACGGTGTTCCGACAGCGACTGATCAGATACCTGGGTATTTCCCAGATTTAAGCCGTCTTCTGAGAAGCTCTTTTGCAAGCGCAATAACCCGGCTTCCAAGGCATCACGGACGACAGGGTTTTTTGTGAAAAACATCAGGCTGGTCTGATCTTTTTCCTGCGTCACCAGGATTTCAATTGTTCCCAGTCTCGCTGGTTTCAATTCTATCTCTGCAAACCGCAGGCTTTCTCGCACCATCATACGGGCATGCTGGCCCAGTTCAGTCTGCCAGGCGGGCTGGCCAAATTGCGTTCCCATCGCTGTCTGAAACTGGATAGCAGCAGACTCTCTACCGACAGACGCACCTAATCCTGAACCTGGCAGGCTGTATGGCGTTAGCATTAGCTGCGAACCTGATGAAGGTTTAAATTCAACCTGCATAGCCGTATTGTCGCCACTGCCAGCTAACTGCGATGCTGCCAGTTGAGTTGCAAATAATTGTCGTCCTGCATCACCAGAAGCTAGCCACTGACCTTCCTGAATGACGGTGGCAGAAGCCGTTCTAGTGCCTTCCCCCAACTTCGCTCTGGAATCCGCCAGACGGAGCCGAGAAACTAATTGATGTAGGTTTTCCGTGACCGGCTGAGCCGATACCAACGCGGCCGATGGCTTCTCAGTCAGTGCAGGTGTCGGGATTGAACTATTTTCCAGAGCAATGTTAACCGGGAGCACAGCCGATACAGCTGGTGCAGCCGAAGAAGCATTCACGCCACCTGGGTTAGTTGCCTGTCCTGTTCTGGTTGTTTGGAGGTTCATTAATCTACCTGAACTCAACCGAATATTGCCAGCAACCATACGGTCAGATAACGATTTATCCAATAAGCTGGCTTCATTGATTGTCTTTGCGGACTCAACTGCTTTTACTGGAGAGCCTGCCAAGGCAGCGTCAATACCTGATTCAGCGGTTAATGATGCCTGGCCAGCTACAAATTTATCAGACATAAATAAGCCGGCCGTTGCCACTAGCTCAACACCCGCCGGCAAACTCTTTCCGCCTGCCGGCAAACTCTGGCCGTTGCTGCCACCAACAGCGCTCAACAGGTTAACCAGTCCAGTCAAGTCGGCAGGTGGGGATAACCGGGTGATCGCGGATTTATCTGTTTCTGGTGTCGGCGGGACAGAACCTGTGGCAGACACCTCGCCTGCCTGGCCAAAATTAGCCTTTCTATCTCCATCTATTTGATTTTTATGCGTTTTATTATAATCTTGCTGCTCAGACTTCAGCGCTTCGGCAAATTTTTCAGCGCTGGGATTAACGCCCCCACGAATCTGCTGGAGGCCACTTTCGGCGCCCTGCTGTGAAGACAGTAAATGTAAATCAATGGAGTGTTCGCTGGCCATTGTCGCCCGGTTCAATAGTGCCTGTAACAACTAATGCAGACATTGGGCCAACTTTCTGGGCAGGAACTATCCGGGCTTTACGGTATTTCCCGAAAGGGTACCTGCTCTATCATCCAACTGCCGTTCAACTTTCTTTCGATCGATCGAATTCTCTTGGTTGAGATTCTGCTGCACAACCTTAGACAGCGATTCGACCCGCTGATAATGGCCTTGCCAGATTTTCTGCTTATCAATAACTGCACGCTCAGCATCGGCTAATTGATGTTTCTGCAGTTCAATAGCGTCATCCAGTTGAGTGATAAACTTGGCGTAATCATTTAACCGGGTTGCCTCTACACCAGTTTGTCCCTGGACACTTAATTGGTCTGCATATTCTTTTCGATATTCCAGTAATGCTTTTAAGGCAACCTGCTGCTGCTCAAGATGGGCACGACTTAATCCCAGTTGTGAGACCGCCGACTTTTCATCAACCTGTTCCAATTCCACCAATTTGCTCATACGCTGACTGCGTTTCATGCTACCTCATTAGCCTGATTAGGCTCCATTGACTGTCTCACCAATGCAGAAAAATCTTCCAAGCTTTGATCAAGCGAACTCTTATCTGTTAAGCCCTGACTGATAAAACGGCGAAGATACGGATAGGCAGCAATGGCCGCATCAATCCTTGCATCACTACCCTGATTATAAGCCCCGACACTAATCAGGTCTCGATTCTGCTCATAAGTTGAATTCAATTCCCTGAATCTCTGCACATTAGCAAGCTGCTCGGGCGTTGCAATATGCGTCATCAGCCTGCTGACTGATGCTTCTACATCAACAGCTGGATACAAGCCTGACTCAGCGAGTTTCCTCGACAGCATAATATGCCCGTCTAAAATTGCTCTAGCGGCATCAGCGACCGGATCCTCAAGGTCATCCCCTTCAACAAGGACCGTATAGATAGCGGTAATAGAACCTCCGTTACCATTGCCATTACCTGCACGCTCCACCAGCCTGGGTAGTTTGGCAAAGACCGACGGCGGGTAACCCCGTGATACCGGCATCTCGCCAATGGAAAGAGCAATCTCGCGCTGAGCCTGGGCGAACCGGGTCAGCGAATCCATCAATAGCAGGACATTCTTGCCCTGGGATCTAAAATATTCCGCGATAGCCGTGGCCCGCAGGGCGCCATGAACCCGCATCAGCGGTGGTGAGTCCGCCGGAGTCGCCACTACGACCGCTCTTGCCAGGCCCTCTGGCCCTAAAGTATGTTGGATAAACTCCTGAACTTCTCTACCCCGTTCACCGATAAGTCCTACCACCACAACATCGGCCTCAGCATGCCGGGTCATCAGGCCCAGCAAGGTACTTTTACCAACACCGCTTCCTGAGAACAGGCCCATCCTCTGGCCCCTACCGACGGTTAACAAGGCATTAACAGCCCGAATGCCGACGTCAAAAGTCTTGTCAATGGGGTTACGATCGAGAGGATTTATGGGAATACCTTCCAGCGGCACGGCAGCGCTCGTTAAAATAGGGCCGCGTTGATCCAGGGCAACCCCGGCCCCATCAATTACCCGGCCTAACAACCCTTCTCCCACTCTCACATTCTCGGTTTTAGGTAGTGGGATAACGCGTGACTCTGACATTAAGCCCAGACTATCCGTGACAGCCATTAAGAACAGCTTGGCATCAGAGAAACCAACGACCTCTGCATCCATCGATGCGCCCTCAGATGGAACAATGCGACAGCGACTACCTATTGCTGCCTGACAACCCACAGCCTCTAGAGTGAGGCCAACCATTCTGACTAACCTTCCTTCTACCACAGGCTTACTTTTCTTTATCTTTTGCCTGAGCTCCTGGATAACCGCGCTGATACGCGAGGTTCGCCGTTCAAACTGATTCTCGACGTCGGCCAGGTTCATGTTTCGCGCTCATCCATCATGGCATCCCGCACCGCATGAATAGCTGCATCGGTTAATTTTGCCTCGATAGCAGAATCACTGGCCTGGATGCGCACATCACCCGGCTGCAGACTAGTCTCCTCAAACAAGATCCAGTTATTATTAGGATGCTCATCAGACAATCCTTGCACATAGGCCGTCACCAGCGCTTTATCATCCGGATGCAGGAAAACCTTATAAGGATCCTGCTGCGCGGACAAACTCTCGGTCAGATTCAAAATGTGTTTATAGAGCCCATCTGGTTCTACCGTGAGGGTCGATCGAGCAATTTCTGCCGCTATGACAGCGGCCAGTTCAGCAACTTCTTCAACCAGGTGCTGATCCATCCGAATAAGCGGCTGGTCAATTCCATCAAGCAATGCTAGAAAGGCATTTGCCCGGTCAGCAGTCAACGCATTACCTGCTGCCTCACCTGCTTCGTGCCCCTTTGCATACCCTTCAGCATAGGCTTCATTAATGATGCTCTGCCGAGCCTCATCATCAAGCAGCGGCTCCACATCGGCTGCATCCAGAGCATTGAGGTCAGGCGCTTTCCAAGGACTGAGACCAGTAGGGGAAGCGCTTTCAGACATATTCTTCGCCTCCTTTACCACCCAGGGCAATTTCCCCATCTGCGGCAAGGTTCATCGCCGTCTGGAGTATTTCTTTCTGCGTATTTTCAACCTCACTGAGTCGCACGGGCCCTTTGGTTTCCATATCCTCAAGCAGCATTTCTGATGCCCTGGAGGACATATTCTTAAGGAACTTTTCCTTTAGTTCTTCTGATGCACCTTTTAATGCAACAGTCAATTTATCGGTTGCGACTTCACGCAACAGCCGCTGCATATGCCGATCTGTGACTCCAAGCAAATTATCGAAGATGAACATTAGATCCCGGATGGCCGTACCCATGTCTTCATCGGTTTCAGCGATCCTGTCCAAAACTTCGGCTTCAACTGATGAATCAAGATATCCAATGATACTTGCCGCTATTTTCATGCCCTGCAATTTCGAGGTAGGCACTGGCGATTCCTCAATTACCTGCTTCTGCAATATTTCATCGAGTTCCGCCAAAGCAGACGGATGTATTGTATCCAGGTTTGCTACTCGCATCATAATATCCGGCAAACGGTCCTGGGGCAGCAGTGCTAACACATCTGCAGCGTGATCACTGTCCAGGGAAGATAAGACAATTGCGCAGATCTGCGGATGTTCATGTTTTAAAATGAGCGCAACCGATTCTGCATCCATCCACTTCAGGGATTCCAGGCCTTTCGAATCCTCACCTTTGAGGATACGGTTCACCATCCGATTGCCTTTGTTTTCGCCCAGAGCCTGGTTTAATGTTTTACGCACATAGTTTGTCGGGTTCATACCCATGGCGGTTCCACTGGTAAAATTCGATACAAATTCGCCAATAACATGAGTCAGGTTTTCGTTGGAAACAGTGGACAATTCTGTCATCGCCTTACCGACACTTTGCACCTCATTCGGCTCCATGTGACGCAATACCTCGGCAGCGGCTTCTTCGCCAAGACTCAACAGAAAAACTGCTGCTCTTTTAGAGCCATTAATATCTTCCATTGCATCAGCCATCAGTTGCTACCCACGTTTTGAGGACCTGGGCAACCCTGGCTGGATCTTCCTGAACCATATTGCGCGCTTGCCTGACTTGTTGTTCATAAGTTTGCTGAGAGGCAGCCGCCAGAGCACCAGCTGGATAAGCTCCATCTGCGCCAATCGCTAAAGGCTGCCCGTCATAGCCCTGGGGCATTTCTCCTCCCGCAACAGCTAATTGCGGATTGATCATGCGTGCTGACGAGCTGGCAGCCTCTGCCACACTACGCAGGATCGGCCTTAGAACTACAAATATCAACAATAATATCGCGATAAAACCACCGAGCATTTTACCGGCATCCCAAATCCAGGGATTCCCCTCCAGAAAGCTCAAGGGTTCAAGGACGATTTCTTCTGGAACAAAAAAGGCGGTATTGGTAACAATGACGGTGTCACCGCGAACATCACTGAACCCAACCGCTTCTTTAACCAGATTTTCAATGCGGGTGATTTCTTCTGCTGGTAAGGGCACCGATTCAAAGGTGACCCCATCTTCAGCCAGCTGACTTCGATTATTCAAGACCACGGCCACTGAAAGTCGCTCGACAATGCCACCGGTTTCCTTGATGTGGCGAATGGTTCTGTCCACCTCAAAATTACGGGTTTCCCGTAGTGTGGTCTTTTGGCCCGACGCCACTGCCGGCGCTGCTGCGCCCTCCTGACCTGGAGCCACCGGTTCTACCGGTACCTCGGTTAAGGCACCAGGGATTCCTCTTGCGGCATCCGCAGTCCCGGAAGATTCCTGCATGGTCTGTTCACTTCGAATAGCAGCCGGTTGTTGGCCAAATTGCTCAACCGTTCGCTCCTCGGCAGTGTGATCGATACTCGCGGTTACCTGGACACGAAAATTATCCAGGCCTAGCACCGGTACAAGGAGATCCGCGACCCGCCGCATATAACTATCCTCGATCTGCCTGGAAAACCTGAACTGTTCACTGCTGAGCATCAGCTCTTCAGAACTACTGCGAGAAGATAGCAATCTTCCTTTCTGGTCAATCAAGGTAACGCCCTCAGGCTCCAGGTCAGCCACACTAGAGGCGACCAGATATATGATCCCGGCAACCTGGGGTTCGCTTAAATTGCGGCCTTGATGCAAATTCAC
>JABIZD010000137.1 GCA_018666555.1 Gammaproteobacteria bacterium
ACTGCTCTACCAACTGAGCTATTCCGGCATGTCAAGAACTGAACTAGTTAAAGCCTAACCGGCAGGGGTTTGTCGATAGGCTGCGTTAGGGCATCCGGTGCAGCAGACAGGCCCAATATAGCACTATAGCCTTCACTGAGTTCCCGATGCACCAGACCGGGTGTGCCAATAATCTTAGCACCAGGTCCACAGGTCGTAGTTTCTCCTGAATCTTGCTCAATCAAGGTTAACTCACCCTGAGTGATATAAATGAGGGATTTAAAGTCATGCCAATGAAAGTCGTTCTCTACAGCGGGAAAGTCCAGCTCCACGGCGTGGTAGCCCGCCTCTTTAATCTGGGCATAGGCTTCCCCTTCGTCCTTGTAGGTGCTTATGTTCGGCATCAGTAAAACCTCCATTACGTTCAATCAAAAAATATCATCGAGAAACCTAGGGGTCAAACTAATTTCCATTAGAACAGGTGTCTCTCGCAGACAATAAAATATCCGTATGAAAATTTATAATCAAGCGACCTAATAAATTGAAACATTCGTAATCAGAAAATTGTCGTGAAACAAACAGTAACAGACACACTCAATCCAGACCCTGACGGGCTATTTAAGATAATTGATTCGATGAGGGCTTCTCCCAGGCGGGAATTCACGGAGTCTTGGTCTTACACTGGACAGGCTACTACTGGCTAACAAAATTTATAGAAACAAAAATCCCTGGTTTTACTCGAGGTCCTGATCTCTTTTCTGCCTTCGTGTCGATATCACTGCCACAAGGATTACAATGAATACAACGACAACGGCTCCAGATGCAAACATATTTATCTCCTCTACGTATAGGGACCACCCTGTTTACCCTATTTTTATTTAGCGCCTGCCAGGTTAGCAGACGGTAACACTGGTTTGGTTATGAACCCTGCAAACACTGCCACCCTCACTATGTGTGGCGGTCACCTGGTAACCACTGGAGCGTGTACATTCCGGGCTTACAGCATCAGTCTGGCAGGTAATCACGAAAGTGACAAAATCGCTAGTTATATTAGGGGACCAGTCAAGAACCGCTGCGTCTTTTAAGCCGCCAGCCACATCAGGGTTGGAGGGATCATAGGTACCTTCCACATACTCGCCCTGTTGAACCCGTCGGCTTTCCTGGAATACCCGTATGGTCTCGATACTCTGTAACATGGTAGCCGTTCGCGCTTCGGCTATGTAGCCTTGATAGGCCGGAATGGCAATCGCTGACACTATTCCTAACACAGCAACAACAATCATCAACTCTACTAGGCTGAAGCCCTGACAACTTAACAATCCTGATTTAGCCCGCATTTCTATGGCAGTAGAGTACACATGAACAGATTCCTATCAAGGAATAACCACATTGGCAAAAACCTTAAATCACAGCTGAAGAAAAAAACGCCTTTTCCAAGGCGTTTTTACATTCAAATAACCTACTAGCAATAAAATCAAATACTACGGACAGGCTGGTGTGGTTATTGTAACGCCTCCTGCACTGGTAATCACGGTCATATCTAATGTGCTCCAATCTTCATAGCACGGACGCGTAACTGTCACCTGAGTAGCAGCGGTAGCTACCATCGACACAGCACCGGACGTAGTTGTGGCAGCACTGGCGGCCGTACTAATGTAAGCCGCGCCTCCAGTCGGAGCGGTACCGCCACCTGCTGCTAATAACGTTACCCAGGCAGCACCCGTGGTGGGCAAAGCCGAAACTGTAGCCCCTGTTGCGGCCGCAGTCTGGAACTTAACAAAAGTATTCTTAGCGTAATCCACTGCAGCCGAATACTGCGAATTAACTTTTGCCATATTGGCGTTCTTGATATAGTCCTGATACGCTGGCAGCGCCACGGCCGCCAAAATCCCGATAATGGCCACTACAATCATCAGTTCGATAAGCGTGAAACCCTTCTGAATAGTTTTCATAAATGTTACTCCATCAGTAAATAGTCTGTCGCTTAGGCGACCCGAAACCTCTCAACCACTTATCATGCCACTCAATCCGGCTTTTGCCAACCTTCTTTACCTGCAAAAATATAGCCGAGCCAACCACAATCCGAGATATCTGACCCTGTTGGCCTGCCTGGCCTGTTACCCTTAAAGCAATACCCCGCCTAATTAAACCGATTCACAGCCGCTCCAAGCTCCGATCGCAACACAGCCGCGGGCCGGGGATAAATATGCCCTTCCCTTTATCCACTTCTTAGGTCTAAACTCGATACTAAACCTGACTATCAGCAATAACGACATGTCCTCACAAACAGCAAACCTCAGTGGCCTGGCCCAAAAGCTGATTTCCGACCACCATATCGATGAGCCCGGTGCAGAAATTGCTACCCAGCAAGCGATGGATAGCAAACTATCGCTGGTCAGCTATCTGGTTGAAAATGACCCCGTATCGGCCAGGGCGATCGCTAATTCCGCCGCTCAGGAATTCGGCACGCCCCTCATCGACCTTGATGCGGTAGACCCAGATTCCATCCCCAATCAGATCATCAGTGAACAACTTATTCGGACCCATCACGCAATCCCGCTTTATCACCGGGGTAATCGCCTATTCGTCGCGGTAAGTGACCCAACTAATCGCCAGGCACTGGCCGATATTCAGTTCCAGACTGGCATTTCAACCGAGGAAATACTGGTTGAAGAGGACAAACTCAGCGCTTTTATCAACCGCGTTCTCGAATCCGAGGAAGATACCAGTTTTACCGATATGGGTGAAGACGACATTGACCTGGACCTGGAATCGGTCACTGTTGAAGGTTCCGAAGAGGAAGAAACGGAAACTTCGGTTGCAGATGACACACCGGTGGTCCGTTTTATCAACAAAATGCTCTTAGACGCCATCCGTATGGGCTCATCGGACCTACATTTTGAGCCGTTCGAGAAATCCTATCGAGTTCGGTTCAGAACCGACGGCGTATTACATGAAATGGCCAGCCCTCCCAACAATCTAGCACCAAGAATTGCCGCCCGTATAAAGGTGATGAGCCAAATGGATATTTCTGAGCGACGGGTTCCCCAGGATGGTCGAATCAAACTGAAAGTATCCAAAACCAAGGCTATCGATTTTCGTGTGAATTCATTACCGGTGCTGTTTGGTGAGAAAATCGTTCTTCGAATTCTTGACCCAAGCCAGGCAAAAATGGGCATCGATGCACTGGGTTATGAACAGGACCAAAAAGAACTATACCTGGAAGCACTCGAGAAACCCCAAGGCATGTTTCTGGTCACAGGGCCCACGGGCTCAGGCAAAACCGTGTCACTGTATACGGGGATCCAATTACTCAATACGCCAGAACGGAATATATCAACAGCGGAGGATCCCGTTGAAATTAATCTTGACGGGATTAATCAGTGCCCGGTCAATGCAAAAGTGGGGCTGGATTTTTCCGAAGCACTGAGGTCTTTTTTACGTCAGGACCCGGACATCATTATGGTAGGGGAAATCAGAGACCTTGAAACTGCTGAAATAGCGATAAAGGCAGCCCAAACTGGGCATATGGTGATGTCAACGCTGCACACCAACTCAGCACCGGAAACCATCACGAGATTGCGCAATATGGGTGTTCCTGCCTTTAATCTAGCCACATCACTGAATCTGATCATTGCCCAGAGACTCATGCGCCGACTATGCTCCTGTAAAGTTAAACTCGACATTCCCGCAAATGCTTTAACTGAAAAAGGGTTTTCCCAACAAGAGATAGACCAGGGCCTTGAGATTTACGGCCCCAAAGGCTGCGATAAATGCACTGCCGGCTACAAAGGCCGGGTGGGCATCTATGAGGTTGTTAAGATCACACCGGAAATTTCAGCCATTATCATGGAGGATGGTAACTCTCTGGAAATCGCCGCAGCCTGTGCAAAAAGAGGTTTCAAGACTATTTTTCAATCTGCATTAGTTAAGGTCAAAGCCGGCTTAACCAGTCTGGATGAAGTCGATCGAGTCACCAGCGGCCACTGATAAGGAAACGCTATGGCAACGCCTGCAACCCAAGTTTTTGTCTGGACCGGCACAGATCGTGCGGGTAAAAAAACAAAAGGCGAAATATCCAGCAGCAGTATCATCTCAGCTAAAGCAGAGCTGCGCAAAAAAGGCATCCGCAGTAAGTCCATCAAGAAAAAGTCCTCCGGACTGTTTTCATTATCATTTGGTTCATCGATCAAACCAGCAGATATAGCCCTGTTCACGCGTCAACTGGCAACCATGATGAAAGCCGGGGTGCCTTTGGTTCAATCTTTCGAAATCGTCGCGGGCGGTGTTGAAAACACGGCTGTTAGAGACCTGATCAGGAATATCAGTAGTGAAGTTTCTTCAGGAAATAGTTTTGCCGCTGCAGTCAGGGCCCAGCCCAGAGAATACTTCGATGACCTGTACTGTAACCTGATAGAGGCTGGCGAGCAGGCAGGTGCACTCGAAACCATGCTGGATAGACTCGCTACCTACAAAGAGAAATCTGAAGCACTTAAGGCCAAGATCAAAAGTGCCATGAACTATCCCGTTACAATACTAGTCATCGCAGGGATCGTCACGGCAATACTACTAATCAAAGTGGTACCCCAGTTCGATATGGTCTTTTCCGGTTTTGGCGCTGAATTACCCGAATTTACCCAGGTCGTAGTCGCCATGTCTGAATTCATGCAGAAGTGGTGGCTCGTTATCCTGGTCATTATCGGAGCCAGTTACTTCTTATATAAACAAGCCTTAAAGAGATCTCAGAAGGTACGAGACAACCAGGATCGTCTCATACTGAAACTGCCTATCCTCGGTGGTATAGTCGAAAAATCCTGTATCGCCAGATTCGCGCGCACTCTCTCGACCACCTTCTCAGCTGGTGTACCGCTGGTAGATGCGCTGGAATCAGTTTCAGGAGCGGCCGGTAATGTAGTCTTCAAGGATGCTATTCTTCGTATCAGAAACGAAGTTTCAAGCGGAATTCAACTCAATCACTCCATGCGGCAAACCGAAGTTTTCCCAAGTATGGTGGTGCAAATGGTGGCGATTGGCGAAGAATCAGGGGCGCTGGATGATATGCTGGATAAATCTGCGTCTTACTATGAAGATATGGTTGATAATGCCGTGGATGGTTTAACCAGTATGATGGAGCCACTGATCATGGCCTTCCTGGGCGTGGTTATAGGTGGGCTCATGGTTGCCATGTATCTGCCTATATTTCAAATGGGCAAGGCCATCGGCTAAACACTCTGTATAATCCCTCTATGTCTGAATTTATCGGCCTTCTTATTCAACTACATCAGCAATACCCTGCTGCTACTTACGGCATCTGCCTGATATTTGGTCTTATTATTGGTAGCTTCCTCAATGTGGTGGTTCATCGTCTACCGATCATGCTGAAACAGGCATGGCAGACCGAGGCCAGACTACTGCTGGATCAAAACGAGCCTGTTGGCCAGGGCTCTGCGAAGTATAATCTGGTTACGCCCCGCTCAGCCTGCCCTGCTTGCGGCCAACCCATCTCTGCCTTACATAATATTCCTGTCATCAGTTACCTCTTGCTGAAAGGTCGCTGTCGTCACTGTCAAGCCGCCATCTCCTTACGATACCCTTTGCTGGAACTAACCACAGGCATTGCCACCATCATAGTAATCATGCTATTTGGGCCCACAGAGAAAGGCCTGCTGGCATGCCTTTTAACCTACGCTTTAATCGCCCTCAGCCAGATCGATTTCGAAACGAAACTGCTGCCTGATGACATAACCTTGCCCATGCTATGGCTAGGCCTGATCGTTAACAGCTCAGGTATTTTTACAGACCTTAAGTCAGCACTACTCGGTGCTGTATTAGGCTATCTGGCTCTGTGGACAGTTTATCAAGGTTTTAGGATAGCTACCGGCAAGGAGGGTATGGGCTTTGGTGACTTCAAACTGCTCGCTCTTTTAGGCGCCTGGCTTGGCTGGCAAGCCTTACCCTTCATCATTTTGATATCTTCAATACTCGGTACACTGGTCGGCGTAACGCTGATCTTAATGGGCAGAGATCGCAATGATGCTATCCCCTTCGGGCCTTATCTGGCTGCCGCTGGCTGGATCAGTCTTCTCTGGGGTGATCTTATACTCAGTCGCTATCTTCAAGTGTTGAATGTATCATGACGAACTACGTGGTCGGTATCACCGGCGGTATAGGTAGTGGCAAATCAACCGTCGCAGAACTTTTTGAAGAACTCGGCATTACGGTTGCAGACGCAGACCAGGCCTCCAGAGATATCGTTAAACCCGGCGAGACCGCCTACCTTGCTATCGTCGAGAAATTTGGTTCCTCGGTAATTCTTGGCGACGGCACCCTTAACCGCGCTTACTTAAGAGAGAAAATATTTTCCAGAAAATCCGATCGCTTGTGGTTGGAGAACCTGACTCATATGCCCATTATGCAAAACCTGACAAACACACTTAGGCATGCCGAATCTGCCTACGGTATTCTCATGCTTTCCACAGGCATAGGGAAATCACCTTTAATGCATCGTATGATCGTCGTCGACGTCGATCCTGAATTGCAGGTTTCAAGAGTGAAGCAACGCGACCACAATGACGAATCATTGATTCGTAAAATCATGGCCAGCCAACCCAAGCGCGAGGAGAGACTATCCTGGGCAGACGATATTATCGAAAACAACGGGGATCTGACATCCTTACGGCAGAAGGTTTATGATTTCCACGAAACCTATCTCAAGCTAGCAAGCCATGCCTGACGCTATTATCAAGTGCCCGAGTTGCAACAAGGCCGTTGCCTGGCTGACATCAAACCCACATCGACCCTTCTGCAGTGAACGGTGTCAACTCATCGACCTGGGTGAATGGGCAGACGAGAATCGAAGCATTCCTGTCGACCCTGACCACGATGACATCACAGCGATTGACCTCGACAGAGATTAAGTCCGGTATTCGGCATTAATTTTCACATAATCGTGAGATAAGTCACTGGTCCAAACCGTGTCATCACAATCACCACAGTTCAGTACCACTCGAATGACAATTTCTTCTTCGATCATGGCATTAGCGCCATCAGATTCCTTGTATTCCAGCGCTTTACTGCCGGAACGCATCAAACAGATGTCATTGATATAAATTTCCAGCGAATCAACGCTTAACGGGACATCAGTTTTACCTATCGCCATGACAATTCTTCCCCAATTGGCATCACTGGCAAACAAAGCGGTTTTTATCAGCGGTGAATTGGCAATTGAAAAAGCGATTGCCAGGCACTGCTCCTGGCTTTCACCCTTCTCTACATGCACGGTTACGAACTTGCTCGCGCCTTCACCATCACGCACCAGTCCTTGCGCTAACTCGAGCATTAAATCGGTAAGCGCATCCTGAAAATCGGCCATCTCTTGCAGGTGATTATCCAGGACCACCCCTGATTGAGCAGAAGCCATCAGCATACAGGCATCATTGGTGGAGGTATCGCTATCCACTGTTATTCGGTTAAAAGAACTGGCTACGGCGGATGCCAGCATCATTTGCAAAAGTGGTTCCGATATCTGCGCATCAGTGGCAATGAAACTGAGCATAGTCGCCATATTCGGCTGAATCATCCCAGCACCCTTGGCAATACCCGTGATGGTGACGATTTGCCCACATAACTGTAACTGCCGAGAGGCGATCTTGGGCCTGGTATCCGTCGTCAGAATGCCCATGGCAGCATCCAACCAGCGTTGTTCACCCAGTCCCGCAAACAGATCCGGTAGCCCATCCAGCAGCCGTTTAACCGGTAAGGGTTCACCAATCACCCCGGTGGAAAAGGGCAAAACCTGCTTGGCCAAGACGCCGCCATGTTCTGCAACCGCCTGGCAGCAGGCCCTGGCGTCAGCCAAGCCTTGATCACCTGTCGCAGCATTGGCATTACCCGTGTTCACAACCAGATACTGAGCGGATACTTCGGCGAGGTGTTGCCTGGCCACCTGAACGGGAGCAGCGCTGAAATGGCTCTGGGTAAAGACGCCAACTACTTGACTACCGGGACACAATTCAAATAGAACCAGGTCTGAGGTATCACTATTGCTAATGCCCGCATTGACACTGGCGATGCGGATACCGCTGACAGGATAAAAAGAAGTTTGATTCTGGCCAACGGCCATCAGTTCAGCTTTCCATGACAGTTTTTGTACTTCTTTCCTGATCCGCAAGGACAAACCTCATTTCGGCCCACTTTACGTTCCCCACGAATGAAAGGTGTCTTGGCCTGTGGCGCTGTTTCTTCTGATGCTTCAGCACCTAACCCTGCAGAATTTGCCTTTTCAAAATTCAGCTGATTATTGGCTTGCTGGGCTCTTCTTCTGTCTTCCAGGGCTTGTGCATTCTCATCGGACCGGAACTCAACTCTAGACAAGAACCGGACGACTTCTATCTTAACGTTATCCAGTAATCCTTCGAATAGCTCAAAAGCCTCCCGCTTATACTCCTGTTTAGGTTGTTTCTGAGCATAAGCCCTTAGATGAATGCCCTGGCGCAGATAGTCCATCGCTGCCAGATGCTCCTTCCAGAGGTTATCAAGAATATCCAGCATAATGCGTTTTTCTAACAACCTGATATCGGGCCCGACTGCTTTTTCCTTTTCCTCATAACGCGCCAGAATCTCTTCCTGAATTCGATCTCGGAGCGGATCTTCAAACAAATCCTCCTGGCTCTCGAGCCAACGACCAATGGCCAGCTCAACGCCAAATTCGGTGCGCAAAGCCTGTTCCAGACCAGCAATATCCCATTGTTCTTCAAGACTCTGCGGAGGGATAAAACCATCTATTACTTCATTTATGACATCCTGCCACAAGGCGTTAACTGTCTCAGAAACGTCATCCGTTTCCATGAGTTCGTTGCGCTGCCGGTAAATCATCTGCCGTTGATCATTGGCTACATCATCATATTCGAGCAACTGCTTACGCATGTCGAAGTTTCGTCCTTCAACCTTTTTCTGAGCTCTTTCTATAGAACTGGTTACCATTCGGTGTTCTATAGGCTCACCTTCCTCATTGATTCCCTGCATCAGGCTTTTCATCCGCTCCGAGGCGAAGATACGCATCAGGTTATCTTCCAGCGAAAGGTAAAACCGTGAGTAACCTGGATCACCTTGTCGCCCCGCCCGCCCTCTGAGTTGGTTATCAATCCGGCGACTTTCATGGCGCTCTGTACCAATGACATGAAGCCCGCCAGCAGCCAGAACCTCCTCATGGCGAATATTCCAGCTGCTTTTCAGTTCTTCTATCTGCCGGTTAGTTGGGTTATCAAGGCCATTAATTTCCGATTCCCAGTTGCCGCCCAAAACTATATCTGTGCCTCTGCCAGCCATATTAGTCGCGATAGTGACCCTTCCAGGTCGCCCTGCCTGGGCGATAATCTCTGCTTCCTTTTCATGAAATTTGGCATTCAGGACGCTATGCTCGATCTTGGCTTTTTTTAGAAGAGCCGATAATAACTCTGAGGATTCTATTGATGCCGTACCAACCAGGACGGGGGCATTCGAGGCCTTCAGTTCCTTTATATGGTCCACTATCGCAAGGTATTTCTCTTCCTGGGTCATGTAGATCAGGTCATTCTTATCCGCTCTGATCATCGGCAGGTTAGTAGGTATGACGACGACATCAAGGCCGTAAATCTGGCGAAACTCAAAAGCCTCAGTATCTGCAGTACCGGTCATACCAGACAGCTTTTCATACAACCGGAAATAATTCTGAAAAGTCGTTGATGCCAGGGTTTGACTCTCATTAGTGATCGTGACCCTTTCCTTTGCCTCTATTGCCTGGTGAATACCGCCGGACCAGCGACGTCCTGGCATCGTTCTGCCAGTGTGCTCATCTACAATAATAATCTCATCACCCTGGACAATATAATCAACATCCTTTTGAAACAGGGCATGTGCCTTGAGTGCTGATTGAACGTGGTGAAGCAGGTTTAAGTTAGCGGTACCGTAAAGACTATCGCCTTCTTGAAGCAAACCGTGCTTGATTAACAGGCTTTCAACTTTCTGGTGACCATCTTCGGTCAGTTCTACATCACGTTGCTTCTCATCAACATAATAATCCCCTGGTGGAACCACTTCATTATCAATGTCATCCTGGGTTTTAATCTGCTGCTGCAATTGTGGTGCAATGGAATTAACCTTGCGGTAAATTTCCGAGGAATTTTCAGCCCCTCCTGAAATAATCAATGGCGTTCTTGCTTCATCAATTAATATTGAATCGACTTCATCAACAATGGCAAAATTTAGTGGACGCTGAACTTTTTCTTCAATGCTGAACGCCATATTATCGCGAAGATAATCGAAGCCAAATTCGTTATTCGTACCGTAGGTTATATCTGCCTGGTAAGCCGTGGCTTTTTCTTCCGGTGACTGCCCTGCATAGACCACACCCACGGTCATGCCGAGCGCATCAAATAAGGGTTTCATCCACTGACTACCCCATTTTGCCAGGTAATCATTAACGGTAACGAGATGAACACCTCGCCCATCAATCGCATTAAGGTAAAGTGCCAGGGTCGCCACCAGTGTTTTTCCTTCACCGGTCCGCATTTCAGCAATACGCCCTTCGCATAAGGTAATACCGCCGACTATCTGCATATCAAAAATACGCATACCAAGGGCTCTTCTGCCCGCTTCTCTTACCATGGCAAAAGCTTCTGGAAGAATATTGTCAAGGGTTTCGTTGGCTTCGAGCCTTGCTCTGAACGCTTCTCTTTTTTGGAGTATTTCCAAATCAGTCAGCTTTTCAATTTCGGCCTCAAATTCATTCACGCGCATCACAACGCGATTCATGCGCTTCAGTTCGCGACTATTTTTTGTGCCAAATACTTTACTAAATAACTGCATAACCATCTTTAAAACGCTCGAATGAATTCATTTGGGTGAGCAGGTTAGATCCCTGCTATGAGCGAGGCGCTCTATGAATAAAAACGGATGGATCCACCGACCGACCTTTCTTAAAGATCTCGTAATGGACATGAGGCCCTGTAGAACGTCCACTGCTACCCATCTCGCCGATAATCTGTCCCTTTCTCACGATATCCCCGGTGGTCGCCTTGAGCGTATCATGGTGTCCATAGCGCGTTGTTACATCATTGCCATGATTGATTTCAATCATTTTACCATAACCACTTTTTTCACCAGCAAAGGTGACCACACCGGCGGCAATTGCCATGACTGGAGAACCAAGCGTAGCTGCGATATCGATACCATTATGCCAGGCACGTTTACCGGTTATAGGGTCAGTACGCATGCCATAGGCAGAAGAAACCCAACCTTTTTGAACCGGTTTACCGTACAGTGAAGCCGCCTGCAATTGCTTCTTGTGAAAAAACACCTGCTCCAGGATTGCCAACTGGTACTCTCGACTTTCAATTTCCTGACTTAATTGGGCAACCTGTTCGTTAAAGGAGCGCTCACTTCTTTTACGCGCAGGCATTATCAAACCATCGGAAAATTCACTGGAATCAACACTAGGACCACCCAGCCCGGGAGGTTCTGAAAAATCGAACTCTCCTTCCTGTAAGCCAGCAACCTCTGTCAACCTCTGGCCGAGGGCATCGAGCCTGGCCAACCGGGCTTGGAGGTTCGCCATTCGGGACGCAGAGGCATCGAGGTTCTGCGCTATTCCTCGGTCCAGGTTATTCAGTACCGCTTTCTGCTGCTGGAGTTGTGTCTGCCAGCGATTTAGCATCTCCAAGGCTACTCGAGAATCCTTTAAGGCGAACTGCTTAAGGCCAAGAAATATAAGCACTAACACTAAGCAGACTGCACCCAACCCAATACTCCAGGTTGCTGCATTCAACCTGACTGACTTAAGACTACCCGTACTTTGATCAACTAAGATTAACTTCATGATCCTTCAGTGTTAATGTTAATTACCTCATATTAACAGATTGTAGTGAATTTAATTGAACGAGATACGTAGAACTTCCAAAATTCTCGAGCAAACCTCTGGAAACCTTCAAAAACTGATCGCCAGAGCCAAATCCTTTGCCGAAATGCAGGTGATAATCAATGATTTCCTTGGCGCGGAAATCAAAATTGGATCTATCACTAAGCAATCCATCCATCTGCTCGTGACCAGCGCTGCGCTGGCAACTCAAATCCGCTATAGACAAAGGGACCTACTGGAATTTCTGCACAAATCAAATCCGACCAGCAAGTTACAACAGGTTAAAATCTCAGTGCGCCCGGAATCGGACCAATCGCATGAATCCGATGAAACTAGCGTTGAGGCAAGGCTACTCTCATCAGAGAGCAAATCCCTGATTACGGCAACAGCAGAAGGTATTGACGATAACGACCTTAAGCGGGCGCTACAACGCTTTGCCGACAATCATTAACGTTTCAGTGCTGGTTTAGGAGTACTCGAGGTTACCAAGACGAGCATAGGCGCGGGGTGCTTTTTCCTGGTCCGGAAAGCTGACCAATTCCCAAGCATCGGTGTTAGCCAATAATGCACTTCTCAACGCATGATTTTCACTATGACCTGACTTATAGCCCGTGAATTCACCGATAACACTATGACCAAGCAGGTATAGATCACCTACTGCATCGAGTATTTTATGGCGCACAAATTCATCATCATGGCGCAGGCCATCATCGTTAAGAATACGAAATTCATCAACGACTATGGCGTTATCAAGACTGCCGCCTTGAGCAAGGTTCATTTCTCTTAGCTGCTCAAACTCCTGCATCAATCCAAAAGTTCTGGCACGGCTAATTGATTTAACGAACGAAGTATTAGCAAAGTCGACGCAGGCCTGTTGTCGTTTAATCACGGCATTGTCATATACAATGGTATGCGCCAATTTAAATCCATCAAAGGGCTTCAATGAGACATACTGCCCAAAGTCGCGTGCACTATGCTCACCGGTTACCTGTATCGGCTTCTTAATACGCATAAACTGCTTAAGGGCGTTTTGCTCTTCGATACCCGCTGACTGAATCAGGAATACAAAGGTGGCTGCACTGCCATCCATGATCGGCATTTCCGGGCCGGAGACTTCAACATAGAGATTATCAATAGCCAACCCTGACAGGGCTGCCAGAACATGCTCTACAGTTGAAATTCGAACATTGCCGGAACCAAGCGTAGTGGCTAAGGTTGTATCCACTACAGACTCATTGCAGGCCTTAATTTCTACCACTTCATCCAGGTCAGACCGAACAAATACAATGCCCGTATCAGCAGGCGCAGGTCGCAAGGTCAGGAAGACCTTCTCGCCGGTATGTAAGCCAATACCGGTTGCTCGTATCACGTTTTTTAGCGTTTTTTGCTTAATCATAATCTCGTCACCCGCACAGCGGTCGCAAATATTACCAAATCCAACCTAATAGAAATAGCTTCGCAGGGTTATTATGACTACAAAAATGGAGAAAAGTTGCATTTTTTTTGATAAATATTAACTTTTCTCCTGATTTAGACCATATTATACCGTCATTACTTAAAAAGTTAATCTGCTTGCCTTCGCAGAAATGCTGGAATATCCAAATAATCGAGATCTTTAGGCCTATCCGAATGCTCTTCCTGACCCTCTCCTTTAAGTGGTCCATTGCGAATAATAGTCGGTGTGTCAAATTCACCATAGTCCCCATCGCCGGCTATTTTACGAATCATCTTTTCGCCGAGTTCCATAGGACTTCGTTCCTCCAGGGTCAGGCCAAGACCCGTTGCAACGACCGTGACCCGCATTTCTTCGCCCATTTCCGGGTCAATTACCGTGCCTATTACAACAGTTGCATTTTCAGAGGCAAAATCTTCGATAGTCGCCCCCACTTGAGAAAACTCAGTCAGAGTAATATCAACACCAGCAGCAATATTGACCAGAATCCCGCGAGCACCATTGAAATCAACATCTTCAAGTAAGGGACTTCGGACTGCGGCTTGTGCAGCTTTACTGGCCCGATCAGCACCGACCGAGAGGCCACTGCCCATCATCGCCATTCCCATCTCAGACATCACCGTACGTACATCGGCAAAATCAACATTGATAATACCTGGCCGTATAATTAGATCTGCTATGCCCTGAACAGCACCGAGCAGGACATTGTCGACTGCAGCAAATGCCTCCAACAACGGCGCATCAGGCCCCATTATGCTTAACAGTTTCTCATTCGGTACTGTGATCAGGGAATCAACACATTCTGCCAACTCCGCTATGCCATTTTCTGCAATCTGCATCCGCTTACGGCCTTCGAAGGGAAAAGGTTTTGTGACTACAGCCACCGTTAAAATTCCCATCTCCTTGGCTATATTCGCGACAATTGGCGCAGCACCTGTTCCTGTGCCACCGCCCATCCCGGCAGTAATGAACACCATATCTGCGCCATCAAGCACTTCAGATATCCGTTCCCTGTCTTCAAGAGCGGCTTCCTTGCCAACCACCGGGTTAGCACCTGCGCCAAGGCCTTTGGTGAGATCGGTACCCAACTGGAGTAAAGTCCGAGCAGTCAGCCTTTGCAGGGCCTGCGCATCGGTATTGGCACAGACGAAATCAACTCCCTCAATATGATGATCCATCATATGTTGCACAGCATTACCGCCGCCGCCACCTACCCCGATGACCTTTATTACTGCGTGTTGTGGTTTATTATCGACTAATTCAAACATGTGACATTCTCCGCTTTCCAGAAACAAAAATTTTAGTTATTAATTACCCATAAACCATTGCTTGACCTTGTCAACCAACGACTCATTATCCGTTTTCGATTTAACTCGACCCATACCCTCAGATTGCGAAGATCCGTACTGCAACAAGCCGACTGCAGTGGCATAAATTGGATTTCTCACAATGTCTGCAAGCCCAGAAAAACACCTGGGTTTACCAATACTGACTGGCATATGAAAGATTTCTTCGGCTAGTTCTACTACGCCTTCCATTTTTGAAGTACCCCCGGTTAATACGATCCCGGCTGCCATCAAGTGTTCAAAGCCACTGCGTCGCAATTCAGCCTGGATGAGGTTGAACAATTCCTCGTAGCGAGGTTCAACCACTTCTGCAAGCGCTTGTCGGGAAAGCGAACGATCTCGTCTTTCTCCCACGCTCGGTACCTGGATAGTCTCATTTTCCCCAGCCAGAGAGGCTAGCGCACAAGCGTATTTTATTTTTATCTCCTCGGCATGGGGTGTAGGTGTACGCAATGCCATGGCGACATCATTAGTAACCTGGTCGCCAGCAATCGGTATCACCGCGGTATGCCGGATAGCACCCTCGGTGAAGATAGCGATATCAGATGTGCCACCACCGATATCTACCAGGCAAACACCCAGTTCCATTTCGTCATCAGTTAATACGGCATGACTGGAAGCCAGTTGCTCAAGAATGATGTCGTCAACCTCAAGACCACATTGACGGATACACTTTTCAATGTTCTGGGCGGCGTTGACGGCACAGGTGACCAAGTGAACCTTGGCTTCCAAGCGCACCCCAGACATGCCCAGCGGCTCTTTGACACCCTCCTGGTTATCAATCACATATTCCTGCGGCAGAATATGCAGTATTTTCTGATCAGCGGGTATGGCAACGGCCTGGGCTGCATCAATAACGCGATCTATATCAGGCTGAAAAACCTCCCGATCACGAATAGCGACTATCCCATGGGAGTTCAGGCTTCTAATGTGATTGCCTGCGATACCTGCATAGACAGAATGTATTTGGCATCCCGCCATGAGCTCAGCCTCTTCAACAGCCCGTTGAATAGACTGTACTGTCGAGTCAATATTGATGACCACCCCTTTCTTTAACCCCCGGGATGAATGACTGCCAATCCCAATGATTTCCAAAGTCCCTTCTGGGTTGATTTCACCGACAATGGCGACAACTTTAGAAGTACCGATATCCAACCCGACGATCATGCGCTGTTGATTAGAAACATTCATAGCTAGTTACTCGCATTTGTGTTTTTATTTTCACTGAATAGAACATCCCTGGTAAGAATTGGCCCGTTGATGGCAACCCCATCTGAATAACGGGCATCTAATCGAGTCACGGACTGCTTTTCACTCATGTCCTCCAAGCGGGACATCACTGTGAAAGCGCGCTGAAGTCGTTGACCTATTTCAACGTTACCCAGCAGCACCTGCCACCCCCCGGACAATTCAAACTCGACGGATCCTCGTTCATTAACCTGAAGTGTCTTAACACGCTGCCCAGAAGAGAATAATGCGCGGCTGACTTCATGGTAATACCTCATTACCGCACCAACCGATTCATCCTGACCATATAGTTGGGGTAAATTCCCGCCTTGAATATAGTCAGAACTAAAAATCTTACCGTGATCATTTATAAAGGCCTGATCGTTCCAGTAGGCTATCGGCTTCTCTGGCGTTACCGTCAAAAGCAGTTCATCTGGCCATCGATAGGTTACGTCTGTCGTGGCGATCCAATCTGATATTTCCAGCCCTCGCTTTACCGCGCTAATATCAGTCAGAGAATCTCCAACCCTGGCCAGCATCCCTTTCACCTCCTGGCGCTGACGTTCTGTCAGATCTCCACTGATGACCAGAAACTGAATCTCGCCCTCAGCCAAGGCCGGCGCTGAAACGAACCCGGCTATCACGCTTAGCAACAGAGTCTTCCATAAAAGCCTGCTTTGGGGGATGAGACTCAAGCTCTTTGGATTTGTCATGGGTTTCCCCCGCTTAACGAATCCGCCCAGCTTACTTTGAGGTTCTGTGCCAATTTAGCTGTATCTCCTGCACCCTGGGTCAAAACCACATCCCCGGGCCGCAAAAGACTGGCCAGCAAGGCTGGAACGTCCTGAATATCAGGAACCAATTTAACTTTGTCGGTCATGGCCAGTCGGAGGTGCCTGAACAGATCCTCGCCTGTAGCCCCTGAAATCCTAGCTTCTCCGGCTGCATAAACCTCGGTCAAGATCAATAGATCAACCTGCTGCAAAATATCGACAAACTGATCAAACAACTCGAGCGTTCTACTATATCGATGCGGCTGGTAAATCATCACCAAACGGGCATCAGGCCAACCCGTATTAACTGCCTCAATGGTCGCCTTAACCTCATTCGGGTGATGCCCGTAATCATCAACCAACAAAAACTGGCCCTCACCAATATTAAACTGACCATGGATTTCAAAGCGCCTGCCTACGCCAGAAAACTGATTCAGGCCACTTTGGATACTCGCATCGTCAATACCTTCATCAGACGCAACCGCCACCGCTGCCAGTGCATTTAGCACGTTATGC
>JABIZD010000066.1 GCA_018666555.1 Gammaproteobacteria bacterium
ACATGTACCTCGTTGAATATCAGAATTTTGAAGGTGAATGAGTCGTTAATCTGCATCTTTGTGGTTAGCTGTAAGCTAATTTAGCCTAGTTAAATCTACGAATGCTATTTGCTATTTGCTATTTGCTATTTGCTATTTGCTATTTGCTATTTGCTATTTGCTATGCGGCTGCAGTTAGTTGGGCAGTTTCCTGGTTGATAGAACCGCTGCTTGTTCTGGTGAGTGCCTGCTTGTGATTAGGTATGGATTTTTCGGCAAGGTCAGGGCAACGCATTAAACAATGCCAGGTAGTCTTAATACTGATTAATTTGATATTTAGTTTGGTCTAAGGATTGGGATGTCTAAAAATTCAGGTTGATGAGCTAATGCAGGGATTTGGTGTCAGAGGTCAACTGGGATGGTGGCATGAACTGACTTCTAATTTATCAACTGGGGTTAGAACGGGATATTAACGCCTGTCGTGAATCTGGAGTACAGGCTTATTTGTTGCTAAGCAAACCATAAACAATAAACGCGCAGTCGAGAGCCAGGGTAACTCCCAGACTGATAAGCCCCATTGTCACCCACTGTTTCTACCAAACCAGAGCAGTGACACCATGGCCGGCTATGGGCGGTGTCTGATTGGTACTAAATAAGGCTGCAAGCGCAGTAAACAACCAGTTTGCAGAGGTTCCATAGCTGATAAGCCAGAATGTTAATTTATCCAATGTTACTGCTAGTCTCAGATGAGACTAGGTGGCTCCAATGGCAATGAGAAAGGTGTCGTTCATGACTGCTTCAAGATGGCTTGCCAATCCCATTCGCGGATTCAGGAAACTGGCAATGAGAAAGCCGGTTAGCAATCCTAATCAGAATAAAATGGCACCGGCGATAATAATGTTTTTTTGTGGGGTCGATGCCATAGTAATCCGGTGCTTGCACATTAAAATCCCGCATGGAGGCTTTTCGCATTACCTACTTTGTGCTTCTCCAGCTGCTCCTGGGACCTGTTCAAAAATACAATCAAACCGTTGCTGATGAGAAAATGAGCTGATCTTTAATTACTGTCAGCTACCCAGTTGCCGTGAAACCCTGCAGGAACTCGAACAGGCAGCTGGATCCTCGCCGCGGGTTCGCCGCAGAAATCCTGGGCATTGAGTATTAAAACCTCGCTGCGATCAATATCAGGTTGATAGATATAATTGAGAATCCAGCCCTGGTCTTCAGCACTACCATCGGGGTCTTTAACAAAAACCGCCTCACTGGCTTGGCCTCCGTCCAGGTGCCGGTATTCAGCGCTGCCATTGGCCATATTGTATTTCACCAGCGCTTCTCCGAAAGGGCCAGAAGAGGAAAATGCAGCGCAGTAGCCGTATTGATGTTTGAGTCCTACCACCGTATCACAGACTCTCGGGAAGTCGACCATGCGGTCATCTAACTGGGTTTCGGTGACTTGGCCCTTTGCCTGGTCTATCTCCCAGCGATACAGCATAGGTGGAGAGCTGGAATCGGGTTTCATAGTGTCGTCCATACGACAAACATCAATAATGATTTTGTTTCCGTCTTCATAGGCATTAAGCGGATGGAAAACATAACAGGGATCAATTTCATACCAGGTCATGTCTTTATCGGTCCCGTTTCTTGGCATGACGCCAAGCCTCGCACCATAGCTCTCGTCCCAGACAATGGGCAAGCCTGTGGTGGCCATGCCCTCAAAATTCCAGACAGCCGGTAGGTCCATAAAAATTACATGATTCCGGGTAATGTTAAAATCGTGAATCATGGTTGCACCTGGAACCGTGATGGGTTCCTGTTGCAATAGCTCCCCTGCAGCAGAGATTCTCAGGTAAGTGAGGTACGGCTCGGTCATACCATATGAAAAAGCCAATAATTCACCTGTTTCAGGACAAATTTTCGGATGTGCTGTCATCGGGCCGGCCAGCTTACCGTCATAATTATTAGGGCCAATGGTTTCCAGCTCATTGGAGAGCATAAAAGGCCAGTGACCTTCTTCCAGCGCCATAATCTTACCGTCATGGCTAATCACGTGGGTATTGGCTGCAGACATGGATAAGTCACCAAGGCCATCCATGATATCGGCGTCAGGCTTAAGATATAGGGGTGTTTTGACGTAGCGGTTTCGGTACCAGTTCGCTTTACCATCGCCAAGCTCGACCCCATGAAGCATGCCATTGCCCAGGAACCAGTGGGCCGAGGTACCTGTCTGTGGATTTGAGCCATTGCGTAATAGTCGTCCGTTTAAGGCTTCAGGAATGTTACCAGTGACGGTTAGCTCTGTTTCCGTTCGCTCTTCAAAGACTGGAGCGAAATTGTCCTCAAGCCAGAATGGGGTTTTTTCTTCTAGTGCTTCACTCATAGTCTCTACTCCTTTATTAACGGGACGCTTTATCTTGCTCATCCTCGTATAGTATACATTTATTTTATTGAACGTTTGTTTGGGGCAGTTATCTATCCAGTGTTGATGTCCTGGACCTGGGTCCTATTGGATACGGTTAGATTGATGCGCTGCTAAACGGCTTTAAAGACTTCCGCCCAATCCTCGATCGCTGCTTCATGATTATGTACTAATTGTACCGTAACCTGGTCATATCCAGCGGCCTGTAGAGTTCGTAGGCGGTCGACTAATTCCTCGTGAGTACCGCTCATAGTGGTGCTTTTTACCAATTCCGGTGTGACATGCTTTTCTTCGGGCCGAACAAACATTAAGTGCCCACGGTGATTGTTAAGGTACTTTGCATCCGAGGGCTGGTATTGTTGATGTTCGTTAAGGTACTCGGCTATGACGTTACTCAGAGGCCCAGTAGGTAAGTTGGCTCCCCCCATGGCACCGACTTCATCAGCCAGATTATGAAACATAACAGCGGTCAGTGGGGCCGCTTGGGCCATCAGTTTGTCTTCATCCGCCGGGCCATTACCGGTGAGTACCGCGCCAAGGAAGAAGAGATTAGACTTCAGTGAGCTCGCTTCATGGCCTGCGTTATGCCAGATCTGCTGCATTTCATGAAGGCTTTCTTCAGCACCTTGAGCACCGAAATTGAGCCAGCCAGAGGCTAGGTCAGCGGCGATATTTTTTGCCTTGGGTCCAAACGCTGAAAACCAAAGCGGAATCTCCTGCTCAATATCTATGAGGCCAAGGTCAGGATTCAGAAAACCAATTTTGCGACGCTCATTTTCGAAATCCCAGTCGATGATTTCGCCTCGCAGGAGTTGCTGAACGCGCTCGATATAGGCTTTAGTTTTGTTCAGCGAAATGGCGCCTAGCCCCATGGTACGTCGTGCAGTAAAGCCAGTCCCGACACCAAAATCGATACGTCCTGGAGCCAGTCTGGAAAGAGAAGCCAGTGCGTTGGCAGTGACAGGTTCAATTCTATTGGACGGCACTAATACACCTGTACCCAGTCTGATGGTTGATGTTTCATGCGCTGCCAGAGCCATACATATGAAAACATCAGGGTTGAGAAGTTGTGTGTCATAGAACCAGGCTGAATCAAAGCCGAGTTCTTCGGCTCGTTTTACCCACCGCCAGGAATCTACTTCTGAGGCAAATGCCACTGAATATTTCATGGTATCTCCTAAATCGAACAATGTAATTAGTTAGTCTGATAATGGCATGGTTTTGATGGTAGCAGTAGAGCTGATGATCGGTGTTTACATAAGTAGTTGGTACCAGTGTTATTAGGTCCAGTTAACCCGAGGACGGGCTGAACGAGAGGCTGTACCCCGAGCGTTGCCGAGATGAGTTTGTGCCCAGAGCCTATGCTGTTCTGGGGGGCAAATGGGAACCTAAGCAGGCGTTTGTACAGATACCAGGGTTGCTCTGGTGTATTGGCATTCTTTGTCTGCCTGTGGTCTGCGCTGAAAGGGTTGATGCAGCCTCAGGCAGGATGCTGAGTTCGACGCTGTCTGGTCTAGAGAAATTTCCTTGGCCAAGAAAAGGCTTATATTAGCTTGAGTGTTACCGTATTCTTGATTAGATAAAGAAGGACTGGGAAGGGTAATATGCAGACTAGGCGAACGTTGCTTCAAGCCATGTCAATGCTGCCGATGGTGGCAGGTTGCGGGATTCCCGCATCTGCCGGCCATCGCCACTATACGCCTTCTGGTGTTCCTTTGCGCAGGGTAAACGTCAGTCAAGAGCGGGTTATTCGAACGATTGCCGGTCTTCGTCCGTTTCGCTCCCAAGGTTTCAGGGTCGAGGCGGAAAAAATCGGCTCAAGATTGATGATTCATAACTATGGGCATGGTGGAGGTGGAATCTCACTTTCCTGGGGAACCTCGCACCTGGCTACTGAAATGGCCATGCGCAGCCAGTATCGAAGATGTGCGGTGCTTGGTTGCGGTGCGGTAGGGTTAGCCTCTGCAAGACTACTGCAGAATCAAGGCTGGGATGTGACCATTTATGCCAAGGACCTGCCACCTAATACGACTTCAAACATTGCCGGTGGGCAGTGGTCGCCTACATCGGTTTATGATGAAGAATTTGTTACACCTGAGTTCATGCAGCAGTTTGAAGCAGCGACGCATTTTGCTTACCGGTACTTTCAGAATCTGGTAGGTGCAAAGTATGGGGTACGCTGGATAAGCAATTATCGTATAAAAGGCGAGGGGGGCAAGGATGATGATTTCACCAGCAGGCATATTGAAATCTATCCTCAGCATCAGGTTCTAAAGGCGGGCGAGCATCCTTTCGCAGTTCAAGAGGTTCTGCATTTCAATACCATGCTCATAGAACCGGCGGTCTATCTGCCGGCATTGATGGAGGATTTTTATACGGCTGGTGGTGTTATCAAAGTCAGGGAGTTCAAAGATCGTGATGACATTCTGACCCTTGAAGAACCGGTCATTATTAATTGTACTGGCCTGGGTGCCCGCGATCTGGTTGATGACCAGGACCTGTTGCCAATAAAAGGTCAGCTCACTTTTGTATTGCCTCAATCGGAAGTTAACTACATTACATTGGGTAACAGTGGGCTTTATATGTTCCCCCGCAGCGATGGTATTCTGTTGGGTGGCACTTTTGAGCGGAACGAGTGGTCTCTGGTGCCTGACCCTGCGGAAACCCTGCGAATTACTCAAGGTCACAGGGCGTTTTTTAGCGCCATGGAGGATCCCTGGGCTTGACCCGTAGGTCGGGACAAACCGGGGCAATCAAATCGTCCGAATTGGCCTCGCGGATTTATTGAAAAGAGAAATTATCTGGCTTGAAAGCCTCATAAGTGGCTGCTATCTCGTCGGCTGTAGCGCCTCCCAGTGGCGCTATAATGTGGGTGTGTATGCCACCGGCGGCATCTTCCCGAATACGATCGTGTACTTCTGCTGGGCTGCCGGCAATGATGATTTCATCAATGAGCTGGTCGGTTAGTGCGCCGCCAGTTTTGTTTCGGTCTTTTTCTGCCCAGCCTTCTGCAATGGTATTGGCAGCTGCAGGATACCCCGCCCAGTTAAGAAAATTATTGTAAACCGGTGTGGCGTAATACGGAGCATGGGAGGCCCTGAACAGATTTCGGGCACGTTCCCGGTCATCTGTCACCAGGACCATAGCTCGGTTAACGATTTCAACGTCGGCCGGGTTTTTGCCCGCTTTCTGTGCGCCGGCGCTGACGTGTTGCATCATTTTGGGCAGCGCTTTTCTCGGCCATAAGTTAAAGATAACGCCATCCCCGGTTGCTGCTGCCATTTCAATCATTTTCGAACGTAATGCGGCGATATAGATAGGTGGAGGGTTGTCCAAGCGCGGCTGGCGGTAACCATTGCTAGATAAAGTTTCAAGGTTGAAGCTGGATTTCTCTCCTGCCAGCATTGAGCGGACCATTTCAGTCGTCTCCCTGACCCGGGTGACCGGTTTGTCGAGGGCAATCCCATTCCATTTGCCCATAATGGTCTGGCTAGATGAGCCCAGGCCCAGTACAAACCGCCCGGGAAGCAGTTGTTCCAGGACATTGGCTGAAGCAGCCAGGACAGCTGGCGTTCTGGTATAGACGGGAGTGACCGCAACGCCCAGGCGAATATGACGGGTATGGTGTGCAACTGCGGCCATTTGAGTGAGCGTGTCTGGCGCGCCTGCATCACTGAACCAGGCGTCGGTATAACCGTGCTGTTCTGCCCAAATCAGACGTTCGACAGTGGAGGCAAGACTGGGTCCAGCAGGAAGGGTGACGGCGATGCGATTCTGTAGTGTCATAGCAAGATCCTTTTAATGCACAATAAATGCTGTGTTGTTGTCATTTTTGTCGTGACTTAGATTATGCAGCCTAGCGCCTGGAAATGAAATTAGCAGAGCAGGAGAAACTAGTGGGAGGCACACATTGCCAAGCAACAACAGCGGGGACAAGTGCCGAATAAATCGAGTATCAGTCCAGTAATTCAATGAGGCCTTTTACAATATAGATAGTACCGATCACCATGATGGTGTATTGGCCAACAGTTTTGAACTGCTCATCGGAGATACGCTTGATAACCAGGCTACCAAGAAAATTCCCAAGCAGAGCGGCGATGACCACTGAGATGATGAGCTCATTGGTGAGGGTTTCGCCGGCAAAAACCATCAGGCTGCCATAGTAGATCAGTTTGGCTATATGGCCGAAAGTTTGGGTCAGTGCTTTAGTGCCAAGAACCTCCGCTTTGGTTAAGTTGCTCTGAAGATAAAAAATATCCAATACAGGGCCTGATGCACCTGCCAACATCTGGGTTAAGGTGACGGTAAGGCCCGACAGAAAGGCCATTTTAGGTTGCTGTATATCGAGGTTTATTGATTCGGGGAGAACCTGGGCCAAAAATGGAAACAAGCCGATGACTATAAATACGAGACCTGCAGAGGGGATAAAGGAGCTGATGGAAAAGAGACCTAGTACGATGAAGGCACCCATGATGTACGGAAATAGGATTTTCCCTCTGATATGGTGGCGATAAAACCAAACCCGGGATCCATTTGAGAACGCTTGGGTAATGCCATGTAGCGTCATCGCGGCAGGAACACTCAGGAGAAAGCTGAACACACCCATGAGGATCATGCCACCCGCCATGCTTAATACACCAGATATAAAACTGGTGATCAATGCCGCGGTAAATAGAAGAAGATAAATCATGGCGATTTTATAGAGCAGTTATGTGCTAGTGATCTTGGCGGGACATGATCGCAGATACAACCCGTTTGTAATGAACTGTGATGTCGGATTCTCTGAGTTTTTGGATGATGGCATTGTTGTTTGTGAGGTGCCTATTTATAGAACAGAAATTGTTTTTTGTAGTTAGGCCAAGGTTTTTCCTGCTGTCGGTGGGGAGCGGAGTTTTCTTTAAAGAAGGGTGTCAGGACTTTGTTTCCTTTGCGGTCAGTAGCATAATCAATGATGTCAGTTCAGGGCTCTGTTTTATCCAGAGTCGTTAGAGAGCAGCTGGTTAAAGGAGGCTATGTGCAAGGAAAAACGTGTCTGAGGTTATTGATTATTTTGGCTGTATTTTGCTGCACTATGCCAGTCAGTGCTGCGCGTGATGACTGGGCGCGACCCTTTCCCGGTCACCGTGTCATTGGTAATTTGTATGCGGTTGGCGGTTATGATTTGGCCGTTTTTTTGATTACCACGGATCAGGGCCATATTCTTATTAATACCGGGCTTGAGGATTCTGTGCAGATGATCAGAGAGAACATCCGGTCGCTGGGATACCGCATGCAAGACGTTAGAATATTACTCTCGCAGCAGGCGCATTGGGATCATACTGCGGGTCTTGCTGAGATTAAAAAGGCGACTGGCGCGCAGATGTGGGCAACGCAGAAAGATGCCCGCATATTGGAAGATGGTGGTTTCAGTGATCCCCATTTTGGTGGACAGGTGTCTTTTAAACCGGTGGGGGTTGATCGTACCCTCACTGATGGTGAAGTTATCAGTCTGGGCGATCTGCGATTGACTGTCCATGAACACCCCGGTCATACCGAAGGCAGTTCCAGTTACAGTATGGTCGTGCATGAAAATGGCAAAGACTATCGTGTCGTGATTGCTAATATGGGAACCATAAACCAAGGCAAGAAATTACTGCAGGAACCAACCTATAAAGGCGTGGCTGAGGACTTCGCCAGTACATATAGAAAGCAGAAGGCGATGACCGTGGATGTGTGGGTTGCAGCCCATGGTAGCCAATACGGTCTGCACAAGAAATGGCAGCCTGGACAGCCCTATGATCCAAGTACCTTTATCGATCCGGAAGGTTTTAAGATGGCTGTTGAGGCTCTCGAGAAGCGTTATGCCAAACAGATCAAAGCAGAACGAATTAGTATGGAATCCAGGTAGGCGCTATCCGGGAAGATGTGATTTGGAAATGGTAGCAGCCTCTGGTCATTTGTATTTGCATAGCTTGCCCCTGATTTTCACTCGACTTGAATTGCTTGCCGGCAAGGCTACAAACGCCCCAAGACAGACAACCACGGACAGACCAGCCCGCGTTTAATGGAATTTCGCAGCATTAGATTTGCTTAGATAGGGCTCGTCGATAGAAAGCCTGGCAAGGGCCGGTCTTCAGGGCCTGAACTGGATATCTCTTGGCCCAAGTTGGTCTGCATGGGAAATGACTTTATAGGCATTTGGTATCCACTCGCAGATCAGTCGTCGGGTTTGTCTCGGGTCCACCATTTCTTCGATCTGGAATTTGTTTAACGGGCCTATTGGACCTCGAGCGCTTTCTATTCGGGCTTCAAGCTCTGCGCGCAGAGCAGCCGGGTCTTCTGCCTCAGCTAACTGGCGTTTGTAAGCCGCTTCAATCCCACCCTCCGGCGGGATACCACCTACATCCGCAGCGGGCCAGGCAATACGTACCGAAGGCTGGCTTTGCGGGGTGGCGTAGTTATTTCCGGCAACGCCAAAACTTCGCCGCATGAGGACTGAGAAGATGGGCATACTGGCTTGGGCAAAAGCGACCATCCATTCGCCACCTTTACGGATAGTGCCGGTCATCTCATTTTCCAGGCCAACTGCGAATCCGGGGTTATCAATAAGGTTAAGCAACGGGATGTGAAAGGTGTCGCAGATATCCAGGTGTCTTTTGAGTTTATCGCAGCCGTCGGCTGTCAAGGCGCCGCCGTTTTTATGGCGAGAATCTGAAGCAATAACTCCCAGCGGGTGGCCATTCATGCGAATGAATCCGGTCACCTGGTCGGCACCCCATAAACGACCGATTTCAAAAAAGGAATTCGTATCCGCAAGCAATCGGATCGCTCGTCGTATATCAAACGTGTTGGTTCTGCCGCGTGGGATGATCGTTAACAGTTCTTCTTCTTTGCGATCGATAGGATCGTTACAGTTAATAACGGGTGGGGTTTCATAAACACTACCAGGTAGATAGGAGAGGAACTGTTTGGCCATACTGACCGCTTCTTGTTCGGATTCGGCAAGATTATCAACTGAGCCGTTGGTGCAGTGAACATGCCAGCCGCCCAGATCTTCCTTGGTGATATCGTAACCCATGGCGTGACTGACGACGGGTGGCCCTGCTACAAACAGCTGGGCGATATCCCGAACCATGACCGAAAAGTGCCCTAGCACAGCTTTGGCTGCACCGATACCGACCACGCTACCTAGCAGAATATTGACTACCGGGACCGTATTGAGCTGCTTGGTATAGGGCGTGCTGCCAAGGTGGCCAGGCAGGAAAGATCCTCCGGAACCTGCCACCCTGGGTCTGCCAGCCTTGATTGCGCCGCTGCTTTCCTTGGCATCGCTTTCACCAGTTGTTTTCTGCTGTGGAACCATGGCAGCGACACTGCCGCCGCCGGAAGACCCATCAAGCAGACGCACAGAGGGGACTCTGAGTTGCATTGATAATCTATCGAGATGCAGACTTTTAGCACCAATTGCGCCATCAGCATGGCCGCCCCTGGATGTGAAGTCATCAGCGCAGACAATACTGGTTCGGTCTTCAATCTCGCCCCACCCGCCTACATGGTTGGCTGGCGTAAAGGCATTGATCTCACCTTGATCGTCGTATGACGCGAATCCGGCGACGCTGCCGACTTCCCTGAAGGAACCATCATCAAGCAGTAGTTCGATCCGTTCTCTGCAGGTCAACTTGCCACGGGAACGCTGTCGAACGACGCCAGGATCAAGCGAGCCTGCTACTAATCTCTTTTCAGCCAGGGCTTTTAGCGTTGCAACTTCTTCCAGGACCGGTATCCAGGAGTTGTGCCGCTCTAACTTGATGGACTCATCAATGGACGACGGCTCCATGGCAAGCACGACTTCACCGGCAGTGACGCCAACACCAATACTGAGATCGCCCATGTCCGTAATCATCCCGGAGCATGGCGCTGTGATGGTCGTTTCCATTTTCATGGCACTGATGACTAGCAGAGTATCACCGGCTTTTACATGACTCCCCAGTGATACCGCTATTTCTATAATGCTGCCACTCATCGGACATTCGATTGGGCGCTGGCCTTCTGCTGGGGTAAGGCCGGTACCTGCATCTGAATCCAGGGCATTGCTGGGTAGTCTGATACCCAGTGCTCTGGATTGTTGTTCTAGTAGTTGCAGCGGTTCGCTGGCCTTTGTGGCGGGTTTTATGTTCATCGCCGCGTCGCTCAAAAGAGTGGTGCGAGCGTTACCGGCGAGAACAGTCGTATTGTCGATGATCGTCCTTAATTGGGGGAGATTGGTCGATATACCCTGAATATGAAATTCTTCCAGGGCCTTACGGGTTTTTTTCAATGCCCTATCGTAAGAAGGCGCAGTGCAGATCAGCTTGCCGAGTAATGGGTCAAATTGGGCTGGTGGATTGTAACCCGTATAACCGTTGCTATCGACTCTGATACCAGGCCCGGACGGTTCCTTGTAGGCAGTGATCGTGCCTGTACTCTGGATGACAATTCGGGTCTGAATCGAAAACCCTCGTGGCGCTGCCAGGTCAGTCAAGTTTAGATCTTTTAAACTAGCGCCAGCAGCAATCAGGAACTGGGCTTCGACCAGTTCGATTCCTGTTATTTGCTCAGTCACCGTGTGTTCGACCTGGATGCGAGGGTTACATTCAATGAAGAAATGTTCACCCGTCTCCGGCGTGATGAGAAATTCTACGGTTCCTGCATTTTGGTAGCCAGAGGCTTTTGTCAGAGCAACTGCCTGGTTGAGAAGTTTCGCGCGCAGCGGTTCCTCCAGATTAGGTGCTGGAGCTATCTCAATCACTTTCTGGTTTCTTTGCTGGATGGAGCAGTCTCTCTCGAACAGGTGTACCACCTGGCCGGAAGCATCAGCTAGAATCTGAACTTCAATGTGCCGGGGTTGTTCAAGGAGCTTTTCGATTAATAGCGCACCATTACCAAAGGCTGCTTCGGCCTCGCTCTGGCATCGCAAAAAGGCATCCTTTAATTCATCCGCTGAATAGGCCGCACGCATGCCTCTGCCTCCCCCGCCGGCAACAGCTTTAACCATAACGGGGAAGCCTTGCTTTTCGGCGAATTCAAGAGCATCTTGAGCATGGGTGATAGATGAGCCAGGAATAACAGGGATATTGATAGACGCTGCCAGCTTTTTGGCTTCAACCTTGTTGCCAAACAGTCTCAGGGTCTCCGCTGAGGGTCCAATGAAGAGGATACCGGCTGCCTGGCAGGCTTCTGCTAGTTCAGCATTTTCGGACAGGAAGCCGTATCCGGGATGAATTGCATCGCAGCCGTTATCCAGCGCGATTTCAATGATATTGTCGATATTAAGGTAACAGGCGACAGGATCGGTACTTTCATTGAGTTGAATCCGTCCGTCGGTGTGTCGGGTGTGCAAGGACAGCTCGTCTTCTTTTGCATAGATACTAATGGTTTGGATGCCCAATGCATGAGCTGCTCTGGCTATGCGTATGGCAATCTCTCCTCGATTGGCGATCAGTACTTTTGTAATGGTTGCCATAAGTTCTCCCTCCTAGTGTTGGAACCTTCCCTGTTGAAGCTGTTGGTGTTTAGGTAGTTGATGTTTAAGTGCCTGCTAGTGATCTATAAGTACCCTATCTCACGGCATTAATTAAATCGCCGTAATTTGCGTATTTAATTTTATCCTGTGGCTGTTGGTGTTTAGGTAGTTGATGTTTAAGTGCCTGCTAGTGATCTATATGTACCCTATCTCACGGCATTAATTAAATCGCCGTAATTTGTGTATTTAATTTTATCCTGTGGCTGTTATTGGTCAGGCTGAAATTAAATTTTTCAGTTTATGCCGGGCCATATTCTCCGCGCTGGTTATCGGTCGGTTGCATTGGCTCACCTTGGAGGTATTCCGTTGCGATTTTAAGTGCTTTGCCTGATTAGCAGGCGAGACATCTAGCCTGGTTTATATAGTCGTTTCAGGTTTATTGGTAGCTGACTTTTAATGCAGTGTTGTCACCGCCCGAAACACTTGTGGTTGGGTGACCAGAATAAGGATGACACTCAGCAGAGTCAGGATTGAGAGTAGTGGGAAGACTACGGGTAAGGTTAGCCATTGCCCGAGTATGGCGACGGGCATGGTCATTAGTTGAGCAAAAGCCATATTCAGTTGGAAGATGCTCATGATCCTGCCTCGAATTTCGTTGGGAACGAGGTGCTGGATCAAAATAGTGCTGGATACCATGGTAATCGTCATGCCTGCACCAAGGCCAAAATTGCCGATGATGACATTGAGTTCTGCGCGACCGGATACAAATACAACGAATGAAATTGAAAACAGCAGAGCGCCAAAAGCAACCAGGCGACCTCGCTTTTCGGTGCCGGAGAATCGGGTCAGCAGCAAGGCTGCGGTAAGTGAGCCAAGTCCCCAAAACATGACCACAAAGCCCATGCGCGGGATGGGCACATTGACAACGGTGGTGACCCAGGTCGGGCCGAGACTGGCAGTGGCTGGATAACCCAGAGACATCATCATGACCAGCAGGATAATCACCCAGAGGATAACAGGGTGGTTGCGCGCATAGCTGAGGCCAACCCCAATGTCTTTAAAAACCTCTTGAAAACTGTAGCGCTGGGTTGTGTCTAGTTTGGCAGTATAACTGGGTTGGTAGTGCATGAGAGCAATAAAAATAATAGCCAGTAAGTGCCCTAGAGTGCTGAACAGGTAGGCGCCACTGAATCCAGCTACGTTAATGATGATACCGGTGAAAGCCATTGCCAGCGGCATGGCTACTTGACCTGCCACCTGGTTCAGGGACATACCGGCAGGGGTTAATGCTTGGCCAAGGATATCAGGAACAATGGCAAGCCTGGTAGGCGCATCGATACTCTGTAGTCCTGAGGAGATGAAAGTCAGCAGAAAAAATAATGTAAATCCGGCTAGATTACCGATGCTGTTATACATGAGTAGGGCAATGGCTGCAGTGCAGAAAATCTGCAGTGTCTGAATTGTTAGCAGCAGGGAGCGGCGATTAAACCGGTCTGCCATGGCACCCCCGTATAAACCAAATGTCAATGCACCTAATCCACGGGAAGTGGCTATAAATGCCACTAGAATTAACCAATAGTCTTTAGGGGCATAGTGCTGTACCCAGAGAATCTGGGTGATAAACTGCAGCGGCATCAGCATCTGACCGATAGCAAAGCCGGCTAGTAAATACCTGAAATCACGTATATTGAGTGGTGCTAGACCACCTGTCTGTATCACCTTCATGAATGCTCTATCGTTGACAGCACCAAGGGTAACATGGCCAGCCGCATTTTAACTGTTGGGAAAAAATGGTTAAGAATCGATATTGGTAGTCATTCCAGGCGTTGATTTTGGCGATGCTGTAGTCAGGGGATGACGGCAAATCTTGACGAGATACCCCTGATCCAGAGCGATCTAGCAATGAACCCATGGAATGGATGAGCGGGTCTGCTGCTGATTACCTGATTAATCCAGTAGGGTGATAGGGGATCTACCACTACCTTTGTTTTTCAGGATTTGGTAATTTGGAACCGATATGATTGATAGGTCCTGCCGGTGTTTAGCGGAGAACGACGTATGGTGACGAAACCTGTAGCAGTTATAATTGGCGCAACGTCCAAGTGGCAGTCTGATGGGCGTAACACGCACTTAGTTCATGGCGGTGATCTTGACGATAGTCAAATACCAGTGACTGCCCGTTGGGGTGTAGGGGGTGCTATAGCCCAACGTTTTGCAGAAGAAGGCTATAGTGTCGTACTGACGACCCGAACGACTGCCAATGCAGCTGCTTTGCAGCAGGCGATTTTAGACAAGGGTCAGCAATGTATGACGGTCGAACTTGATCTGAGTTCTGCCAGTTCAATCACTTCGGCCTTCAGTGTAATCCGTGACCAGGTAGGTGAGCCTGAGGTGGTTGTTCTTAATGCTGGATATCTCGAGGGTCGGGATTTGCCACCGGAGAAGGAACTGCTCGAGCATATGCCCTTAGAATTCTTTGAAACGGCACAACATGTCGCCAGCAGGGGTCCATTTCTAGTGGCTAAAGAAATATTGCCGGCAATGCGGGAGCGGGGAAGCGGTTCTTTTTTGATCACTAATAATGCAGCAGGGCTGCGCGGTAGGAAACGCTACACCGGCCAGTCCCTTTATTATCCAAGGGTGATGATGCGGACACTGGCGCAGGCGTTGACGGAAGAATATTCCGAATTTGGGATTCATATTGCTAACGTCGTCGTGGACGGACTGATAGATTCACCGGGAACCCGAAGTCTGCCCATGGCCATCAAGAATCCCGACATCATTATGAACCCTGAAGCAATTGCAGATGCTTTTTTCTATCTTCATTCGCAACACAGGTCCTGTTGGACCCATGAGTTGCAGTTGACGCCTTTCGCGACCAAACCGAGTTTTTGATAGCCAAACCGAGTTTTTGATAGATAGTATGGCGGATTCTTGGTTAGCTGTAAGATTTTGGCCGGTTCGATACTGAATAAGGATAGGCAGCGGCTAGAATTCACGCGAGGTCACAAGTTAATTCTTGATTGCTGAGTAGGGGCATGGCCTGAGGGAGCTAAAAGCCTACCGGCAAACCCGACAATAAATTGTCGTGGGTCCCTTCTAAACTTTATATTCGTGATGAATTGAATTTTGCCAGCTTAAGGAAAAGCGCCCATGAATCAAAATGTCATTGCTGCTTGCCATTGTGGTGCGGTTGAGTTGAATTTAACCATGCCGAACGGATTGGAGAAGTTACGCAGGTGCAATTGTTCCATCTGTAGTAGGAAAGGCGCAGTTGTTGCATCAGTCAAGATTGAAAACCTAGAGGTCACAAAGGGCCGCGAAGTTTTAACTGCATACACGTTTAACACACATACGGCAAAGCATTACTTTTGCTCTGTCTGTGGAATTTATACCCATCATAGGCGGCGTTCAGATCCAACCGAGTTCGGCATCAATTTGTCTTGTGTGCAGGGCATATCCATAGAGGACTATCTGCACATAGGCTATATGGATGGCAAGAACGCTCATCCAAAGGATTAAAGACATCATTGTTGAATATCAGTTGTTAAATAAAAATCCCCGTAGATATCAGGACCTCCCATAAAGTAATCAAAGCCTGCTCGAAGGGTAACCTCTGCAGGATCTTTACGCTTTTCGATCAGGAA
>JABIZD010000056.1 GCA_018666555.1 Gammaproteobacteria bacterium
ACCATTACAGATTACCATTACAGATTACCATTACAGATTATTACCATTATAGACCGGATTACCAGTAAAGGTCGGCCTGTTATTTAATTGCAGTAATCCTTAAAGTTCTTTCAAGAGCCAAACTATCCATTAACCCGCTTTTAAACTGCTAAATCAGTCGGTCAGACATCTGTATTTGGCTCTGCCCCTTAACCGCTGAACGGAAGCATAGCGTTAAACCTGGGTCAGCACAATCTAATATAAAAAGGTCGGATCGAAGAAATACCACCTTCCCGTTATACTGCGATTCCAGCAGTCCCAGAGATTTTAATATTACAAACGTTGTTTATAATCCGCATTGATCACTTTACTCACCGTAGTGTAATGCAGACCGAGGAAATCACCAATTTCATTCAGCGTATAATCATACTCAAGGTGAGCCTGTTTAATGACTGCATTGCGCTCTGCCTTACTGGCATTGGTTATATGCCGGAACAATACCCGTAGCGACTTCCTTCGTCTCTGTCTTTTAGGTGCCTGTTTAGCTTTGCGGCTATTTTTCATCATATTCTGCAAGCGATCGACAAACGCCTCGCTACCCAATAGCACCTGGTTCGACCGGCCAGCCAAGGGTGAATTCGCCAGTGTTCCAGCCGCGACAAACTTCTTCCACGCCTGCGCAGCTATTTCCCGATCAGTAAAAAAAGCATCTAAAACAGTTTCTCGATGCAAGAATGAAGGGCAAGCCACCTTGCCAATCAATGCCAGGTAACTGCTAAAGCGATACTCAGCCAAATTGGTCTGTGCGGAAATCCGCAGCGGGTTCAGTACCACGTAGCGACAAATCGGCAGAAGATACAGTTCTTTCTCGAATACGACACTCTTAAAACGGCCATGAAAAACAGCACCTTCGGACAGGTGACGACGATTGTAGTGCTGTGTATAAACGCCATTAAGCTGACGCATCCCTCTCGACAGGTTTGACTGCGGCACCTCGACAACAAGATGGTAATGATCTTCAAGCAGGGCGTAACTATGAACTAGCCAGCCAAACCGAGATACTACGCTATCAAGAACATTTAGAAATGCGTTGTAATCTGTTTTATCAACAAAGGATTTTCTTTCAACGAGCGCTTTGCCGGTAACGTGATAACAGGCGCCGGGGAACTCTATGCGGGGTGGCCTTGACATACTAAAAAAGATCCTTAATCTGGCTCATCACTCGCCTCGCTCCGGCAATATGTTAGAGAACAATTTAACTAGGCTAGCTCACCCAACGCTGAAACAGCACTACCCTTCGAGTTACTAAACCCGGGCATTCGATGATAACTCTCACCTACATTTGCAGCAACCCTTATCCTAAACTTTTACATTACTTGACGAAGGATAACGCCTGCGAGTAACTTGGGGCCCTGCTTAATAGCAAAAGTAGTCAACTTAACCATTAGCAACGACCATCGAGTCGAGAGTAAAAAGGAGAAAACAATGGCAGTCGATAAATTCCCAATTGAAGCGGGTCATATCATGATGTTTGCCCGTTCTATCGGTGACCCAAACCCCATTTACTACGATGCTGACTCTGCCGCGAAGACAGAACCGGGTGCTGTACTTGCACCACCCACCTTTGTCCAGGCCAGCGCACAATTTGATCCTGACTATTTCCTCCGGCCTAAAATCGGCCAGGAGTGGTTTGGTTCGGCCAAAGAGGCAACCGGTATAACTCAACGCGAAGGTAGTGGCGGTGGTGGCGGTGGCGGTGGTGGGCTGCATGCCGAACAACACTACGTCTATCACAAGCAGCTACAAGCAGGCGATGTTCTTTCTGCAACGACAAAACCCGGCAAAAGCTGGGAAAAAGAAGGACGCCGAGGTGGCAAACTGATGTTCAGTGAATCCGTCACCGAATACAGAGACCAAAATGGTGAACTCATCGTAACAGCAACGAGTGTAGGCGTTCGCACAGAGCGACCTGCAACGACTAGCTAATCAATCAGGAGAAAACCGGATGGCTTTAAAATCAAGTGAATTAAATATCGGAGATCAATACTCCGAGGAAGTCTGCAACAATCTATCGAGAACCCAGATAGTACAATACGCAGGCTCATCGGGAGACTATAACCCCCTGCATTCAGACGAAGTTTTTACCACACAGATTGCAAAATACCCCTCGGTATTTGCTCATGGCATGCTTTCCATGGGAATGACCGGCAGAATGCTGACCAACTATGTTGGTGATGGTCGTCTGACCGCCTATGGAGTCCGCTTTACATCCCAGGTGTTTCCCGGCGCTACGCTAACAGCAACGGCAACCGTTGAGGCAATACGCGAGGAAGCAGGCACACAGTATGTCGATCTGCAACTGTCAACCACAGATGAGGCTGGCGTTGAGGTCATCAAGGGTAATGCTTCGGCGCGGATCGACCCATAGAGCATTACAACTGGCATGACAGTAACAGCGACTGGACAGGATACTACATCCCGACACTATCAGAGCGGGATGCTGTATTCGCCATCCGCCAGTTCCATAAGGTTCCATAAGGTTCCATAAGGTTCCATAAGGTTCCATAAGGTTCCATAAGGTTCCAAATTTAGCTTTTCAGGTTTCAATATCATTAAAAACAGGCGTTTTTATAATATTGGCTACAGAATAGTTCCGTAATATTTCACTGCCGCCCAGGATTAATCAGGGGTAAAGACCAAACAATAGGATAACCAATTGATTTAATTGCGTTAGTGCCGGAATAATTATCCGCTGGCGGCTTGAGGATGTGCAAAGCCAAAGTAAAAGTTTGGCAATTACGCAAGGATACTAAGTTAGGCCAGTACGTTATTGAGGAGAAGCAAAATAGCCTGTGTAAAGTTCCATTATCGATGAGAATTTAGTCGACCACGTCAATATCAAGCAACGCTCGCGAATATCAATCTACGTTAAAGTCACCCACCTGGAGCCCCGCGAGGCGTGGCACGGCCTCGAGTAACATGTTCTGGGTCAGGATTTGGGGCAGGACCTCTGCTCTCGAGCCTCCTTGCGGAAACAGCAGGTATAACGGCACCCCGAGCCGGTCATAGTCAGCCAGCGCACGGGTGATCACCGGATCCTCATTGGTCCAGTCCGCTTTCATATAGGTAACCGAATATTCCTTAAAGAGCGCTTTGGTCACAGCCGTGTCAATGGCAAAACCATCATTGACCTTACAGGTAATGCACCAGGCCGCTGTAAAATTAACGAACACCATCCCCCTGTTAACAGCAGTACGCAGTTGCAATGGCGAAAATGCTATCGCCGTAGGGCCTTGGGTATTTTCGCCAGAACCCTCAGGCCGGATCTCAGCTGAGGCCACTGCTGCACCCGATTGAAGGGCCCACACAGCATAAAACGACAGCAAAACACAGCTAATAGACACAAGCCTGACTACAGACTTCAAGCTGCCTCGACTTGACTCAGAACGGCTAATATTATCAGGCCATAACCAGATCGCGAATACGATTAATAATAACCCGACTCCGGCACGACCTAATCCATCAGACCCGGTTTGCTGAACTAGGACCCACAAAAGCCACAGCGCTGCCGCATACATAGGAAATGCCAGCGCTTCCTTGAATCGCACCATCCAAACGCCTGGTTTGGGGAGTTTTCCCATCATCCCAGGTGCATGACACAAGGCTAGAATCGGTGCCGCCATACCCAGGCCAAGCGCTGAAAACACAGCCAGCGCAAGCCACCATGGCTGCACTATGGCGTACCCCAGCGCCACACCCATAAACGGTGCCGTGCACGGAGCTGCGACAACGCTGGCGAGAACCCCTGCAGCAAAAGCTCCGGTTCCGCCTTTTGCATCTGGCCAGCCTGCACCCAGATTCTGCAAGCGCGAACCAAACTCATAAAAACCAGATAAATTCAAACCGACCAGGCAGAAAAGATAGAACAGTAACGCCACCACAATTGGCGACTGCAGCTGAAAACCCCAGCCTATCTGGTCCCCCCCTGCCCGCAAGACTAACAATACCACGGCCATAACCAGGAAACTGACCAGCACACCGGCGGTGTAGAGCCAACCATGAACGCGCACCTGGAACGCCTGTTTCTCAACACCATCAATTAAACTCAGTAATTTAATAGACAGAACAGGAAAAACGCAGGGCATTAAATTCAATATCAGGCCGCCAAGAAACGCCAGCAACAGGGCGGTAAGCAGACCTAACTGATCTACTCCGCCTGCCTGAAAATCCGGACTGATTTCAAAGGCTGACTGCAGGCGTTCTCCTGCTACAGTTTCGCTATACAAGATCAGACCAGATAAGTCAGTTGTATCAGCCTGGTTCTGCACCGTCATTTCCAAACGAGCGCCCTGCTCTGTATAAGTCACCTGTACGGGCTCATTTAATTCGATTAAATTTTCGGTGTAAGGCAGAAAATCAAGGCTCTCTATAGCGGCTTGTTGCAGACCCGGGAAATGCACATCAATGGCCAGCCGATTATCAACCAGGTTAGCCGAAGAAACTCCTTTGACAGCCCTGGGCAGATCATTTATCGCCGCCTGCAAAACCGGCTTGATCCCACTATCGGGGACAGCAGCATTAGAACTGGGCAGTACCAACGCTAGAGAAGCAGTCTCTGGTATACAGATATCAGCGCAGACCAGCCACCTACCCTTAAGTCCCAGCGTCAATACCTCAAGATCAAAGGATTGATTCACAGTAACTTGCAAGGGAATCAACACACTACCATGATAACCCAGGTTGGTCAGTGGCCCATAAGCAATACGTTCTGGAATCGGCCAGCCTAACCGGTCAATTGTGACGCCTTCCGGAAGCTGCCAGGACAACTTGATCGGTGCGCCTGAATCGCCGGGGTTACGCCAATACGTATGCCAACCAGGAGCCATAGTTAATTTAACGCCCAATAGGAAACCCTGGCCTGCCTGAACAGTCGACACATCAGCCAATAGTTGAGCACTTACCTGCCCCGAACTGACTACTTCAGATTGCAGCGCTCGTGCTTCCGGGCCATGCAGCAAGGCACACAGCAGCGCTGCGATAAACCATCCGCGCAGCATGCTAAGGCCTCATACCCCATTTTACAGGGCCTTTGCTAGCTTCCAGCAACGGATCGACCCATTCCATCCAGCGACAAAGTTTGCTTCTTGTTTCCCTCGGATCAATCAGTTCATGAACTGCAAAACTCTCCATCATAGGGAAAGGCGACCGTGCTTCGATTAACTTTTGTTCGAGCTCATGTCGTTTTTTATCAGGGTCTGCTGCAGCAGCAATTTCCCGGTGGTAAGCAACCGCCACACCACCCTGAACCGGCAGAGCGCCCATTTCATAAGATGGCCAAGCCAACTTATAAGTGTTAGGCGCAAAATGTGCTGCCGATGCGACACCAAATGATTTGTGCACAGCCACGGTTGCCCAGGGAACCGTTGATTGCACCGCAGCAGCAACCGCACTCATGCCATATCGTATCGCTGCCGATGCTTCTGATTCAGGACCGATCATAAAACCAGGTTCATCCATAAAATTGACTATGGGAATGTGAAAAGTATCACACAACTCCATCATCCTTTTAGCTTTCTGAGAGCCCTGGGCCGTCATCGCCCCGGCAAAATGTTTGCAGTCGTTGGCTATTACGCCAACCACGTTGCCATTGAGCCGGGCCAGGCCGATGATCTGACCGCGACCATATAAGGGTGCGATTTCGAACCAACTGTCCTTATCCATAATCAGCCTGATCACTTTGCTCATATTAAATGCTTTGCGAGGATCCTTCGGGACGATATCCACTAACTCCTCCTCTCGACGTTCTGGATCATCTTCTGATGTTTGTCGAGCTGGTCTTTGCCAGATATTCCCTGGCATATAACTCAAGAACTTTTTAATCTCAGCAAACGCCTCAGCTTCTGAATCTACGACGTTATCAACCAGGCCACTTCTAGCATGAACCCGCCAACCACCTAACTCTTCTTTGCTCAGCTTCACACCTAAGGCCCGTTCAACTAGAGCTGGCCCTGCCACCATCACCTGGGATATACCCTTAACCATCACAGAAAAATGTGATGCCACCAACCTTCCTGCAGGGAACCCGGCGACTGGCCCCATAGCTGCTGAAACAACCGGCACTTCCGTCATCGCTGCGGCGATAACCCTAAACCGCGGATCAGCATAAACAGGCGAACCAACGGTCTTTGGACCACTCCCTGACGAACCCGCAACGCTACCTCCGCCGCCTTCCAGCAACCGGACAAGGGGAACTTTAAAATGCAGGGCCAGTTCTTCGGCATACACACTTTTCCTCAGGCCTGCGCCGTTCGGCGATCCTCCCTTTAAGGTGAAATCCTCTCCCCCTAAAACAATCCTTCGATTGTCGACCTGCGCAAACCCGACAACATAGTTTGCCGGACTAAACGAGACGATATTCCCTTCTGCATCTTTTTCGGCAAAGCCAGCACCTTCACCATGCTCCTCAAATGAATCCGTATCTGCCAGTTCCGTGATACGTTCCCTGATGGTCAGGCGCCCTTTAGCATGTTGAAGGGCAATACCTTCCTCACCACCCTGCTGCTTTGATAATTTTCGACGTAGGCGAATCTCATCAGTTTCTTGATGCCAACTCATTTTACAAATTCCTCCTGATCATCATCTCTATGGGTACACAGCCGGCACCTTGACCTGCGGGCCGGTTCAATCAAGGCAGCTTAGTAAAGCCACCGAAGCCCGGCTATCTTTGTTACTCTTATTTAAACCAGAACCAAATATTTTACTCATACAGAACCCAGCATTTTAAACCAAATCGAATAGCCAAAACGAAATCAAATCGGCGTAGCGAAATCAAATAACCAAAAACGCCTGATAAGGCTTTATTATCTCCAGAAAGCTGATAAAACCTAAAACTTAACCGCTTTTTCCTACATTTAGTGGTAAGGCACAAAGGATCATGGTACTTTCCCTTGCGGAGATTTTCGACAGGTTTCGAATATTTTGTCGTTAGGATTACGACCGACCCAAGCATGTAGCCACTAGATTGAGAGCCTAAAATAGTTTCTGGTTGTGGTTTGGTTAAACGAATACCTGAAAACGAATGATAAAGCATCAACGACGGTCAACTCAGCATACCTGAACCGACCGATAGATGAACATATTTGGCCGAATAATGGCTACTTGAAATGAAAAGACTGAACATTATACAACTCGCTTATCGCTATCTGAAGTCCCAAAACAGGGTAGCCTATTGCAGATACGAGGCCTGTGACAGAAATATATCAACAAGCCCTGGCAAACCTTTAGTTTTTTTCTAGGAAGATGACATAACGATTTTTGGGCTGCTGCTCATCTAAAACATTCGACTAACCTACCCTTCTGGACACCACTTATGCTGATAGTTGTACCCGCTGAAACAGCAGAAACAGAACGACGAGTCGCGCTTGTTCCGGACGCCGTCAAAAAGTTATCCAAGCTGGGCCTTACGCTGAAAATTGAATCCGGCGCCGGATTAAAAACCGGTTACTCTGATCAGGATTACCTCTCAGCCGGAGCCGAGATTGAAACTGACCGAAGCGCCCTGCTCGGCCAGGCCGACATAGTACTGCGAGTCCAGAAGCCGTCAATAAGCGATATCGACCTGCTAAAGGCCGGCTGCATTCAGATCAGCTATCTTGATCCATACAACGAGCCGACCCTGATCGATAAATTAGCAGAAAAGTCAATTACCGCGATTAGTATGGAAATGATTCCTCGCACCACGCGAGCGCAAAAAATGGATGCCCTGAGCTCCCAGGCTAACCTCGCTGGTTACGTCATGGTGATAATCGCGGCACAGAAGCTGGACCGGATTTTACCGATGATGATGACTCCGGCTGGCACCCTCAGCCCAGCCAAGGTATTCGTTATAGGCGCAGGGGTTGCTGGCCTGCAGGCTATCGCAACCGCCAAACGACTTGGTGCCCGGGTCGAGGCTTTTGATACCCGGCCGGTAGTAGCAGAACAGGTTCGGTCTCTGGGAGCAAAGTTCGTTGAAATTGATCTCGGCACAACCGGACAAACCGAAGCCGGCTATGCTAAAGAACTGACGGCCGAACAGCTTGAACTGCAGCGCCAGGGTATGAAGTCTGTTATCAGCGCGGCGGATATCGTTATTACCACGGCCCAGTTGTTTGGACGACCTGCACCTAAAATTGTCACTCATGACATGGTCGAAGTTATGAAGCCAGGCGGTGTTATCGTCGACATGGCGGTTGACTCAGGTGGTAACGTAGATGGCTCTATTCCAGACCAGACCGTCGATGTCGGTGGCGTCTCTATCATCGGGATGTCGAACCTGCCAGCTGAAGTCTGTAAAGATGCCAGCCAGATGTACGCCTCTAATCTCGTTAACCTCGTGACGGAGTTCTGGGATCCAGAAAACGAATCGTTCGCACTAAATTTAGACGACGACATCCTCAGTGGATGCGTCATTACTACCGCAGGATCGATTGTAAATCAATCGATCCTGTCTTTGAGAAACCAGGAGTCTTAAATGGACATAGTTTTCCTTACTTTCATATTAGTTCTCGCCGTTTTCCTCGGCTTTGAACTAATCTCCAAGGTGCCAGCAACTTTGCATACCCCGCTCATGTCCGGTGCAAATGCAATCTCCGGTATAACACTGGCCGGGGCGTTCCTGGCCGCAGGTATCAGCGGTAACGATATGGCTAACTGGTTGGGCGGTGCCGCCGTGACCTTTGCGACTATTAACGTCGTCGGCGGTTACCTGGTAACAGACCGCATGTTAAGTATGTTTAAGAGCAAGCGGAGTACCGGTAAATGATTGACCTGATTGCTAACTTTTCTTACATCGTTTCGGCCGCTTTATTTATATACGGCCTGAAAATGCTGGGCTCACCAGCAACAGCTAGAAAGGGAAATATACTCTCCTCCATCGGTATGCTGGTCGCTGTGGTTGCGGCACTGGTCTCAGACGGAGCTGCTTTTGAAATTATTGCTGGCGGCATAATAATTGGTGCCGCTATAGGATTGCTGGCAGCCAGGTTGGTTGCTATGACCAGCATGCCGGAAATGGTCGCACTGTTTAATGGTTCCGGTGGCGCAGCCAGTCTACTGGTAGGCTGGGCAACCCTATACCAGTCAACCGACGCAGGCATTAGTGGATTCACCGCCTTTACTATAGCGCTGGCTATTCTAATTGGTGGACTGACCTTCACTGGCAGCCTCATCGCTTATGGAAAGCTCAGTGAAAAGTTAAACAGTGCTGCGTTCGTGTTCTCTGGCCAGCGATTGCTAAATGGTCTGTTACTGCTTGCAATTGCTGCCTGCGTTTATCGTTTCTGTACAGACCCGGCTGCGGATTCTGTCTATCTATACGGGCTGCTAGGCTTGGCTTTATTACTTGGCATTATGGCCGTTATCCCCATCGGTGGCGCAGATATGCCGGTGGTAATATCCCTCTTGAACAGCTATTCAGGGATTGCTGCCTGTGCCGCAGGTTTTGCCATCAATAATAATATCCTGATTGTAGCCGGATCATTGGTGGGTGCTTCAGGTATTATCCTCACCAACATCATGTGTAAAGCCATGAACCGATCATTGGCTAATGTATTGTTCAGCGGCTTTGGCGCGGTCAAAGTGGGTAAAGCAGTTGAGGGAGAGGTCAAGCCCGTTTCCGTTGAAGATGCCTATTACATCCTTGAGGCGGCTTCTAATGTCTGCTTTGTTCCCGGTTATGGCATGGCCGTTGCGCAGGCTCAACATGTCGTGAAAGAATTGGGGCACATCCTTGAAGCCAATGGCTGCGAGGTATCCTATGCTATTCATCCGGTTGCTGGTCGTATGCCCGGACATATGAATGTTCTTCTAGCTGAAGCGGACGTTCCCTATGAACAACTCGTAGAAATGGATGACATCAATCCTAGGATTGAAAATGTTGATGTTGCGATTGTCATCGGCGCTAACGATGTTGTTAACCCGAGTGCTCGCGAAGACGAAGACAGCCCCATCTATGGCATGCCCATTATTAATGTCGATCAAGCCAGAACTGTTTTTGTGCTGAAGCGCTCCATGGCATCTGGATTCTCAGGGGTGGATAACCCTCTGTTCTTTGGCGAAAACACCCGAATGCTGTTTGGCGATGCAAAAGAAAGTATCTCGGGGGTCATTGGCGAGTTCGGCTCCTAAGGTCACTTTTTTCAGCATTCAGACTGCCGCTCCAAATCTCTGGATATGCCCAGCCAGAGGTGATCTGATTAATCGGCAGTACTAAAACCAGGCAAAGACCCAGCAGGCAACCTACCAGGTGACAGACAAAACTCCCTTGGCTGACCACCATGGGCAATACCAGTAAAGTGACCAGCAGCAACGCAAACACGTTCCAGCAGTAGTATCTAGGAAATAGTTGCCTGCATCTGAGACTGAGGCCCAGCAGCCAGCCCAGAACACCCGCTAAGCCTCCCGATAGCCCGACTATGCCGTCGCCCTCAAATGGCAAGTAGGCATACACAACGTCCACCACGCACATGGAACCTACCGCACTGGAATAGACCAACAACAGATATCGATAGCCCAGCAATGGACCCGCTAGCACTGCCAGTAGAAATAGCACTCCACAATTGCTCAAATGATGAGTCAGGCTGACGTGTAGCAATGGAGCAGTAAAATAGCGAATCCATCTGAACTGTTCACGATTATCAAAAATAACAGCTCCTTGCATCAGCAATTCATCAGCCGAACCAAAAAATTGCATCAAAAATACCTGGCTTACTCCTATCAGCCCAGCAAAACTAGCCGAGCACAACAGATAAACAAGACAGCGGCTGTATAACCAACCATAAAACCAGAATCGATCCAGCAGTAATCCCGGCGCTGCCTGAACGGTCAAATAGTCCCACCAGTGATACGCTGCGCTCAATCCGCTAACCAGGCACCAGACCAAAGCGACTCGACCTAGACCGACTGCTGCGAAGCCTGCAGTGATAGAAATCCAATAAAAAAGTGACCATCTAGCGATCCGGAGTCGAGTCAACAACATAGCCGAGATCATCCTTGATAAGGCCATCCCTGCCGATGCAGTAACCGGTAAAAATCGATAACCTGGATCTGTTGACGTCTCCTGGGTCATCACCATGGATTGACTCAACAAGGCTTTATCTTCGGGGCCCTGTTCAGTCAGTCCTGTCGACCTACTGACTAATACAGGAGTCAGATAATTTGGACTTTTAAGCGGACTATCTGATTGCTGGGACTGGGGAACAACTCGGCCAACAACGGGATAAAAAACCAGTTTTGCCTCGGGCGCGCTAGGAAAACTGGAACCCTGTTGCCACAGAACCTGGTAACACTCCTTCCGACCTGCGTATGACCACATGAGACTGCGCTTCCTTAATATTGGTGGTTGATCCTCTACTCCTGTTAAAGCTCGATGGCTTTACCCTGCGCTACCTTACTACCAACAGTAATAAAATTACGCTCAGTTGGATTTCTACACGCTCTGAAGAGTAGCCAGCTCATGTTTGATGGCAGACTCAAATAGGCTTGGTGCCATCAAACCCTGAAGATCAACGAGCGCGTGAAGACCACGATTCCATGGGGCTGATCACCGAACAATCGACGATGCCGGTGCCTTCACAGACCCGGTTATTCGGACAGGACCTCGATGGCTACCAATGCCGCCGCAATGGGGTAACCCAGCGCCATGGTCACCGGGCTGTAACTGGAGATAGAGACAATCATAGCGGCCGCATCTATGAGTTCGAGGCCACCGCTTACCTGTTCAATTTCCTGGGAAGTTAACTCTCGCATCTGACATTCCTTGATTCACCGAATGAGGAATACAGCCTGCATTAGGAGCGAATTAGAAAACAGGAGAGTAATCTCCTTTAGCCGTGAGTAAACGCTTGGATGACTAGCCTGATCACTCAAGTATCGAGCCAACATGCGGGCATTGTTATCTGCTAGGATTAGCTATTTTATACTGCCTTTAAAGACTGGCTCGAAGCGCCATCAGGGCCCAAAAAATAGGAATCCGAATGAAACACGCCAAGCAGGAACTGCATGATCCAGCCGAACTAGGCATCGATCCTGATAAACTAGGGATCCTCAAGGATCGAATCCAACAGGATATCGATTCCGGACTATTGCCTTCGGCACAATTTGCCATCGCTCGTCGTGGAAAATTAGTCGCGTTCGAAACCTTTGGCGCAGGCACCCCGGACTCCCTGTATTGCGTTTTTTCGTCGACCAAGGCGATAACATCGGCATTGGCGTGGTTACTCATACAGGAAGATAACCTCGATACGGCTAGCCTGGTTTCAGATTACTTGCCTGAATTCTGTGACCACGGTAAACAAGCCATTACCATCGAGCAGCTGTTCACGCATACAGCGGGCTTGCCGCATGCTCCGTTTCACCCCTTAGATTGGCTCGACCAGGAAAAGCGGCGGCAGCGCTTCCAGTCCTGGCGACTGAATTGGCAGCCTGGAAGCCGTTTCGAATATCACCCAACCTCATCTATGTGGGTGATTGCTGCCATTATCGAAGCTGTTAACGGTGAATCCTTTAGCCAGCAAATACGCACGCGTATTGCCGAGCCGCTTGCTCTTAAAGACCTGTACCTGGGTTGTCCGGCCAGCGAGCACCATAGAATCGAACGGATACAACACGTTGGAGAAGCGATGACGGCCGCTGACTTTGCGGCATTGAACCTACCCGAACCACCTGTTACGGAAGTTACCGAGGATGCCTTAACTCGATTCAATGACAGCAACGTCCGGAAAATTCCCATTCCAGGCGGCGGAGGTATCATGTCTGCTGCAGAACTTGCCCTTTTTTACCAAGCATTGATCGGCTTCCAGGGATCCTCTGAGCGATGGCAGGATGTCCCATGGCAGCCCAGCACTATACAGCAGGCCACTCAGATAAGAACCCAACACCTGCTCGACCCTTATAGCGGAATACCAGTTCTGCGGGGCTTGGGCGTAGTAATAGCCGGTGAAACCCAGTCAAACCTAAGAGGTTTTGGTCATAATAATTCAGCTTCCAGTTTTGGTCATGGCGGCGCTGGGGGCCAGATAGCCTGGGTTGATCCTGAGACCGAACTAAGCTTCGCCTTCTGCACTAACGGCCACGACCGAAACCCGATTCGTCAAGGTAGACGGGGGGTCAGTCTATCTAACCGGGCTGTTGCCTGTGCTGCCCTGGGTGATTAATTTTCCAGGCCCACATTAATAAGCACCAGCGCTGATGCAGCGTACCGTAAATGACCCAGAAAAAGACTAGCTGG
>JABIZD010000094.1 GCA_018666555.1 Gammaproteobacteria bacterium
CAATCTTCTTGAAGATACCGAAAAATCAGGACCTTTACCGCCAGTGATACCTGATACCAGTCACCTCCATACTACTGATTCCCCCGGCAAGCAAGATTCCTGAATAAGATAAGAAAAATCTGACCTCATCACCTGCTATTAAAGATCACCCGACGAAAAGCAACTCCTTGCAGCCCAGCCATTTTTAACTATGGAACGTGCAACTGGCCCGACTCAAGCAGCGTATTGAGCCGGCTAGCAATTCACCTCTTCTTTAGCTGACCCTGACCCAAAGAAGTGCTCACTTCAGTCTAAACCCCGCTGGCGCAGAAGAGGCTCAACCAGGGGATCATGGCCAGCAAATCTTCGGTAAAGAACCGATGGCTCAGCTGTCCCACCCGCTTCCAGAATATGTTGTCTAAAAGCTCCCGCTGTTGCTGTATCAAAAATACCGTTTGCCCTAAAAATTTCAAAGCCGTCGGCATCAAGAACTTCAGCCCATATGTAAGCGTAATACCCTGCTGAATACTCCTCTCCCTCGAATATATGCTTAAAATATGTCGAAAGGTATCTTGGATCTATTGCCTCGTTTAACCCAATATCTTTAGCCACAGCGGTTTCCAGGGCGTGCACATCAGGTATGTCTTCACCAATTTCATGCCAGGCTAAATCCAGATAGCTGGCGGCTAGGTACTCACTGGTAGCGAAACCCTGGTTGAATTTTTCCGATGCGATCAGCTTTTCAACCAAAGACATAGGGATGGCTTCCCCCGAATCGACGTGCCGGGCGTACTGCAGCATTACTTCAGGTTCAGTGGCCCAGTGCTCCATTATCTGGGACGGCAATTCTACAAAATCCTGCCTGACGTTAGTGCCTGACTGGCTAGGGTATCGAACCTTGGACAGCAAACCATGTAAGCCGTGTCCGAATTCGTGGAACAAAGTCCTGACCTCATCCATGCTTAACAGACATGGGTCAGATTTCGCAAAATTGCAGCAGTTTATAACAATCGGCGTAACCAGTTCATCCAGATGACTCTGAGATCGAAAGTCGCTCATCCATGCACCTGAGTGCTTAGAAGCTCTCGCGAGATAGTCGGTCATAAACAGCCCAATCAAAGTCCCATCCGCTTCTTCAACCCGGTAGCAATTAACGTCTGGATGATAGACCGGTGCATCCTCTACTAATATAAAACGAATACCAAACAGCTTAGCCGCTACAGCAAAGGCCCCCTCACGAACTCGGTCAAGGGCAAAATAGGGTTTGCAGGCACTCTCATCAAGATCGAATCTCTGCTGGCGTACTTTCTCGGTATAATAGGCCCAGTCCCAGGGTGCGAGGCTAAAGTTTCCTCCCTCTTCCTGAATTACCTTTTGCAAAGCCTTGGCTTCCTCAACTGCGCGCTGCCTGGCCGGCTTCCATATCTGGTCCAATAGACCTCTGACGCTTGCGGACGATCCAGCCATACGATCAGACAACATAAAATCAGCATGATCAGCAAAGCCTAATTTTTGCGCTCTCTGGGCTCTAAGCAGGGCAATTTCGGAAAGAATTACCTTATTGTCCTGCGCGTTATCGCGATTAGCGCAGCCGGTATAAGCGCGATAGACTGCTTCTCTGAGGTCTCGATCATTAGCAAATTGCAAGAACGGAGTTATCGACGAACGGGCAAGTGTAAACACATGCTGACCATTAAGCCCTCGCTCATGGCCCTCTGCTAGAGCGGCATCACGGACCCATTCGGGCAAAGCTGCCAAGACTGACGGAGCATCAACAACCAGTTCAAAACTATTACTCTCCTTAAGAACATTCTGGCCGAACGCAGTCATCAAGGTAGCCAGTTTGGTATCGATTTTTTGAACTAGCCGGCGATTTTCTGGATCCAGGTCAGCCCCGGCTCGAACGAAACCCTTATATAAATCATCGACCAGTTGGACTTGATCATTCTCCAATCCAATGGCGGTTTGTTTGACCTGAGTTATTCGCTCAAAAAGTTTCGAATTCTGGTATATCTTCGCTTCATGCAAAGCTAGAAGTGGCGCGATTTTTAACTCTAAAGCTTGAATCTGATCATTTGTATGCGCTATCGCCAGGTTAAAAAAAACAGCCTCAACCCGTCTTAATAACTTACCTGATCTTTCCAATTCCTCAATCGTATTAACAAAGGTCGGCTTTTCTGGGCAGGTGACTATGGCATTAATCTCTGCATTGTTCTGCTTAAAGCCAGCTATAAAAGCCTCTTCAAAATGATCGGGCTTTATCTCCTCAAATGGTGGTAAGCCATGAGGGGTATGCCATTCGCTAAACAAAGGGTAATTCATATTCTTCCTCTACCTGACCTTCTAAAGGTGTTTTAATAGCATAGGCCAAGCTAGATCGGAACCACTTGCAGGTGAGCAATTCACCTTTTCCATGATCGCACAGGTCATTGGCCTGAGTTAATACGCTTAGAACCTCATAAATGACATCACCGTTATTTTTCAGTGCGATGCGGTCTGCTATACTCGCTGCGCAAACAAACGGGCTATAGTACAATGGATAGTACAAGCGCCTCCTAAGCGTTAGATCCTGGTTCGACTCCAGGTAGCCCGACCATCTCTGAGTAAACTCGATATATATTGCACAATAACCCGCCATCATCTGCTGGCAGAGATTTCCGATCATTACGACCGGCTACGATACAACCAATAAAAAAACCTCCTGCAACGATTGCTTTAATGCGGTTCGGGGTCGACTTCGGTAAAGTGACAGCCTGAGATCGTTTCGCTATCCTGCAATCTCAGCTTGCAACCGGCTCAGCATAGCGGCTCCCCAAACAGGGTTTACAGTCCCGGAAATCATTAAACAGGACCACCACTTCATTGTTAAAACCCTCTAAAATCCAGACTGTGCAATAGTCACGTGGCAGCGCTATTAAGGAGCCAGCCCTGAAAACAAAAATATACTACGGTTACTGGTTACTAGGAGCCGCTTTCATTGCCCAGTTTGTCTCGCTGGGAATGTACAGCTACGTGCTGGGACCATTCATGTTGCCAATGATTGACGAGCTAACCTGGAGCCGTGGTGATTTTGCCTTATCAAGGAGCATTGGCCAGGTCTTCATGGCGCTCACCGGTATTTACATAGGTGCTTATGTTGACCGCCTGGGTGGCAGAGCCATTATGCTCATGGGAACGCTGATACTTTCCACCAGCCTTGCACTGCACAGCCTTATCGATTCCTTATGGGCCTGGTGGCTATTAAATGGCGTTGCCATGACCTGTGGCTGTGCCATGGTTGGAAATCTGGTAGTTAACGTTACCTTGTCCAAGTGGTTCGTCGTTAACCGAGGCAAAGCGATCGCAGTCGCAGCGATGGGAGTATCCCTGGGCGGCATCCTTATAACGCCTTTTGCGACCTGGCTGATAGACAATATAGGTTGGCGTGAAGCCTGGTTATGGTTAGCCTTGCTTACTGCCTGTTTACTTTTCCCAATTGCCCTGGTGATGCGCCGTGCCCCGGAAGATTTTGGTTTACAACCTGACGGCTACAGTGAAGCTGAACTTCTAGCAGGGGCCGGAGACAAAGCAGAGGCAGAAGACCGTGCCTCCTTTACCAGAAGCCAGGCGATGAGAACTTTTTCATTCTATGCGCTGATCGTCGCATTCGGCTTTTTTTCCATTAATATCGTCGTTATTCTTCTGTATACCCTGCCCTATCTGGCTGATAGTGGGTTTTCAAGAACAGAGGCAGCCCTGGCAATGATGATCGCCTCGGTTCCAGCGCTGGTCTCTAAACCCGTATGGGGCTATCTGGTCGATCGATCCCCGGTCAAACCGCTTGCTGCCGTTTCTGCAGGCATCACCGGTATTGCGCTTTTACTAATCATCTATGCAACCGAGCAGCGAGAGCTATTATGGGTATACGCTGCTTATAGCCTGCTAGGGCTGGGTTGGGGAGGCATGATCCCTATGCAGGAGGTTATATGGACTGGCTTTTTCGGCCGTCGCCATATTGGTGCAATCAGAGGAGCAGCCATGCCGTTTGCACTCCTTCTGGGCGCCTTGGCACCCTGGCTGGTCGGCTTTTATTATGATATCTACCAGCAATTCAATGGAGCACTGGTCATAGTTGCGCTACTCAATATCTTTTCTAGCTTCCTGATCTTTTTCGCTCCACCACCCAAACGGACCCAACCCAGAGCTACCGGCTAATCCTTCATCTCGAAACCAGCAACTATCCTTATAACAGGGCAGGTCAATCAGCGGTCTAAATATCTGAGCAAGTCCTGCCCTTGCCAGTTTTCGGCCGCCTCGGCTACCATCTCGTAGAACCCCTGTAACTGTTCACTTTTCTGGTAAATCTCCAAAAAGTGTCCCAATGACGATAACGTATCCACAAAGGCAAATTCAACGCCAGAAGAAGTCTTAGCACGAGTCGCAATTTCTAACTGCTGTTCCTGAAAATGCTGATAGGCCTGTTGCATGGAAGGCACCATCAACGCGATATGGTGCAGTCCAAAGCAACCTTCATCAAAAAGGTCTCTAAAAGGCGATGGTCCCAGAGAATCCTGTTGTACCAGTTCCAGCATGACATGCCCCCATTGCCCGTAGGCTGAGCTATGTACCAGCGTAGTTTCCTTGCCACGATGAACAACCCAGTCGAGCGGAATTTCTTTAGCTATGAAAAAGGGCCCAGCGCCAAATCTTCGATTAGCCGCAATTGCACTCGTTTCAATGTTTTCTACAAAGTAAGCTATTTGAACAACTGGATAACAAAGATCCATCATCGTATCCATACCCTCTCCCCTCATTCATCACCATTTCTAAACCTGCCTGCCATTATCATTAAACTTTAACAGATACAAAAAATTGTATTGCCGAACACGGCCAGAAATGGTTGGATTACACCCATAAGAAATTCTATGAGGAAAGCAGATGAGTCAAAGGCTCGAACAAAAAGTAGCCGCCATCACAGGTGCCGCCAGCGGCTTTGGTTGCGCAGCTGCAAAGCGTTTTGTTGCTGAAGGCGCAAAAGTTGTGCTCGGCGATATCCAGGAAGATGCCGGGCGGGCGCTCGCAGCAGAACTGGGTTCAAAGGCTATTTTTGTATCCTGCAATGTGACCAGGGAAGAAGATGTACAGAACCTCATAGATACCGCCGTAAGCCAATTTGGTCGACTGGATATCATGTACAATAATGCTGGTATCGTCGGCTCAGCTGGGCCCATTGCAACAACCCCAGCGGATGAATGGAAATTCACCATCGATGTTCTGCTGAATGGCGTATTCTACGGCTGCAAACACGCGGCGCGGGTAATGTCGGAACAAGGCTCAGGATCCATCATTAATATGGCCAGTACGGCCGGCCTGATGGGTGGACTCGGCCCGCATGCATATGCTGCTTCCAAGCACGCTGTCATCGGCCTGACAAAAAACACCGCTGCCGAACTATGCTCAGTGGGTGTCCGGGTCAATGCTATCGCCCCAGCAGGCATGGCAACAGCCATGGTCGCCGCCCTCAGTGGCGACGCTACCGCTATCGAGGAAACTAAAGAAAGGCTGGCGAAGACTTCCCCGCTTAAAAACCGAGCCGGCGTTGCAGATGATGTAGCCAATGCAGCCTTATGGCTGGCCAGTGATGAATCCGGCTATACCACAGGTCACACACTAACAACGGATGCTGGGCTGACAACCGGTGCTTCATTGAATCCATCGCCGTTTCAAGAATACCAGCCGCTGATAAGAGAAGCCGGTAACCGGGGTTTGGAATCTCAGGATTAGTCACTCTGACACAGGCAGAAAGCGGATAATCCAGGTACCACTATACATTCCAAGTAACATGACCAAAGCAAACAGGACAACGTCCCGGTCAAGATAGGCAATCCCGGCAACAACCGGACCAGGACATAGGCCGGATAAACCCCAACCAATGCCAAACAGACACGCGCCCAAAACCAGCTTCAGGTCAATAGTGGCCTTGCTGGGTTCGGCGAAGACGTCAGCCAGCAGCGGTTTTTCCATTTTGGGAATCAGCAACTGAAAAGCCGGCATGGTAACGGCTAATCCCCCCAGCATCACGAACGCCAAAGAAGGATTCCATTCACCACCTGGATTCAAGAAACCAATAACATTGGCCGGGTCCGTCATACCCGAAAAGGCTAATCCAAAACCAAATAGAGTACCGGCTATAAGTGCAGAGAATAGATTCATAGCCCACCCAAACCTGAGTGCACAAAAACGGTTACAAATGCCGTGCCGACAAACAGAATTGTGGCAACAATGGACCGCTGGGATAATCGACCAATGCCACAGATGCCATGGCCACTGGTACAGCCATTGCCTATTCGAGTTCCCACACCAACCAGAAAGGCGGCAGGCAGTAACGTTGACAGCGATTGGGCAAATATCGGAGCCGGCTGTCCCGATATCCCCAGGTGGATAACAGCGCCAAGACAAAGCCCAGCAAGGAACAATAGCGCCCAATAGTGACGCCGAGGGTCATTGAAAGACCGATAAAGAAGGCCGCTGACCCCAGCGATCCTACCATTTACCAACATCAGTAGCATCGCTCCGAGGCCAATACAAATACCACCTATAAATGCGTTTAGCATGTTCATTCCCTCCTTGCCTATGATGCGATCTTGCCAACAAATCCTTGCAGACCTGCGCCAAAATGGCAACCATCCCAGCCAGTTTGAATCTGCTTTTACCTCGTCAATTTGACTGAGCTGAACCACTGACCGCACATTCAAACCCCAAACAAAGAAGCCGACCGCAGTATTCCAATCGTCAGAGGCAATTCCCCCTGGTTATCTGGTCTCAGACCAGAGCAATAAAAACAGCTACTCAACCAATTTTACTACAATTAAGCCTGCCCGCACTTCCAGCAACCCATAGCCCGTATACCTACTCTCACCAACGGCTGCCAAGGCCCTACTATTCCTACACATATTCACGATCGGATTAAACCTAATAATAGAAAACAACAATCCTCGCTAAAAAAAACGCTTTATCGAGTAAAGATATAACCTTAAAACCAAATATTTACATTTTCTTACAAATGAAAGTTGCAGTCGCCTCAATGAGAGCATAGGGTGGTAAACGTAACAAGCGATGTAGAGAAGTGGGAGACAAGTCAACCGAAAACCCTAACGCAGGAGTCGGAAACATGCGGTATTTGCTGGTGTCCACTGTAATATTGTTACTAATAGCTTGTGAATCCGAATATGACAGCTGTTTCAAAGAAACATTAGAAAATGAAAGAGACCGATATACCTGTTATGACCTCTGGCAAGAGTGTGAAGCGTCTGCCAGAAACAGGGCCGCTAAAGCATGCAAGCAATATATAGAAGAATAATACTAGAAACCCTTGTCGCCAGCTTCTGAATACAGGACACTGCTAAAGTCACCACCACTATATAGAGACAAATGCGCGCGTTAATTACAAATGACGACGGTATAACGAGTCCGGGTCTTCAAGAACTGGCTCGGCGAGTTGAATCGGTAGGTTTTGAAGTCGTTGTCGTTGCTCCCAGCTTTGATGCATCGGGAACCGGTGCCAGCCTCGGCTATATCTCCCGAGATGTACCCATCAAATACCAATCTCACACTATTGAAAACCTCAAAGGAAAAGCATTTGGGCTTAATGGCCCTCCAGCACTGTGCGCCATAAGCGGTTTCCTTGGCGCTTTTGGCCCCATGCCGGATGTAGTCATCTCGGGACCTAACCTCGGCCTCAATACAGGCCGGTCAGTATTGCATAGCGGTACAGTGGGAGCGGCTCTTGCTGCACAGAATTTTGGCATCCGCAGCCTGGCTGTAAGCTTGGCTGTATCAGATCCCTGGCACTGGGATACGGCCTGCCGATTCGCTATCGACCTGCTAGAACCGTTAATGCTGGCATCAAACCGCTGCATGCTAAACCTGAATGTTCCGGCATTGCCTTACCAGGAAGTAAAATCGATGCGGTGGGCCAGTCTTGCTGAGTTCGGCTCTGTTAGAAGCCAGATAGTAGACGAAGGTGACGGTGAACTGTTCTTTGATCTCGTCGAAACAGCATACGCTCCTCCGCCGAATAGCGATTTAGGGCTGGTGAATGCAGGTTTCGCAGCCGTTACAGCACTAAACTGCTCGGCAGAAGTATGGAACACTCAGATTTCGGTGGGCAGTGAATTCGCAGTAGACCAAGCTCTGCCATCGGCCGATACAGGCGGGAAACTCGAAGCTCCCGAGGCTATGAGGTTTGCACCGTCCGACTAAGCGCTAGTGAATACTGATAACCTTGGAGAGTCCAATCAATTGACTTCGTTGCTCTCTGTCCTGTTGGTCATATGTTGCCGCTGGGATTTATACCTCAAGCCCCATCCGGGTGTACTGAAGCCATCGTTTATAAGCCTGGTTGCGTTATGCTTGCTCGTATGCTTCAAACAGTCCATAGCTGCACCCTGGTCCACCAAGCAATTAACCACTCCAGTGGGTTTCAATGCCACTGGGACCCATGCCGCTGAAGCAAATGGATCATCAAACCCGGA